>JACTTX010000003.1 GCA_015661005.1 Candidatus Magasanikiibacteriota bacterium
CTTGGCCAGCGGTTCTTCCTGAAGTCCAACGAACCGTTTAAGCAAAAGGATAATCTTGCACCGCGTCGGCGTCTCGGCGTCCACATGAATCGTGACCGAGACCTTTGATGCCAAACGGGGCGCCGTGAGCCCCATCAGACACCGCGCCGGAAGCATCTTAATATCTCCGATTGGCCCCGGTTGCATCTTTCCCTCCTTGTTTTTGAGGACGCTTTATTGACCTCGCGCCACTGCGTTCTATGAACACTTACACGTCGGCGCGCCATCCGTTACACGCCGTCAAAAATTTTATCCCAGTAACAAAACGCCCCGACTTTATCAGAGCGCCAGTTACTCCGTTTCTAAATTACGAGCATCCCATGGAATTCCCGCAGTTCAAACATTTATAACACGATCCATTCCTGACCGTGATATGCCCGCAGGTGTCGCAAGCCGGAGCGTCGCCCATCATTTCTTCCAGTTGAGCGTCAACGGCGGTTTTTCCAGAAGCGGCGACTGACGCCGTTTTAATTTCCATCGTGGCGGACGCTTCTTTAATAAACGGCGCCGCTTTCAAGACATCCTGAAAACTATCCGCCCGCGTTTCTGTTGGCGCCACTTGCACAATATCCGTGCGTCCCAAATATTCCATAGCCAGCACGCGGAAAATATAATCAATGACCGACGTGCACATTTTCACGTTCGGATGATTGGTAAAACCGGACGGCTCAAAGCGCGTGAAGGTGAATTTCTCCACGAACTTTTCCAGCGGCACGCCGTATTGAAGCCCCAAAGAAATGGAAACGGCAAAACAATTCAAGAGTGAACGGAAAGCCGCGCCTTCTCTGAACATATCAATGAAAATTTCACCTAAGGCGCCATTCGGATATTCACCGGTGCGGATATATACTTGTTGATTGCCAATTTTAGCTTCCACCGTAATGCCGGTGCGCTTGGCCGGTAACTGCCGCCGCACGCCGTACTCGGCACCGTTTGAAATCGCGGCTGGCGCTGCGGCCGCAACCATTACCTGTTCCCGGTTATTTGTTATTTGTTCTTTATTTTCCATTTTA
This sequence comes from Candidatus Magasanikiibacteriota bacterium, assembly GCA_015661005.1. Taxonomy (GTDB): domain Bacteria; phylum Patescibacteriota; class Patescibacteriia; order Magasanikbacterales; family JACTTX01; genus JACTTX01. The sequence continues at coordinate 1,053 of JACTTX010000003.1, forward strand.
GAAGTGTCCCCTTTAGAACTGTCCCCATTCTTTTTGTTATCTGACTTTGTTGAAAGCGGCTGTGACAATTTGCATCCATCGCGGTAAAGAGCGACGGCTTTTAATCCCAGACGCCACGATTCCATATACGCATCTTTCACGTCGTCCACCGTTACCTCATTCGGCATGTTGATGGTTTTGGAGATGGCGCCGCTCAAAAATGGTTGCACCGCCGCCATCATCCGAATGTGCCCCAAGTGATGAATGAAGCGCTGACCTTTCTTGCCGCACCGATTGGCACAGTCAAAAACGGAGTAATGTTCCGACTTCAAATACGGCGCGCCTTCAATGGTCATGGCGCCGCAAACAAATTCATTGGCCGCTTCAATCTCTGTGTCCGTGAAGCCCAGCGCTTTCAATAAATTAAAATTGAAATCATTGTATTGCGCCGCGGTCAGGCCGAGCCGCTTCATCACTTCTTCACCAAGCGTCCAGACGTTAAAAGCAAACGGTATTTCAAAAACACCGGCCAAATTTTTCTCCACCACTTCCAAATCCTTCTCCGTGAAGCCCTTGGCCTTTAAACTTTCATGATTGATGTGCGGCGCGTTTTTCAAAGTGGCGCGGCCTTTGACATATTCCACAATTTCTTTAATTTGCATTTCATTATATCCAAGCGTGCGCAAAGCCGTCGGCAATGACTCATTCACAATCTTCATATAACCGCCGCCGGCAAGTTTTTTGAATTTCACCAAGGCAAAATCGGGTTCCACACCGGTGGTGGCGCAATCCATCAAAAGTCCAATCGTGCCGGTGGGCGCCAGCAATGTTGTCTGCGCATTGCGGTAACCATACCTTTCACCAAGCACCACCGCCTCATCCCACGATTCCTGCGCCGCTTTAAGGAGATACGATGGACAAACATTTTGATCAAGACCAACCGGCAGAACTTCCAATTTTTCATATTCCGTTGGCGCGGTGTTGTAGACGGCGCGGCGGTGATTGCGCATCACTCGCAACATCTCTTCTTTGTTCTCATTGTACTTTGGAAACATTCCCAAATGTCCGGCCATTTCCGCGGACGTGGCATAGGAAACACCGGTCATAATGGCGGTGACGGCGCCGGCAATGGCGCGTGCTGGCGGCGAGTCATAAGCAATGCCGGAAGCCATCAGCACTCCACTTCCCAAATTAGCGTAACCCAAACCAAGTGTGCGAAAATCATAACTCATCTGGCCGATTTCTTTGCTTGGGTACTGGGCCATCAACACGGAAATTTCCAAAGTGATGGTCCAAATGCGGACGGCGTGGCGGAAGTCATCAACTTTGAAAGTCAAAGTGTTGGCGTCAAAAAAATGTTGAAGATTCAAAGACATTAAGTTGCAAGCGGTATTGTCCAAAAACATGTATTCAGAGCATGGATTACTGGCGTTGATTCGACCGGACTTCGGACAAGTGTGCCACTCGTTAATGATGGTGTCGGTTTGAATGCCGGGATCGGCACAGCTCCAAGCCGCATAAGCAATTTTCTGCCAAAGATCGCGGGCTTTGAAGGTCTTGCAAACGCGATCGTCAGTGCGCCATTTCAGATTCCAATCACCGTCTTCCAAAACAGCGCGAAAAAAACTGTTCGGTATGCGCACGGAGTTGTTGGAATTTTGTCCGGAGACGGTGAGATAGGCCTCGCCTTCATAGTCAGATGGATAACCGCCAACAATTAAAGCCGCCACCTTTTTCTCTTCTTCCACTTTCCAATTCACAAAGGCCTCAATATCCGGATGATCAATATCCAAACAAACCATCTTGGCGGCGCGGCGGGTGGTGCCGCCGGACTTGATGGCGCCGGCGGCGCGATCGCCGATTTTCAAAAACGACATTAATCCGGAAGAGCGGCCGCCGCCCGAGAGCGGCTCGCCATTGCCGCGCAAAGAGGAAAAGTTGGTGCCGGTGCCGGAACCATATTTAAACAATCGCGCTTCTCTGACCCAGAGATCCATAATGCCGCCTTCATTCACCAAATCATCTTTGATGGATTGGATGAAGCAGTTATGCACGACGACGCCATTGGCGGCAAATTTTTCTGTAGAAGTTTGAATGTCAAAAACCTCTTGCACATCAAGCGGCTCAAAAGCAATAACGGTTTCTTCAGAAATATTTTTTTTATTTTTACCGTCAACCGTTTCATTTAGTTCTCTCAACTTTGTCATTTTTCTTTTGGAAGCAAACCCAACCTGCTCTTCAAATTTCTTTCTTTCTGAAGCGTACGCAATGATGACGTGATTCAGAACACCGCGATTTTCTCTTCTATCCCGACACTCGCTGATACGCGAATAAATTCCCAGACCGGATAAAAGCAGGTGCACTTCATGAGCTAATTTTGCCGATGTCGTTGCTAAACAGACATCACCGGAATTTCTCCCGTCATCTTTGCGTATTCTTACCGCGCCATCGGCTTGAAATAATCCTCTAAGAAATGCCCGCTGTGCTTCCGGCGTAGCCGCAAAAATTTTCTTCGGCACGCCCACATTTCTACTACCTAAACCAAGTTCAAAGACCTGACGAAATTCTATCGTTTCTTTAAAATCGTGTTTGACAATTTTATATTCAGGACTGATGTTGGGCTTAGCGGTAACAGTGTAGGCGCCAAAAACATCCTCAAATAATCGCGCGATTCTGACAAATTCATCTTCCGTAGCGGCAACTACTCCAAAAAGAGTGGTCTTATTATAGGTGCCGGCATAACCATCGCCAACATGGAAACCGACCAACTCTGCTTGCGCAGTTGTAACCATTTCTTTTTCTTTCAAAAAACTATAAGCGCCAACCTCTTGTTTAGTTACAAATAAAACTTTTTTATTTAATGTCTCCTCTGCCGGAAGCCAAGAATACCAACCACCTTCCTTCTCTCTTTCTTTTGAAGCCATGACCAAATGATCAGCGGTCAAATCAACATACTGGCCATTGCTCAATTTCATTCTGAATACTTGTCTCTTGCCATTTTTTTTAACGGCTAAAATTTTTGCCCAATTATTGCCGTCATAAACTAACAGATCCGTTCGGTTGTTTTGAACGACTTCACTGATGGTCAACCATCCTTCGCTTGTTAAAAGTTTGGTGTCACCAACGACGCACGCATGGGGCTGTGGATGCGTATATGCGTCCGCGGCGCGAGTGAGCACGCCGGTTCCCGGATCAACATAATAATGTCCTTGCGACTGGCTGTTGATGCCATAAGCCCAATTCAAACCAGTGTTAAAAAATTGCGGGGAGTTCGGGACGCCCATTTGATGGAGCATCATATAAACACTCTCATCATAATAAGCGGCCGCATCTTCCGTGGTGGCAAAGTATCCGTACTTCTCTCCCCAATATCGCCAGCATCCCACCATTCTATGCACGACTTGTTTCACGCTGTGTTCGGACCCAAGCGCCGGTTGACCGTCCGCCGTGCGTTTAGGCGTGCCGTCTTCATTGGTTTGCGGCACGCCGGTTTTACGAAAATATTTTTGCGCCAAAATATCCGTGGCCACTTGCGACCAAAAAATCGGCACTTCCACATCATTCATTTCAAAAACAACGGTCCCGTCCGTGTTGCGGATAATTGAAGACCGTTTTTCATATTGTACGCTGGCAAAGGGATCGGCGCCGACCTTGGTAAAAATACGAGGAATGGCCAAACCTTTAAGAGCCGTGCTCTGGGCGACGGCAAACCCGGTTTGCAGTTCGGACATAAGGTGCTGATGATGGCGGAGAGCCGCCGTTTTTTGACGATTTAAAAGCCACGCGGCGGACCGGCGTTTTTCATTAAAATTACGCGATCCACTACATCTTGTGGTTCAAACCGTTCTGAACCACTAGATATTGTGCGTGGCATTCTGAGCAAGGAGAAGTATAGCAAGCCGTTTTTAGCCCGGCAAGTTTCCCCTGCGACCCGTTTTTACCGCGTTTTTGCGTACGTTTTTCGCTCCCTTATTTTGAGACGCCAAGGTTATCCACACGGGGACAGTTACCTCGGTAACTGTCCCCAATTTGACAACACCGACGGCTTCCATTAAAGTGGGTTTGGAGGAAAGAATCCGTGCTTCCTCCGAAGCGCTTTTTTGTACCCGTGAAGCCCTACCAAAAGTTTAAACCCAAACCATTAGGAGGTTTTCCGTGAATACTCCCGCCGTCTCTCGTTTTTCCGCCAAAAAAACCCGTCCGGATATCTTGTCGCCAAAATTCGCGGCCGTGCGTCGTTTGTTCAAAGCGGCCACGGCAATGAGTGAACATGTTGTCGTTGTGCCAATCAATACCGACGACAATGTTTTCATGCGCCGCACCGCCAAGAAATCCGCGTCAAATATGACGGCGCTCCCCGCCGCCAACACCAATTTCGTTCTTCCCCATGGCGTCCTGCGCGTCGGCGAGGATATTTTTGAGGCCGGCCGACGCGTCCTCGCCGTTCAGATGGGCCTCACCGCCCTGTCATGGCGCCGGATTGCCCACTTCGGGGACCATTGCTATCAGTGCAGTATCGTGGTGGCGCGAAAAGTTGAACTTGACCCCGCGGAAATCGCTTGGGCAACCGTGGATGAAAACGATCTCGTTCCCGTCACTCTTCGTTACCCGCCGTCTTTTCCGGCGTCGGAACTTCTCTCGCAACTTGCAAGCGGCGTCACACCACTCATCTCCGGTTTCGGGATCGCGCTCTGGCTGGCAACGTATATGCACATGACCTAATCAACGCCAATCCCTGACCAAAAAACACGATCAAACAAAACGAAGGAGGGCAACACGAACGTGCTGCCCTCTTTTATGTTGTCTCCTTTTATGTTGACCGCCTGTCCTCATTAGAAAATCGTGAGGAGGGCGGCGGTGCCGACCGGCACGATCAGGTTGTCATGGCGGCGGCTCGCTAGCTCCAGCGCCGCAATGTAAAACGGCGCGCGAATGAGCATGGCGGCGGTGAAACTCACGTCCTGCCCGGAAAGCAGAAACGCGAGCGCCAGTGTCAGCACGTTGCTGGCCACCAAACAGGCGAACGCGCCCGAGAGCGTCTTGCCATTCCGGAGACGCACGTGGCCCCAGTGCAGACCGACAATCCGCGCCACCGGATCGGCGGCCACGGAAATGATGGCCAGGAGCGCCACTGATTTTGGAAAAAACTCCACGGCCAGATAAATCCCGACCGCCAATTCCCCAAAACCGGTGATGCCGTTCTTCTCATGAGGCCGCATCAGTTCTCCGTAGTGCCGGATCACCCACGCTCGAAACGGCGCGTGAATGAACTTCCAGAGTTCAATCGTGATCACCACGATTACGAATCCGCGGCCGAGAGCGCGCACTTCCATAACGCTCAAGCCGTAGAATCCGTAAAACCCAATCACGAATGCGGCGACCCCCCAATGGATCGTCGCGCGAAAAAAACTGTCTCGTTCTTCCTGCGTCCATTTCGCCACGATCCCCTCCTTAGTTGGTTCGTTTGGTTATACCATCGCGCTTGCGCTTGGTCAATGATGGTGTTATTATTTTCTCGCACCTAACGTGCGCTGTGTATGGAAACCCCCAAGGGAGAAAATATGAACGTTGACAGCGGGCAGTCTGAAAAGCAAAGGGAGATCACCATGATGCTCCTTGAAGACGGCCGGGGTGAGTTTCCAGATTTGCACACGCTGGAATTGCCGCCGGAACTCTTGCGTCTTTACGGCACCGGTCTGGAATTCGTCCGGTCGCCGGAAGGGATGACGGTCCCGCTCACGTTCGTGAACTTCGTCGTGAGCAAGGAAGGAATCTACAATCTCAAGGACCGGCCGGGCGGCGGCGCCATCTCCGGAGGAAACCGCGCCGACGCTTTCGGGATGGCCATCTTCCGCGCGGCGGCTGATGCGGTGATGGTTGGCTCGGGTACGGTGAACGGCGAACCAAAGCACCTGTGGAATCTGGACTTCATCTTTGACAAGTTCCCACAGATGCAGGGACTTGAAGAACTACGCGCCGCGTTTCATCGCTTTCGCAAAGGATTGGCCAAGAAGGACAAGAACCCGCCAACTTTCTTCATGACCAACTCCGGAGACGTGAATCTTGATGCCGTCGTTTTTCACGATGAAACGACCAGCACATATATCGTCACCGGTGCGCAAGGTGCGGAGAACTTGGCCAGGAAATATCCGGATCTCGCCTCGCGTCGGCCAAAAGTTCTGGTCTACGGGATGGAGACACTGGATGAACCGGCAATGATGACGGATTTGCGGGGCCGTTTCAACATCAAGCACCTCCTTCATGAAGGTGGTCCAAGGGTTGTGAACGCGCTCATGCAAAAAGGGCTCGTTCACCAGTTCTTCCTAACGCAGATGAAGCAATCGCCCGCAGGCAACCTGTCGCCGGAAAACGCGCAGTACCTGTTCTCCACACAGGATCACACCATCCCGCCGGAAGCAAAGATCGTCACCACGCGCCGTGACGCCACCGGCAACGCTACCCTCTACAACTTGGATTTCCGCGCCGTCAAGCAACTCTGACCGGCGCGCGCACAGCAAGGACTTCCGCTTTTCACGGAAGTCCTTTGCTTTGATCCCAAATTTTTACTTCGTTTTTTTCTCCCATCGCGCCCGCGAGCCGCCAGTTAAAGCCACGGCCAAGGCATCAGCGGCATCATCTGATTTTAGCGGCGCCTTCAAACCAAAAATGATCTGCACCATTTTTTGCACTTGTTTTTTATCAGCGTTGCCGTTCCCGGCAATGGTCTGCTTTACTTCCGCCGGTTTGACTTCCACAATCGGCAAACCGGCCTGCGCCGCCGCCAAAATAATAACACCGCGGCCGTGCGCCACTTGAATCGCGGTTTTTACATTTTTGGCAAAAAATAATTCTTCCACCGCCACAACTTCCGGATGAAATTTTTTTATCAAACGCCGCAACTCATCAGATAAGACCAAAAGCCGCTCGGCAAACGACATTACTGATTTTGTTTCCACGCATCCAAATTCTATAGCACGCACACCCGAACCGGCAATTTCAACAATAGCCCAGCCCATTCTCCCAAAACCCGGATCAATCCCAAGAACTTTCATATTTTTTGTCTTTCACTTCAGGCCTCATTGCTCCAAACATTTTGCACATCATCATGATTTTCAAGCGCATCATACAAAACTTCTAACTTTTCCAGCGCTACCGCATCTTCCACTTTCACCGTTTCTTTCGGCCGCCACTCAATGCCGGAATATTCGGCCGCGATTCCCAATTTCATCACCGCTTCCAAAACAATTTTCAAACCGGCAACCGTCGTGACCACCGTCAATCCATTGTCTTCAGAAATAATATCTTGCGCACCGGCGTCAATCAAAATCAGTTCAATTTCATCCAAAGATTTTTTAACAAACTCATCCATGCTTATACGCACGATTCCTACCCGTTCAAACATCCACTGCACCGCTCCCGGGCCGGCCAGAGTACCACCGTGCTTGGAAAGAAGATGCCTTATTTCCGCGGCCGTGCGATTATTATTATCGGTCAGCGCTTCAATTAAAAAAGCCACGCCGCTCGGACCATACGCTTCAAAAAGGACGGCATCCAATTGCGCGCCGTCAACGCCGCCGCTACCCTTTTGAATGGCGCGCTCCACATTGTCCCCTGGCACATTGGCGGCGTGCGCCTGATCAATGGCCGTGGCTAATTTGAAATTGGTGGAAATGTCCGCGCCACCCTCTTTGGTAGCCACGGTAATGGCGCGAGCGAGTTTGGTAAAAATCACCGCCCGTTTTTTATCAACGGCGTTTTTTCGTGTTTGAATGTTGGCCCATTTGGAATGACGAGCCATAGTTGGTTAAATAGACAGTGCAATTGACGTGTTCTCCAATCAAGAACGCCAACTGTCTATTCTCTACTGCTCTATCTTTGTACCGCTCTTTCGAGCGCTGCCATCACTTTCACTTGCGCGACTTTTATATCCACCTCTCGCCCGGCCACGGCCACACCTTCACGTCCCAGTCGCTCGCGTTCCTCCCCGCTTAATTGTTTCATCTTCAAGATGGCCTTGCCAAGCTCCAGACGATTTCCGAACGGCGCCAAAAAACCGTTTTCATTTTCATGAATCACCTCTGGCAAACCGCCAATTGAATAACCAACCACCGGCAACCCTGAAGACATCGCTTCCGTGAGCGACATTCCCAAACACGCCCGCTCGGTGGTGGAGGCATCGCAGTATATGTCCGCGGTCTTATAAAGATCAATTAAATCCTGCTCCGAAAGTTTCTGAAAAACTTTAAGCCGATCGCTCATACCGTAATCCGCCGCTCGCGCTAAAAGCCAATTTGGATTCCCGGCGCCGCAAAGCGCAATAAAGATATCGCGACCTTGTTCCCGTAAAAGATGCACGGCGTCAATAATATGATCATGACCTTTGCGCGGCGTATAAGCGCCGACCGCGAGCACAATAAAGGCCTCTGGCGGCAAGCCGAATTTTTCACGCATCTTTTGTTTGACGCCCGAACCGCCGCCGGTATAAAGACCAACATCAATGCCCGGATAAATAACTTCAACCTTCTCTGGCGGCGCATAAAGGAGCGAGCCGTTTGAGCAAAACCAACTGCAAGTAAGCACAACCTCGGGCAAGGACAAAAAGTACCGCCAATAATTTCCCAAGGTCGCGGCGATATTTTCCCCGCGGGAGTTGGAAAGCCAGTGCACTTCCGCGTAGGGCGCGAGCACAAAAGGAATACCATGCTCTCGGGCTAAATGCGCCGCCATAAATGACTTGACGAGCGCCGCCTGACCCAAAATCAAATCCGGTTGAAATTTTTTAATCAGATGACCCAGCCAAACGCCGTAAGATGAATACATTATTCCTTCTTTAGTCAGCCCAAAAAAACGGGCATAAGCGCGATGCAAGCGAAAATACAATCGCGGATCAGCAAAAAACCATTTCAACAAAAATAAAATTTTTTTGAACTTATTCGGACGGCTTGCGAATTCAAAAAAATATTCTCCGCCCGCGCCCAAATCGTCCTCGTGATCATGACGGTGGACAAAAGTAATGGCAATTTTGTGTCCGGAACGCGCCCACTCCCGGGCCCAAAGCATGGTAAGTTTTGGGATGCCGGCATAAGGCGGCGGCAGTGATTCGCCAACGGTACCGGTAATCAGAATCTTCATACTAAACTTTTAACGGCCTCACATATGGTCTTTACAACGTGTGCCAATTCTTCATTTTTCAAACAGGAACCATCATACGGCGCGAGCAACAATCATCATGTTCCATTTTTCCGGCGATGGCGGCGCTTCCGTGTTGCCAAATTCATGCGCCGCCAAAAGCGCCAAACCATTCTGCTCCAAAAAATAAGTTAGCTCCGGCACCATCCAATACCGGACGCGATGTCGCTCCGACCAGTCCGAAATAACTTTCTCTCCCTCTTTAATCGCCACTGTAAATTCAATCTCCAAAAGATCATCGTTCACGAGTTGAACGGTTTTCGCGCGGCGCACAATTTGACGCTGACCATCCTGAAACTCGACCACCCGATCAGTTGGCGGATCTTTAAAAATCGCGGGCGCAAACCAACAATCAAAAACAAAGATGCCACCCGGGCGCAGAGCGGCACGCACGCATCTTAAAGTGGCTACTAAATCTTCATTCTTCGCGCAATAGCCAATGATGTTAAACATCGCGATCGCCGCGTCAAACCGACCCGTACCCAAAGCATCGGTACCAGGTACATTAAAAGAACGCATGTCAGCAACTTCAACTTGAATGTTTGTTGCGTTCCCCGCTGAAATTTTTTCTTTGGCCATGGCAATCATCTCGGTGCTTTGATCAATCCCAAAAATCTTATAGCCGTGTTTGGCCAAAAGTAATTCGTGTCCAAGCGTTCCGCATCCAATACTTAAAATTGAATGAACGCTACCTTCAACAAACCGCTTCAACAAAATTTCCAACGTTGCTACCTCCCCCGTGTAATCTTTTTGACCATAAAAAAGATCGTAGTAATTAGCGTAGAGCGAAGCAAACGCCATATCATGCCGCCTCCACCACAGCCGGAACATCCGTAACCGGCGTCGTCATCAAACCCATCCGACTATCGTATCCGGTGCCGGCCGGAATGAGCCGCCCAATAATGACGTTCTCTTTGAGACCGTCCAAGAAATCAATCTTGCCGGTAACGGCGGCGTTGATGAGCACGCGCGCCGTTTCCATAAACGACGCCGCCGAGAGGAAACTTTGAGTGGAGAGCGCCACCTTAGAAATTCCCAAGAAAAGTTCCTGACCAACCGCCGGCTTCTCACCTTTCTTCAAAATTTTGTTGGCCGTTGCCACCTGCGCTTTCTCCACCACTTCCCCGGGCAAAAGTTCCGTGTCGCCGGATTCCGTCACCAGCATGCGCGAAAAAAGCTGGCGAATAATCGTTTCAATATGTTTGTCGTTTAATTTCTGTCCTTGCGAAGAATAGATGTCCTGAATTTCTTTCAAGATATATTTCTGCACCGCTTCTTTGCCTTTGAGGGCAAAGAGTTCCGTCAAATCAACGTGGCCTTCGGTCATCATATCGCCGGGGTTCACCAAGTCCCCTTCTTTGACGGTAATTTTATATCCCAACGGGATGATGTATTCTTTTTCCGTTCCGTCCATGGCCTTCACTTTCACGATTTTCTGCCCACGCCGTCCTTCAAAAATTTTCTTGCCGGTCGGTGATTCAATCACGCGCCCCTCGGCCGATTCAATCGTGCAGACACCGGCGATTTCCGAGACAAATGATTTTTTCTTGGGGGCGCGCGCTTCAAACAATTCTTCCACGCGCGGGAGCCCCTTGGTGATATCCGTTCCGGCCACGCCGCCGGTATGGAAAGTACGCATGGTGAGCTGGGTGCCGGGTTCGCCAATGGACTGGGCGGCAATGATGCCAACAGCCGTTCCCATTTTTACCAGTTTGTTGTGACCCAATTCAAAACCATAGCATTTCTGGCAAACGCCTTTAGGCATCAAACATTTTAACACCGAACGGACATGGATTTCCGTGAGCTTGGCATTGGCAATTTCCCGCGCCGCCGCTTCCGTAATCAATTCTCCGGCCGCCACGATCGGTTTTCGTTTGCCCGGCGCCTTGATGTCCGCCAGAGCGAATCTTCCGACCACGCGCTCGGATAATTTTTCACCCATAACTTGCGAGTCCTCTTCCGTGATAATTGCGCCTTCCGTATCACCGCAATCCTCTTTCAAAACAACCACATCCTGCGCCACATCCACCAAACGCCGCGTCAAATAACCGGCGTTGGCCGTGCGCAAAGCCGTATCGGACAAACCTTTGCGCGTGCCGTGCGAGGAGATAAAAAATTCCAGCACATCAAAGCCCTCTTTAAAGTTGCCTTTGACCGGCAATTCAATAATTTCACCGGACGGGCTGGAAACCAATCCTTTCATACCGATAACTTGCGTCAACTGCCCCCACGATCCGCGCGCGCCGGATTCAATCATAGCAAAGACCGGGCCCAAAGGATCCAATGTTTGACGATTTTGCGCCACGATACGATCCTTGATTTCCGTCCAAGTGTCAATAATTTTTGTATGCCGTTCACTTTGCGTCAGCAATCCTTCTTCATACTGCTCTTCAATCTCTTCCACGCGCTTGTCGCCTTCACCTAAGAGTTCGGTTTTGCCGGTCAAAGACGGAAAATCATCCATGCCCAAAGAATATCCGGACTTGGTAACATACTTGAAGCCCAAGTTTTTGATGGCATCAAGCAAATGCGCCGTTTCCACTTCCCCATAAAATTCCAACGACAAGCGGATAATTTCCCCAAGTTTTTTTACGTTGATTTGTTCATTGTAAAAGGGAATTTTTTCCGGCATGATTTCATTAAAGAAGATGCGGCCAACCGTTGTTTCCAAGAGCGCGCCGTCCGGACCTTTGGCCTCGGCCCGACCGTCTCCCGGCCGCACTTTTATTTTTTCCTGCAAAGTAATGCGACGGAGTTTGTACGCCAATTTTGCTTCCTGAAATGAACCGAAAGTTTTAACCAATCCATCGGCGCGATCGCGAATGGTGGAGATGTAAAAACATCCGAGGGCCACGTCTTGTTTGGGCGTGGCCACCGGCGTGCCGGTAGCCGGCTTCAAAAGTCCGCGCTCCGCGGCCATCAACTCCTCCGCTTCTTTCTTGGCCTGTTCGGTCAACAAAACATGGACGGCCATTTGATCACCGTCAAAGTCAGCGTTGAAGGCCGTGCAAACCATGGGGTGAATACGAATCGCCTTGCCTTCAATCAATCGCGGTTTGAAGGCCTGAATGCCCAAGCGGTGAAGAGTAGGCGCGCGATTCAAAAGCACACGCGTATTCTGCGTGATGCCCTCCAGAATATCCCACACTTCATCACGTTCGGATTCCACAATGCGCGAGGCGCTACGGATATTGTGAGCGAGACCTTGTTTGATAATCTCACTCATCACAAACGGCTTAAAAAGTTCCAAAGCCATCCGTTTTGGCAGACCGCACTCATCCATATTCAAGTTCGGCCCCACAACAATGACTGAACGGCCAGAATAGTCCGTGCGTTTGCCCAGCAAATTTTGACGGAAACGTCCTTGTTTACCTTTCAAAATATCGGCAATGGAACGCAACTGGCGCTTTTGGCCGGTTGAAGCCGTTACGGTTTTGGAGCGACGGGCATTGTTGTCAATCAAAGCGTCCACCGCTTCCTGCAACATCCGCTTTTCATTGCGCACAATAACTTCCGGCGCATTGAGCTCCAACAATTTTTTCAAACGATTATTGCGGTTGATGACGCGGCGATAAAGATCATTCAAATCCGAAGTGGCAAAACGTCCGCCGTCCAAGGCCACCATCGGCCGCAAATCCGGCGGAATGACCGGAATGACATTCAGCATCATCCACTCCGGCTTAACGCCATTCATTTTCAAACTCTTCAAAAGTTTGGCGCGACGCACCAAGCGATCATGCTTGGCGCCCTTGGCTTCCTCAATTTCCGTCTTCAAAGCGACCATGGTTTTTTCCAAATCCAACCGCCCGAGCAATTGGCGCACGGCTTCCCCGCCGATGCCGGCGTCAAAAACGTGCCCAAAGCGCATAGACATATCCTGATACTGCTGTTCAGAAATAATTTTCATCGGCACGAGTTCCTTCAACTCATGCTCCACTTGCACAAATTCCTCTTCCAAGGTCTTCAGACGTTTTTCCATTTCCGCTTTGGATTTTTCCACGCCTTTATTATCACCTTTGGCGACGGCATTATCCGCTTTTTGTTTGCCTTCATTTTCAATTTGTTTGTGTTTGCTCTTGTACTCTTGGCGCAACTGATCCAATGTTGCCGCTTTCAAACCATCATCAACATCCGTGATGATGAAATTGGTGAAGTAAATGACTTTTTCCAACGCCTGCACGGATAAATCCAACACGATCCCGATCTTTGAAGGAATGGAACGCAAAAACCAAATGTGCGCCACCGGGGTGGCTAATTCAATATGACCCATGCGTTCGCGGCGCACCAATGAATGCGTCACTTCCACGCCGCACTTGTCGCAAACAATTCCTTTGTAGCGAATTTTTTTGTACTTGCCGCAATAACATTCCCAGTCCTTGGTCGGACCGAAAATTTCTTCGGCAAAAAGTCCGCTCTTTTCCGGTTTCTGCGTGCGATAGTTGACGGTTTCCGGCTTGGTCACTTCACCGTAAGACCAATGACGGATTGTTTCCGGCGAAGCGACGCGCAAGCGAATCGCGTCAAAGTCAATTATTTTTGTTGGTTCATGCATATTGATGGGGACAGTTCTAATGGGGACAGTTCTAAATGCCAAGCATTTAGAACTGTCCCCCTTGATTCTTTATTCATCCGGCAATGGTTCTTTAAATCTTGGCGGCGGGGCTTTGGTTTCTTCTTTCACATCAACTGCCACGATGGTGAGCACACCATCCTCATTGCGCTTCAGAAGCTCCACGTCCAAAGACAGACCTTTAAGTTCACGAGTGAGCACATGGAACGATTCCGGGATATTAATCTTGGTGATCGGTTCACCTTTGATGATGGCCTCATAGGCCTTGGCGCGGCCCGGGACGTCGTCGGATTTAATGGTTAGAATTTCCTGAAGCGTATGCGCGGCGCCATAGGCCTCAAGCGCCCACACTTCCATTTCACCAAAACGCTGGCCGCCAAATTGTGCCTTGCCGCCCAACGGCTGTTGGGTGATCAAAGAGTACGGCCCGATGGAGCGTTGGTGAATCTTGTCCTCAACCATGTGGTTCAACTTCAAAATATAGGTGTAACCAACCGTAACTTTCCGATCAAACGCTTCACCGGTGCGACCGTCATATAATTGCACCTGACCTTCAACCGGAAAACCGGCTTTTTCCAACTCCCCTTTGATTTGCTCTTCCGTAACGCCGTTTAACACCGGTGTTGCCGCTTTATATCCCAAAGCATTGGCCGCCAATCCCAAATGCGTTTCCAAAATCTGGCCCAAATTCATACGCGATATAACGCCGAGCGGCGAGAGAATAACGTCAACCGGCGTGCCATCTTCCAAAAACGGCATATCTTCAATGGGCACGACGCGCGAGCAGACGCCTTTGTTGCCGTGGCGCCCCGCGACCTTGTCTCCGACTTGAATCTTTCGCATATCCGCCACCGAGACCTGAATCGTCTTGATGACGCCCGGCGGCAACTTGTCTCCGGCTTCGGCCGAGAAAATTTTAATATCCACCACTTTGCCGTGCTCCCCATGCTCTAAATATTTTGAAGAGTCGCGAACATCGCGCGCTTTTTCTCCAAAAATGGCGCGCAACAATTTTTCTTCCGCCGACAATTCCGTTTCACCCTTAGGCGTAATCTTGCCGACCAAAATATCCCCGGACTGCACTTCCGCGCCAATCCGGACCACGCCTTCCGAATCCAAATTTTTCAGTTTTTCTTCCGAGACGTTGGGGATGTCCGCGGTCACCACTTCCGGCCCGAGCTTTGTTTCCCGAACATCAGTGGAATAATCTTCAATGTGAATGGATGAGAAGCGATCATTGTGCACCAGCCGTTCGGAAAGAATCACCGCGTCTTCAAAGTTGTATCCATCCCAAATCATGTAGGCCACCAAAATATTTTGTCCGAGCGCCAACTCTCCGCCTTGGGTGGACGGGCCGTCAGCCAGCGGCTGTCCTTTTTTAACTTTCTCCCCGCGGTTCACAATCGGCCGCTGGTTGATGGCCGTGGATCCGTTGGAGCGTAAAAATTTATTCAAGCGGTAATTGTAAGTTTTCCCGCTTTTGCCGGAGAGCGCGATTTTCCCGCCATCCATTTCCGTAATCTCCCCATCTTCTTCAGCCAAAATAACGTGGCCGGAATTGTGGGCGGCCAAGGCCTCCACTCCGGTGCCGACGATAGGCGCTTCCGGATTGATGCAGGGTACGGCTTGACGTTGCATATTGGTGCCCATCAAAGCGCGGGTGGCGTCATCGTGTTCCAAAAAGGGAATGAGGGAAGTGGCGATGGAAATAACTTGATTGGACGCCACGTCAATGTATTCAATGTCTTCCACGTCCGCGGAACTCGGGTGGCCAAACTTGCGCACCGGCGCTTTTTCACCGGTGAAATAACCGTTCAGATCCACCGGCACCGTGGAAGAAGCGGTGATGGTTTTTTCTTCCTGAAAAGCGTTCAAGTACACGATTTCCGATCCGACGCGCGGCTTGACCGGAATTATTTCCCAACCCGCCGTTTCCAATTTTTTAGCCATTGCCTCATCCACGGCAACGCCGCGAGCGCCAATAATTTCTCCCGATGATTTGTGAGTTATGTCCTCACGCAAAATTTCACCAACAGTGAATTTTGATTTGTTCGGAACTTCCCGCAAAACTTTTCTATACGGCGTTTCCAAAAATCCAAACTCATTGACGCGAGCATAAGAAGAAAGGTGACCGACGAGTCCGATGTTCGGACCTTCCGGCGTGGCAATTGGACAAATGCGGCCGTAGTGTGTCGGGTGGACATCGCGCACATCAAAACCGGCGCGATCACGGGAAAGTCCGCCCGGGCCAAGAGCCGAAAGGCGGCGCTTGTGTTCCAACTCCGAAAGCGGATTGATTTGATCCATGAACTGGGAAAGCTGGGACGACATGAAAAATTCTCGGACCGCGCCAATGACCGGCCGAGCATTGATCAGTTTGTTTGGTGAAAGCGTGGTGACGTCATAGGTTGACATCCGGTCTTTCACAATGCGCTCCATCCGCGCCAAGCCCACGCGAAAACGATTTTGCACCAACTCACCCACGGCGCGAATGCGGCGGTTGCCCAAGTGATCAATGTCATCCGGATCTTCTTGCGTTACATTCAAACGAATGACTTCCTTAATGATGCGCAAAACATCTTCCTTTTTAAGAACACGATGCTCTTTGGAATTCAAATCCGCTTCCGCTTCCGGAATGCCAAAACGCTGATTGAATTTATACCGGCCGACGCGTCCCAAATCATAACGATCAAAATTGAAAAACATGGCGTGAATCAGCTGACGGGCATTATCCGCCGTGGCCAGATCCCCGGGACGAATGCGTCTGTACACTTCAATCAACGCCTCCTCTTCATTGGTAGAAGCGTCTTTGGCCAGCGTCATTTCCACATAATCAATTTGCGGATGAGTGTTCACTTCTTTCATCAGTTCACGCATTTCATCCGTGTTCACATAACCGAAAGCCCGCAGAAGCGTGGCCGCGGAGACCTTGCGCTTGCGGTCAACTTTAACCCACAGCACATTATTCAAATCCGTTTCAATTTCAATCCACGCTCCGCGATTCGGAATAATCTTGGCCCCGTAATAACGGCGCCCGCGCGCCGCTTCCGAAGTAAAAAATGCGCCCGGCGAACGAATCAGTTGAGAAACAATCACCCGTTCAATCCCGTTCACAATAAAAGTTCCGCGCGGCGTCATGATTGGAAAATCACCAAGGTACACTTCCTGATCTTTAACGTCACCAGTGCGCTTATTCACCAGACGCGCATTGACGCGCAAAGGCGCTTCAAAAGAAATATTTTTTTCTCGACTCGTCACTTCATCAAATTTTGGTTCGTCCAAATAATAATCCAAAAAAGAAAGTTCCAAATCCCGGCCGGTGAAATCCGTGATCGGCGAAACCTCGTCAAAAAGTTCGCGAATGCCTTTTTTGAAAAACCAATCGTAAGCATTTTTCTGCACCTCAATCAAGTCCGGGACCGGCGCCGTATCCCGCAAGCTAGTGAAATATTTTCGTTCGGCGATGATCGTGGGTTGGCGTTTGAAAATCATATTTATAGAAGTGGGGATTGGAGAACGGTGATTTGTGAATGGCGTGTTCTTCAATCAAGAACGCCATTCACAAATCACCGTTCTCTGTTCTCCAAGGCAACAATAAAATCCCTGCCTCGACAATTGTCGAGGAGGGTCAGTGACTTTATTACTCCTTTAGAGAGGAATGCAAGGTGGGCATGAAGTCCTTGCACACAGAATTCCGCTTAAACAACGGAAATCCGTGATAGGTGGCAACAGTGTAGCGTGCATAAAAAGTTTTGTCAAATGTCAAATCATGTTAAATTTGTGCGCGATTCTGCTAATTTAAGCAAAAAAATCAATTTCTGCGCCTTTTAGCACTTGACAGACCTGTGGATATCTGTTATAGTGCTGGGTTCTTAACAATGTCTTGCCTCTCGAGGAGGGACAAGGAGGAGAGAAAACGGTGTTGCGTACCTCGCTTTAGCGGGGGGTAATCCCCAGCTAAAGGGGGGATTCACGCGGCATCGTCGGTGTTTTTGGGAGGATTCGTTGGGCTTCGGCTCAACAACCCCTTTCAAACTCACCACGCGTGGTCGTCGGCGCTTGCGCTGACAAAGACCTGCATCTCGCCTCCGGATCCGTCCTCAAGAAATTGAGGACACGAATCTGGGGGCGGCGGGTCGAGTGCTTGTCCGTCCCCTATTCACAATTTGATCTCCAATCATCCAAAGTGAAGTTATTGCCGAATGACTTTGCTTTGGACGATTGGCAGATCATAGTGAGACGCCGTTTATGCCGGACTTGAGTGTCGGCTTCCGGGTGGATCAAGTATCTGCCAACCGTTCTTCTTCTTCGCCCGAACGCAACGCGCGTGCGGGCATTCACAGGCCACATTGGCCAGGAAGGAAGGTGGGGGATGACGTAGCTAAGCACACCCCCAAACTTACGATTGCGAAAAAAAACGAGCCGGCTAGTGCCCCGGTGCAACAATTTGGCACGAACCCGCCCTTTTGCGGCGAAAGATCCCCCTTAGGGGAACAAGGAGGAAAAATGGTGGCAAGCCGCCGCTTGCTCTACCGCCTGTAGGCCTGAACGGCCACCAGGCGGCCACAACCAAAAAAGTGTGAGGACGCGGCGACCGCGTTCTCCAACAGTCGGGGTACAACAGCACTCAATTGGTCCCACAAGGATCAAGGACTTCGGTCCAAAAGAGTGTGTACACCGACGGAGGGAACAAAACATCGTTCCCTTCCACTCTTAACTCATTTCCAAGAAGTGGTTTGAGAGTGGAACTTCCGAGGTACTTCTACGCAAGAGCTACCTCTACTCAAAACGAGGAGGAAAAATGAATCGTTTAACCTAACCAGCGACGGCGCGCTGGTGTCACAAACAAATACGGGAGGAATCGCCAATTGCCTCCCGTCGCTTTCCCGGGTCACCTCGGTTGAGATGACATGAGAAAGCGATCGTTCCTTCAAACGGCTAAAGAGCGGAGTCCCGTGACTGCCACCCAAGTGATCTTTTCATTATCACGCCGCAGTCACGGCTCCACTTGTTGGCCGTTTCCAATAAATTTTTACCCACTCAAACAAACGCGCCGTCAGCGCGTTTGTTTTTTAATCACACTCATATCGTTTGACAACCAGGGTTTGGTCTTACTGCAATTATAGTAACTATCTACCACAGTTATGTTTAATTTCCGTTCCACGCTATGACAAAAACTTTTACTCTATTTGTTTACCAATCCAACGCGGAACCACTACGTCCGTGAGCTTGGTCGCATTATTGATGTTGATCCCACCAACTGATTGAAGAACAAATGTGAGCAAATTTCTTGGCAAGCACGTTTAATTTTTTCGTTGCCTGCTTCGGTTTTTTAGGTATCGCTCAATGGCTTCTTTTGAAGTTAGCCAATCCCTGTCTTCCTTGTGGGCTTCAAGTTTACCTTGTCTTGCCAGCAAATTTAGATATTTTGCTGAAAAAGGCGTGCTTTTAGATATTTCAGTCAGTGATGCAAATTTTTCCTGTTTTTGAGTTGCTGGAGTCAATGTTTTTAGGTAGATATCAAGAGAGCGCTCTATTGATTGAGCGATAAATTTTACCAGCGGTTCGTATTTACCGCTGTCAGCTTTATCTAATACATCATAATATTTTTTGCGATCATTCTTTAAAATAATGACAAGCGGATAGCCAGCCTTCATTAGTAGTAAATTCATAGTAAGTCGCGCGGTTCTACCGTTGCCGTCAAAAAATGGATGAATGTGCACTAATTTGTGATGCAGTAACGCAGACAGTTCAATGACGCTAATTTTGTTTCTTTGTAAATTAAGCCAACCGATTAAATCTCGCATTTTTTGCGGCACCTGCAAGGCATCCGGAGGGGTGTGTTTAGCTCCGCCAATAATCACCTTGGCGTTTCTATATCTCCCCGCCCACTCTTTATCCGTTTCTTGAATAATAATTTGATGCAAATTTCGTATTAGCATTTCAGAAATAGTGTGTTTTTTATCTTTATCTACCAAATCATACAAATATTCCAGCGCAGCTTGGTGGTCTTTGGCCTCTAGGTGATCTTTTAAAGGTTTGCCTTTTATAGTCACGCCTTCATTGATGACCAAAAAAGTCTCTTTTAAGGTTAAAGAGTTGCCTTCAATAGCGTTTGAATTGTAGGTCATTTCTATCTGGAATTTTTCTCGTAGTTTTTGCACCGCTGATTTTGGCAGGGGGCGGAGCTTATTGAGTTTGGTCAGTTTCTCCTCCAAACGATTTTTTATGATCGGCGATAGGTAAGTCATAGCAAATACTTAATATGGTTTAGTTAATTATTTACAGTATACCATATTAAGAAAACTGGTCAAGATTTTGAATTTTAGGCGGATGGCTGAGGATGAATGCCCCGAAGCCCAAATTCCTTATGTTTTAGGTTTGTGGTATTCCCTGTTTAATTCAAAACCTTTATTTATTTCCGCTTCAACTTCTTTTATTAGTGTAAAAATTCCGTTGCCCCTACTTTAATCCATGGCCAAGGCGACTGTCAAACACCGCTGGAAAGGCCTGTGACTCTTTGATATAATAATCGCGGCCTGTGTCTAACAAACATAAAAAGCGCGATCGTGAACAAAAACCAACGCCAACCGTCAATCCGCAAATCAAACGCGGAGTGGTGGTAATTTTTTTGTTCGTGCTGGCCATTTTATCCGTTCTCTCATTTCTCAACTTGGCCGGCATTGTCGGAACTTTTTTTGAGGATCTGCTCTCTTGGCTCTTTGGCGTTTTACGTTATGTCGTGCCGGTGATTTTAATCTGGCTCGCCGTTATGATCATGCGCCACCATAAAGAATCCGAACACCGTCCAACTTACATCATTGGCTTTATACTCTTGGCGCTCACTTTGAGCGGCCTTATTCATCTGCGTTTGCCGCTTGAACAAAATATTTCGGCGGCGCTTCAAGGAGAAAGCGGCGGTTTAGTTGGCGTGGCTCTTTCCTATCCGCTTCTTTTCTTAATGGGATTTTGGGGCGCGATAACTATTCTCGGCGCGCTTTTGATTGTGTCCTTAATTTTGATTTCCAGCGCTTCCATTTCCAAACTAATGGAACTGGCTCGCGGCGTGCGCGGAAAACTGGCCGCTCTGCGGCCAATAAAAGTTCATGGCGCGTATGAAGATACTCGCGGTTTTGAATCGCGGGAAATTGATCCGGACGCTGATGAAGACGCCAAAGAAGAAAAAAACGTCGGCGCGGAAGAAGAGGAGACGGAGGATGAATCCGAGGAGCCGCTTGATGATGAAATTGAAGAGGAAGACAAAGAAAAATTGATTGACGGCAAACAGATGCCGCTCCCAAAACCAAAAGTGAAACGGCATTGGCGTTTGCCCGGCATTGAGTTGCTCATCACTTCCAAGTCCAAACCAACGGCCGGAGACGTCAAAGCCAATTCTCAACTTATTCATGACACGCTTTCGCAATTTGGCATTGAAGTGGATATGGGAGAAATCCGTGTTGGACCAACCGTAACACAATACGCTTTGAAACCATCGCGCGGAGTGAAACTTTCCCGCATCACGGCTCTGCATAATGATTTGGCCTTGGCCTTGGCCGCTCATCCCATCAGAATTGAAGCGCCCATTCCCGGGAAGCCGTATGTCGGCATTGAAGTTCCCAACCAGCGGGTGGCGCTCGTTACTTTGCGGGAACTTTTGGAATCCGATGAATTTAAAAATCGCGAAACGGGAATGTCCATTGCCTTGGGCAAAGACGTGGCCGGAAAAGTTTGGTTTGCGGATTTGCCGCGCATGCCGCATCTCTTAATTGCTGGCGCCACCGGTTCTGGAAAAACGGTTTGCATCAACACCATTATTTTGAGTTTGCTTTATCAAAATACGCCGGAACAGTTGCGTTTCATTATGGTGGATCCCAAACGCGTGGAGCTTCCTTTATATAACGGCATTCCGCATTTGCTGACGCCGGTCATTACGGATGTGCCGCGGACCGTGAATGCTTTGAAGTGGACTATTGGAGAAATGGATCGCCGTTTTGAATTGCTGGCCAAAGCCGGTCGGCGCGATGTCGGATCGTACAATCGGATCGCTGACGATCCTCTGCCGTATTTGGTTTTTGTGATTGATGAGCTGGCGGATCTGATGGCCACCTCGGCCGCGGAAGTGGAAGCCGGAATTATTCGTTTGGCGCAAATGGCGCGCGCTGTTGGCATTCACTTGGTGGTGGCCACGCAACGGCCGTCCGTTGATGTCATCACCGGTCTGATGAAAGCCAACATTCCGACGCGCATCGCGTTTTCCGTTGCTTCCATTATTGACTCGCGCACAATTTTGGATGCAAGCGGCGCGGAAAAATTATTGGGACGCGGCGATATGCTCTTTTCCACCGCTGAACTTTCCAAACCAAGACGTCTTCAAGGGGCGTTTGTATCAGAGGAGGAAATGAAACGAGTGGTGGAATTTCTCAAAACTGATGACGCGCCGGAATATAATGAGGCCGTGGTGGAAGTGCAGTTCGGCGCCTCAACCAGCGTTTTCGGTCCGGCCGCTCACAATGATCGCGATCCGCTTTTTGAGGAAGCCAAAAAAGTTGTCATTGAATCCGGCAAAGCCAGCACATCTCTTTTGCAGAGACGTTTGAAATTGGGCTATGCCCGCGCCGCCCGAATCATAGATGAGTTGGAGGCGGTCGGCGTGGTGGGCAAAGGTGAAGGCGCCAAGCCGCGGGAAATCTTGGCTCTCAAGGGGCAAAATGGTATGATGACCCCCGGAGGGGTCTCTCCTGAAGAACTCGCCAACGACGGCGCGGCGGATTTGGCTTACGCCGAAGCGTCGGGTGATGAGATTGAAGACGACGGCGTGCCGGAGGATATAGAATTTCAAAAAAATTGAATATTGAACGGCCAATAGCGTTCTTGTTTGGAGAACACGCTATTTGCCGTTCAATATTCCACCAAGCGCGATCCTATGACAACATTCACTTCCAAACAATTGGAAGCGCCAATGGCGGTCTGTCATCGTTTGAAAGAAGCCCGCACCAGCCGCGGCGTTACTTTGGATGTGCTCGCCGCCAAAACGCGAATCGCGAAAAAATATTTACAGGCCTTGGAAGAATGCCGTTATGAAGCTTTGCCTTCCGGCGTTTATCAAAAACATTTTTTGAAACTTTACACCAAGACGCTCGGAATTGACGCCGGTGAATTTGTGCATCAATATGAAATGGAGGTCGGGGATCAACTGCCCACACCAAACGCTCTGACCGCCGCGGTGGAACCGCGCGCCATGGCTAATGTGCCGGGAATTGTAAAGACACTGGCGCTCTCCGTTCTGTCGCTCGCCCTCCTTGGTTATCTCGGTTTCCAAATCACCAACATTGTCCGGTCGCCAAAATTGGAATTGCGTTCACCGGCGGACGGACTCATAACTACGGTGGCGTCAATTGTGGTGGAAGGACAATCAGACAAAGAGGCACAGTTGGAAATCAATGGTGAACAGGTGGTCTCGGATCAAGGCGGCGCCTTCCGCCAGTTGGTGGACTTGCAAGAAGGCGTGAATACCATTACCATAAAGGCCACCAAGAAACACGGCCGCACCACGGAGTTGCAGAGAAAAGTTCTGTTTGAGGTGCCGCAAGGCACGGTGGAAAAAGTTTCCATTGGTGTCATCGGGCCGTAGCACTTTAAGAATTCAGCTGATGAGCGGGGCCAAGGCCTCGCTCTTTTATAAACTTACTAATCGGATAAACGCGATGGTCTGCTCGCCCGTGACGACCCCGTGATCATCGTGCCAGTCCGAATTAAAAAAATATGTCTAAAGAAAAATCTTACGTCTCGGAAAAATTACGGGCCGCGGAAGAAGCCATCAATCAAATTCGCGAACGCTTTGGCGAGGGCTCCATCATGAAATTCGGCGAGGCCAAAGCCATGATCGTTGACGCGGTCTCCACCGGCTGTCTCTCCTTGGACATTGCGCTTGGTGTTGGCGGCGTGCCGCGCGGACGCGTCATTGAAATTTTTGGTCCGGAAGCGTCCGGTAAAACAACTTTGGCCCAACACATTGTGGCGGAAGTGCAGAAACTTGGTGGCATTGCGGCTTTTGTGGATGCGGAGCATGCCTTGGATCCTGATTACGCGCGCAAAATCGGCGTGAACGTCAATGATCTTTTTATCTCTCAACCGGACACCGGCGAGCAGGCCTTGGAGATTGTGGAAACATTGGTGCGTTCCAATGCCGTTGATGTGGTGGTGATTGACTCGGTGGCGGCCTTGGTCCCCAAAGCGGAAATTGAAGGTGATATGGGGGAACCGCAAATGGGTTTGCAAGCGCGGCTGATGTCCCAGGCCCTCCGGAAATTGACCGCGATTGTCAGCAAGACCAAAACGATTGTCATCTTCATCAACCAAACGCGGATGAAGATTGGCGTCTTCTTTGGTAATCCGGAAACAACCACCGGCGGCACGGCTTTGAAATTTTATTCCTCCATGCGCATTGAAGTGCGTCGCGCCGCGCAAATTAAACTGGCGGAAAAAGTTATTGGCAATCGCGTCAAAGTAAAAATTGTGAAAAACAAAGTGGCGGCGCCGTTCCGCACCACGGAGTTTGACATCATGTACAATGAAGGTATTTCCGTGGCCGGTGACACCATTGACACGGCCGTTTTGTACGGCGTTTTAAAGAAGAGCGGCAATACTTATGTTTGGGGTGAGGAAAAATTGGGCGTCGGCCGAGAAAACGCCAAACAATTTTTGCGCGAACACCCGAGCATCATGACGGAAATAAAAAAAGCCACGTTAGATGAAGTTCACAAACGGGAAAATGTTGAGCGCGAAAGCACTTTGGTCACCGTGGCCGCGGCGGCGGACAATGCGCCGTCCGATGAAGACGTGCCGGTGTTTGAAGGTTGAGTTTGACTTTGGCGACCGATCTGGCGCTGACGCTGAAATTGAAAGGGCGGCTCGGAAATATCGGGCCGCCTTTCTTTGTTTAGGCGGGTCTGTATAACTTCTTTACATTCCTATTGATAAGAAAACATGCATCAACTATACTGGCGATATAGTCGTATTAACCATAACGTTAAAGAATATGATGGATTAGTTTGGGATATGATCCAACGTTTAGAGAAAAAGGTCGGAAAAATTACTGATTCATCAAATTAAAACTATGCTTGCTAAATTTATTCGAGAACAACGCAAAAGGCGCAACTTGACGCAAGAGTTTTTGGGGTCTGCGCTTAAAATTTCCCGCCCGACTTATATGCAAATTGAGCAGGGCGAGCGAGATTTAACTATTACCGAAGCCAAGAAATTGGCAGAGGTTTTTGATATTTCATTTGAAAATTTTTTGGAGGGAAAAGAAGATGCAAAAGTATTTGTAAAGATTGATGGCAAAAAGAAACAAAAACAAGAAGCCGGGGGCGAAATTCGCATCAGCGTCCCGCAAGAGAAGGCGGAAAAGTTTGAACAGACGCTTTTGTATATTCTGGCAAAAATCGGCGGTAAGCCGAATATTGGGCAGGCCGTACTCTATAAGCTGTTGTATTTTATTGATTTTGACTATTACGAAAAGTTTGAGGAGCAACTGATTGGCGCAAAATACATCAAAAATCATTATGGCCCAACTCCCGTGATGTTTGCCAAGTTTATTGAGCGTCTGGAAAAAAAAGGCAAGGTGGAGAAGATCAAGAGCAAGTTTTATAAGCATGAGCAAACCAAGTATCTTGTCAACCCAAATGAACCGCTTAATTTATCCGCCCTTTCAGCTCAGGAGCTTGCTCATATTGATTGGGAAATCGACCGTCTTGGTAATCTAACCGCGACGCAAATTTCCGCTTTGTCTCATCTTGATACGCCGTGGGTTTCGGCAAAAGACAGAGAGCCGCTGGAATACGAGCATGTATTCTACCGACCTGAAGAAACCTCCGTAAGAGAATATGAGCCACTTTGATGCTCTTGCAGAATTTGAAAAAGAATTTAAGCGGCTTTTCAAGAAATACGGAACGCTTGATGATGATTTGGAAAAATTCAAAAAAATTCTGATGATCACTCCAACCGGTATTGGAAAAAATTTTGTCACCGTTTATTCCTCGCAAACCGTAAAAATTGTAAAAGCGCGTATGGCCTGCCGCGCGCTTCGCGATCGATCGCTCCGTATCGTTTATTCCTATTTTGAACAAGAACAACTTGTTGAATTTATCGAACTCTATTTCAAGGGCGACAAAGAGAATGAGGATCGTGATAGAATTAAAGAGTACCTAAGCAATCATCAAAACTAACCCCGCCCGCCACCCAAATTGAGGTTCCGCCGCCCGAAAAATCCGCTGGGGGGTCCAGCAGGCGGATAAAGCGAAGTTGTATTGAAACCGAATCAAGCCAACAAATTATAGAACGCCGGAAAGAGCTCGAACGGGAGCTTATGGATATGCCCAAGGAAACCCAGAGTGATTTTACTCTTGATTATGTCCGTGATGCCATTTTCCCTAAGGATACTGAAAATATGTCTCCGAAATATGATTTAGACAAAATCAAATTCGCAACCGATGGGCCGACTTTTGAAAAAGCGGTTGATTTATATGAGAAAGGAAAGGTAACGCAGTTTAAGGAAGGGATTGGTGCTTATTCGGCTGTCGTAATGGGCACAAAGCCGTATCGTGTTTCAGTTGAGGCGCGCCGGTATGATTATGGACATTGCGAATGTTATCTCGGCCAGAACGACACGCTTTGCAAGCACATGGTGGCTGTGGCAATTTATGTGGTGATGGGCGGCAAAAAAATGAGTGACGAAGATAAACGACTCGTATCTCAAGCTGTTTGTAGTGGTGAGTTGGGAGAATTAAGCAAGAGTGAGTTAGCGGCAACGAAGAAGGCAATCACCGCTGGCCTGCGGTATATCAAATCATACGAGGGCCCGTCTCGTATTTGGTTTTCGTATCAAAGTTCTCTCTCTGAAGGGTGCAATCGTTTATCAAAAATTGTTTCCGAGTTGCCGGTAAGCGAGCAAACTGCAAAAGTTCTGGTTGATATGCTTTTGCGGCTTGATGACAGGTTGTGTCGTGGCGGCGTTGATGATTCTGATGGCACTGTTGGTGGGTTTATTGAAGAGACCGTGCAGGTGCTTAAAGAATACACAAAACTCAATCCTTCTTGCATTGAAGCGCTCAACGAACTAAAAGGTAAAGAAACCTGTTTTGACTGGGAGGAACCGCTTTTGGAATTCGTTAAGAATTGATATAGTGATGTTGGAATAGCGAGAGTCGGTATTTACCGGCGAAAGCCGGTAACAGGGTTGTGTAATGAGTCCGCCATCCGCCTTTGTGCGGTGGATTCGCCCGAAAGGACGAAGGGTGCGGTGAAAAGCAATTCTGGCTTACGGGTGTACCGAGAGCTTGGCCGAGCATCACTGGGCACAATCGAGGGCCGCGGGGCGCAAGAGGGATTCATCTCTCCCGCTCGCTGTTCCCGCAAAAAACTCCCAGCATGGGAGTTTTTTGCTACAGCTCGTCAAAATGTATTAATGCTGTTCAATTTGGGGAAAAAATTCGTTACAATAAAAACATGAAAAAACTTACCGCTATAATTTCTGTTTTTGGATTAACCTTTGTTGTTGTCGGCATGGCCAATGCCCAGATGATGGGCAGTTTTTCCAATTCTGCGGCTGACTGGAATGAAGTCGTTGAGCACATCACCCGCGAAGAACAAGAGGGCAAAAAGCTTTGGAATAAACTGCAAGCCAAAGATATTGTTTGCGAGAATTTGGACGATGAGCAGTTTGGAGTTCTCGGCGAATACTTTATGGGGCAAATGACCGGAGATTCGCACGCCGCCATGAATGCCATGATGATCCAGACGCACGGCGAAGACGGCGAGGAGCAGATTCACATCGTCATGGGCAAGCGTCTTTCAGGGTGCGATACATCGGTGGCTTTTCCGGCGGAAAGCCTCGGCTGGATGCCAATGATGAATATGATGTGGGGAGGATGGTCGTCTCCTTTTGGCAGTAATAATTCAACAAACAATATAATGAATTTGGGATTCGGGCCTTTTGGCGGTTTCGGCTGGATTTTTATGGTTCTTTGGTGGGTTCTGATAATCGTCGGCATTGTCGCGCTTATCAAATGGCTCACAAGAGGGTCGCGCGGCATTCACAATCGTGAAAAATCCGCGCTTGAAATTTTGCAGGAACGATGTGCTAAGGGCGAGATTAACAAGCAGGAGTTCGAGGAAAAGAAAAAGGATTTAAGCTGACCAGCCTATGAAAATCGGCATTATCTTGTAATCCAATAATCCGGAGCATAATTGGAACACGTTTCGTTTCGGCATCACTTCACTCAAGGCCAATTATGATGTGACCATTCCGCGCAAAAAATTTTTTTAATTCTGCCGCTCCACGTATTCTCCGGTATCAGTATTCACCACTACCATTTCTCCTTCTTTGATAAAAATCGGGACTTGTGTTTTGAGCCCATTCTCCAAAACGACTTCTTTAGTCACGTTGCCGCCGGCGGTGTCACCTTTCACGGCCGGCGGCGCTTCTGTCACTTTATAGGCAATTTTCCGCGGCAGTTCCACGGCCACGGGCGCGCCCTGATAAAAAAGCACCATCACTTCCAATCCTTCTTTCAAAAATTTGACGTCATCGCCTAAAACATCGGCGCCAATCTGCGACTGCTCATAACTGGTATTGTCCATGAAATTATAAAATTGGCCGTCGCTGAAAAGATACTGCATATTTTTCCGCTCCACCTCCACGATTTCCACACTCTCCACGGCTTTGAAAGTATTTTCCAACGCCTTGCCGGTGGCCACATTTTTAAGACGAGTGCGCGTGAAAGCTGACCCCTTCCCGGGATTGACGTGCTGAAATTCCGTAACGACATAAAGTCCGTCTTTAAAACGGATGACAATGCCTTTTTTGAGATCAGATGTTGAGGCCATACGGAAGAAGCTGGAAGCTTGAGACTGAGGGCTGGAATGTATAAATGTTATCAAGGGTGTGAATATCTGTTTGTTAGACATGGGTTTGCGCCACCTTAGTGTTATCTTCAGAGACGGCGCGGGACCCGTGTCGAACAAACAGATATTCACACCCGCAAACATTCCGGTCTCCATCTTCCACATTCAACATTCTATATTCTATTTTCCTTCCGGTCAAGGCGCTCTTCACGCGCTTCATGCTAAAAACAAAGAAGACCACCGGTTGGGGCGATCTTCTATCGTTTGTCTCCTTTCTTAAGACGATAATCTTTTCCGTAACGTTGAATTTTTCGGAGCCGTTGAAGCGTTGCTGGCCCTTCGTCAAAAGACATGACGAAATGAAGGAGCTCGCCAAAAGTGTTGAGCTTCGGAACGGATGCCCATCGCGCGCAGATGAGAACCGGCATTTGGTTCAGCACGCGCAATTCACTTTGCTGGATGGCTTGCCGACTCACCCTGAAAAATCGGCCAACCTCGGTCTGCAAAAGCGGGTTAAG
Source organism: Candidatus Magasanikiibacteriota bacterium (assembly GCA_015661005.1). Lineage (GTDB taxonomy): Bacteria > Patescibacteriota > Patescibacteriia > Magasanikbacterales > JACTTX01 > JACTTX01. Next base: position 30,213 of record JACTTX010000003.1, read on the forward strand.
TTCGGGGACGCCCCAAAGAGCCCGCATGTACTTGGCGTCTTTTTCACCAACGCAATCCAGCGCCGCGTCAATCATCCGAATGGCGCGCTTCAGATCATGACCGGCTTCCGCCATTTCCGATGGTGACCAGTGCAAACTTTCGGCCGTTGTTTTTCCGTCTGATGAAGCATCGCCATCCCGTTCCGCGAGCGGGAAGGTGTGGCCAAAAGCGAACCCTATCGCCAACCGGATGGTTCCCTTTGATAGGGGTCTGCTTGCAAACGGATTGGTCTCCTTTCTAAAGGCCGCAAGAATTTCTATCTCCATCGGTGATCGTCCCAGTTCACGCCGAAGACGCTCATGGACGCGTTCAAGAACATCCGTGGCGACATGAACATAATCCGGCATTTTGAACGGAAAACGACTACTCATGGCGCAGGCGGCGCGGAACATCCTGCGCCGGACATGCGTCATAATAAAAGTCGCCAGTGAGCCGCGCGACGGATCAAAACGCGGCAGAAGCCAAAACAAGGCAATCATGCCGACCTGTACCAAATCATCCTTTGAAACGTTGAATCGCCGGAAACGAGCCGCCATCTTCACAATTATTTTTAAGTTGTGGAGGAGCAAGGCATCGCCCGCTTCTTCGGCGGCACGGCGCGATTTAGGATCTGTGCTTGGCGCACACATCTGTCGAAAGAGCGCCGCCGTTTCTTCAGGAGTTAGTATGATGTGGCCAAGAAGTGGTTTGAAAAACAAATCAAATCCACTGGCCTGACCGCGGCTCTGACGCGCCTCTTGCAGAGCCAGTGTTTGTGCGGCCGCCACGCGGCCGCGGAAGGAACTGCTCATTGTCTCCTCCTTTGACCGCTCTGCTGTCACCATGACAGCCCGCTCAATTTATGTTGTTTTCCGTTTATTGTCAAGAAGAAAGAAGATGTGTTTTTATGCTCCAAAAAGTTCTCCGGTGGAATTAAAAATTACCTCATCAATTTTTTGTTTATTCAAAAGCAACATCACCAGCCGATCAACACCAAAAGCAATACCACCCGTTGGCGGAAAACCGGAGCGCAAAGCGTTCAAAAAATCGCGATCAATTTCAAAAACTTTTTTACCGAGGGCGCGGCGCAAATCTTGTTCCTCTCGCAAACGTCTTTCTTGTTCATCCGCATCCCGCAATTCCGTAAAAGCGTTACCAAGTTCCATACCGCCGACGTACACTTCAAATCTTTGCGCGTAATGTGGATCTTGAACGCATTTTTCGGAAAGCGCCGCCATTTGAACGGGATAATCGTACAAAAAAACCGGCCGCTCGCCAATGGAGAGCGCCGGTTCAATCTCCGTCAAAAAAATTCTAAAAAAGGCGTCATCAAAAGTATCATCATCTTTGGCATCGTATCCTTTTTCCCGCGCCAGCATAATCATTTTCCCGCGATCCAAAAAATCATCCAAATTAACGTCGGCATACTTTTGCCATGCCGCTCTCATGGACAGGCGTGTCCACGGTGGCATCAGATCAATCGTCCGACCGGCGTAATTTATTTGCGGACCCAAACCTAAAACGCGCGCCACTTCAAAAACCATTTCCTCAACATCTTTCATCACATCAAAATAATCCGCCTTGATGCGATACCACTCAATCATGGTGAACTCGGGATTATGCGTGCCGCCAAGCGGCTCATTGTTTCTAAAGACCTTTCCTAAACAATAAATTTTTTCCAAACCCCCAGCCAACAATTTTTTCATGGCATACTCCGGCGACGTGGTGAGATAGGCCGGAAACTCATGGCCTTGTTCATCCCACAAAACTGTCTCAAAGGGATTCAAATACGGTTCCATCCCCGGACACTTCACCAAAGTTGGTGTTTCCACTTCCAAAAAATCGCGGATATTAAAAAAATCGCGAATGGCGGAAATAATTTTGGCGCGTTTTTTCAAGATGTCCCGAGAAATAATTGTCATATCGGCCTCATCGTAACACATTTGAAACAAAAAGGAAGCCCCGCCCGGGGCTTCCTTTGAACGATAACGATGGAGAAATTTTACGGAGGATTTTTACTTGTGCACCGGCACGTACGGCACCATGCCGAGCGTTCGGGCGCGCTTAATGGCTTTGGCCATCTTGCGCTGGGTCGGATCGCTCGCTCCCGCATTCCCGCCGTCGAGCGT
>JACTTX010000018.1 GCA_015661005.1 Candidatus Magasanikiibacteriota bacterium
GGGAATTGCAAATGTCTTTTGAAACAACTTAATGCTTTTGGCAAAACTACCGGTAATGTCTCGCATCGCAACCAGAATAAGATTTCCTAATTTGTGTCCAGAAAGATTACCATCTTCTCCATACCTATCTCCGGGAAAACGATAAGTAATAAGTTTTGAAAGTAACTCATCTTTCTCGCTACCAAACGCTGCCATGCACGATATTATATCCCCTGGCGGAAGTACATTATATAATCTTCGTAATCTACCGGAAGACCCGCCTTCGTCTGCCATAGAAACAGCCACTGTTATATTTTTTGTGTACTTACGTAACCCCTTAATTACATTACTGGTGCCAATACCTCCCCCCAAACAAACTTTTTAAAAACCCCCGACTTGCCATTTAGAATAGCGTCATTATTTTTTCCGTGTGAACCAATACTTCCTGAAAAAAAGGTGCTGGATTTATTCATAATCATTTAATAAACCACTCGATTACCGACATGATAAGAGAGAATAAAAAAGCAACAAAAATAAAAGCAAAAAAAGTATTTAAATAAAGCTGTGGAATAACAAACCCCATAAACGAAAATCCAGAAAAGGTAAAAGCAATAATTTGAATCTGTACAACTAGCACAGTTAATAAATATAAGATGAATGCATTGGTGACAAACGAAAACATCCCAAATGTCGCAAGGTTAAAAGGAAGTGTTAATAACGTAAGGATAGGTCTAACTGTCATATTCATAAGTGTTAAGACAAATCCAGCAAGCAAAAGGGTTGGTATACCCCCACTAATTTTAACTCCACTAAGCCCAACAGAAAGTAAAAAAAATACAAAGGCATGCAGAGCAGTATTTCGTATAATTCCTTTCATTATATAAGTGTGTTCTTGAATGCTAACAAATGTTGCAAGCCCTGTCAAACAAGAGTATGATTATTTTTTATGAATACCATTATTTGTCCCCATTGCAAAAAATCGTGGCATCATTTACACTGTGCGTACTTATTCTTTAATAAAAGGGCGGGAATATATGAGGGAAATATATGAGCGACACACAAACACAGAACGCGCCGCTAACGGCGTTTGGCGAACTCTTGGAAAAAGAATTTCGGCCGCTTCCCAAAGAGGGAGACGTTATCAAAGGAACGGTCTTGAGCGTTGACAAAGGGGAGGTGCATTTGGATATTGGCGGTGTGGCCGGCGGAGTTATTCGCGGGCCGCAACTTTATCAGGAGTCCTCCCTTTACACCAACATCAAACCCGGAGATGAAGTGGAAGCCACCATTTTGGAAATTGAAAATGAAAACGGGGAAATGGAACTTTCTTTCCGCGCCGCCGGAAATGCGCGCGCTTGGGACACGGCGCGTGATCTGGTGAAAAGCGGAAAAGTTGTTGAAGTCAAAGTTCGCGATGCCAATCGCGGCGGACTTTTGGTAACTGTGGAAGGACTGCCGGCGTTTTTGCCGGTCTCGCAATTGAACGCCGAACATTATCCGAAGATTGCCGGCGGCGAGAAACAAAAAATCATGGAGAAACTGAAAGAGCTTGTTGGCGTTACCATGACCGTCAAGGCCATTGATGTTGATGAGCAGGAACGGAAACTGATTGTGTCGGAAAAAGCCATTGTGGAAGATGTTCAGCGCGCTTCAGCCGCGGCCTTTAACGTTGGGGACGTGGTGGAAGGCACGGTTTCGGCCATCACTTCCTTTGGCGCTTTTGTGAAGCTGGAAAATGTTGAGGGGTTGGTGCATATTTCGGAAATCGCCTGGCAGAGAATTGATCATCCTCGCGATGTTCTTAAAGTCGGCGACGCCGTCAAAGCGCAGGTCATTCAGATTGAGGGCGCCAAAATTTTCCTGTCCATCAAACGGCTCACGCCTGATCCGTGGCTTAATGTTCATGAACGTTACCAAGTGGGACAAAAAGTGATGGGCCGCGTTTTGAAAATAAATCCCTTCGGACTTTTTGTGGAGCTGGATCCGGAGATTCATGGGCTGGCCCACGTTTCGGAATTGTCGGACAAACCGGTGACGGACATTAGCACAATCGCCAAGCCTGGCGATATAATGGAATTTGAAATCGTGTCCATTGATCCGGGCGAGCACCGCTTGGGGCTTAAAGTTCCGGGCGTCAAAGGTTTGCCGCGGGTAGCAAAAATTCAAAGCGCGATTGTTGAAAGCGCGACCGGTGAAAACACAGCGGCGGTTTCCGCGGTTGAAACTAACGCGGCCAACGCTCCGGCCGTTCCAACCGGCGCCGCCAGCAAGGAAGAACTTTTGGCGGAAGCGGAAAAAGCGGTGGAGAAATACGTATGAAACAATTTTTAAAGAATTTTATTATCTTGGTCATCGTGCTTTTAGTGTTGGCCGGCGTGGTGTCATCTTTCCAGATCAACAAACCAAAAAATGAGAACGTCAATTACACCACGCTCGTGTCGCAAATCAGCGAAGGCAAGGTGAAAAAAATTGATATTCTCGGAGACCGGGCGGCCGTAACTTTGAATGACGGCACGGAAGAAATCGTGCTCAAAGAAAATCAGGATTCACTCTCCACCACGCTTAAAAATTTTGGCGTCGGACCGGAGGAGCTCAAAAAAATTCCGATTGAAGTCAAGAATGATCGCGGGGCGTCGTATTGGGTCGGCACACTTTTGCCGTTCCTGCTTCCGATTCTTTTTGTCGGTCTTCTTCTTTGGTTTATGGCGCGTCAGGTTTCCGGCGCCAACGCTCGCGCTTTGGGATTTGGACAAAGCACGGCGCGGGAAACAAAACCGGAAGAAGGTCCCAAAGTTACTTTTGCCGATGTTGCCGGAATGAAAGAGTCCAAACAGGAATTGGAAGAAGTGGTGGAATTTTTGAAAAATCCCAAACGCTTCACGGAAATGGGCGCCAAAATTCCTAAAGGCGTTTTATTGATGGGGCCGCCGGGATCGGGTAAAACATTGCTGGCCCGCGCCGTGGCCGGGCAAGCCGGTGTGCCGTTTCTGCACATGTCCGGATCGGAGTTTGTGGAGATGTTTGTCGGAGTTGGCGCTAGTCGAGTTCGCTCGCTTTTTCAGCGCGCAAAAAAAATTGCGCCGGCGATTGTTTTCATTGACGAGATTGACGCTGTTGGACGGCGCCGCGGCGCGGGTTTAGGCGGTTCGCATGATGAGCGCGAGCAAACCTTGAATCAAATTTTGGTAGAGATGGACGGTTTTGAACCGAACAGCGGAGTGATTGTCATTTCCGCCACCAATCGTCCGGATGTTTTGGATCCGGCTCTGCTTCGTCCCGGGCGTTTTGATCGCCGCGTGACTATAATTCTGCCGGACATCAATGAGCGCGAGGAAATTTTAAAGATCCACGCCAAGAATAAACCGTTGGCTGAAGAAGTTTCTTTGCGGGTGATTGCGGAGAGAACGCCGGGATTTTCCGGCGCGGACTTGGCCAACCTTTTGAATGAGGCATCCATCTTGGCGGTGCGCCGTGAAAAAACGCAAGTGGCGACGGACGAGATTTTGGAAAGCATTGAAAAGGTCTTGCTCGGGCCGGAACGCCGGAGTCACGTCATTTCGGAAAAAGAGCGGCGGATTACGGCTTACCATGAAGCCGGTCATGCTTTGGTCTCGCACGCCTTGCCGCGCACGGATCCCATTCGCAAGCTTTCCATCATTTCTCGCGGACACGCCGGCGGTTATACTTTGAAGATGCCAACTGAAGACAAACATTTTCACACGCGCGGAGAAATGCGGGAGGATATCGCGATGGCTTTGGGCGGCTATGTGGCGGAGATCAGCGTTTTTGGCGCGGATGAACTGTCAACCGGCCCGTCGTCGGATTTGCGGATGGCCACAAAATTGGCGCGCCAGTATGTGATGGATTTTGGCATGAGTGATGTATTGGCGCCACGCACTTACGGTGAGCATGAAGAAATGATTTTTCTTGGTCGGGAAATAACTGAACAGCGCGATTACTCGGAGAAAATGGCGGAGAGGATTGACGCTGAAATTGAAAAATTGGTGAGCGAGGCGCGGGCCGAGGCGGCGCGAATCGTGAAAGATTACCGCGTCGGCCTTGACCGTCTGGCGCAGGAACTTTTGAAAAGAGAGACATTGGAGCAAGGGGAGTTTGAAAAGATAATGAAAGAGGAGGGGGTGGAGAAGCCCGTGGTTTAAAAGCTGGAAATTGGAAGCTGGGGACTGAAGAATGGAAAGGAACAAACCTCGTTCTTGTTCTAAGCAACACGATATTTGCGCTTCACATGGCGCGGTTTAATCCTTGTCGTTTTTTCTGCCGTTATGATATACTTCTATTATAATTTAGCTCCTTAATATATGTCCGAACCAATCTATCGCCCCATTTTGAAAGATGCTTTACGGCATACTTTCCGTCATCCTTCTCTCTGGATTCTCGGGATCCTCGCGTCCTTTCTTGGACACTTAGGCGCCGCGGAGTTGATCACTCGCGCCGCTGACGTGGCCACCGGCCAACCCTTGATGCGCGCCGCCTTTGGTTACACCACCGGCGCTTTTTCTCCGCTCGCTGATTTTTTGGGCGGGCCGACAATGAAAGACACGCTCGTGTTGGTCTTTATTTTTCTCCTCGCCGTGATTTTGTTGGTGGCTTTTATTTACGCGAGCGTTACCGGACAGGCGGCGCTGATTTCTGCCGCGCATAAACTCAATTTCAGCAAACAATATTCTTTCCGCGCCGCTTGGCGACAAGGGAGCGAACATTTTTGGCCGGTCTTTTCCCTAAATCTTTTGCGGCGTTTGGTGACCGTGTTTTTGATGATCTTGCTCGTCCTTCCCTGGTGGTCGCTCGCTCCGGGCGCCGTCGGATCGCGTCCCTGGATTTTTGCGCCGGTTTTTATCATCGTGGCCGTTGTCTCCATTTTAATTTCTTTCATGATATTTTTTGCAATCTGCTCGGTGGTGCTGGAGAAACGCCCGCTCGCCACGGCTCTTAAAGACGCCTGGCAGATGCTCATTAAACATTGGTTGGCGTCCTTTGAAGTGGCTGTTATTCTTTTTGCTCTGGACTTGGTGATTTTGCTCGCCACCGCCGTTTCCTTTCTCTTGGTCGCTTATCCGTTCTACTTTTTGACCGTGCTCTTTAGTTCCATCGGCGCGCAAGCGTTGCTCTCATTTCTGCTCGTTGTTTCCCTTTTGGTCTACGCCATTATCATCGCGATTGTGAACGGTATTGCCATGACTTTTGAAATGCTGACTTGGGTTGGCGTTTGGAATCAATTCCGACAAGGACACATTGTCAGTAAAGTTTTGAGATTTTTTTACCATCCTTAAACGATACGAATAAATATGGATGGTGCGTCTAAAATTACACTCGCTTCCGGCGCCGCTGAAGAAAAATTGGCGGAAAAACTTGGCGCCTTGGGCAAAGCCGGAGCGGAACAAGCCACAATGAATAAAGCCTTGGCGCTGGGCGTTCCTTATATTGATTTGCGAAAATTTCCGATTGTGCCGGAATCATTGGCGCTGATTCCGGAGGAGCAGGCGGCGGCGGTACAGGTCATTTGTTTTTATTCCACACCGGAAGAGTTGCGTTTGGCGGCGCCGGATCCGCAAAATGAAAAAGTTCAGGATCTCGCTTATCAACTTGGGGAACGGCACAAAGCCAAGTCAATCGTGTACTTGATTTCCGCGGAAAGTTTTGAGAAGGCAATGAAACTTTACGCCGCTTTGCCTAAAACGCTGGAATTGCCGAAGGGCGTTGAGCTCACGGAAGAGGACTTGAAAAGATATGAAGGCGTGATTGCCGACATTCCCACCCTTCAAAAAACCGTTCAGGAAGTCAGCACCACGGAATTTTTTGCGATGATCGTGGCCGCGGCTTTGAAGTTGCGGGCCTCGGATATTCACATTGAGGCGGAAGAGAAAGACATCATTGTGCGTTTTCGTTTGGACGGAATCTTGAATGAGATCAGTCGACTCCCGCACGAGCGCTGGAAGCAAATCATCAGCCGCTTAAAATTAATTTCCGGTTTGAAAATCAACGTGACGGATCGGCCGCAAGACGGACGTTTTGGTATTACGCAAAAAGGTGTCACGATTGACGTCCGCGTCTCCACTTTGCCCACGGTCTACGGCGAATCGGTGGTGATGCGCATTTTGAAACCGCCGGCCGAGAACGTTACTTTTGACGATCTGGGTATTCGCGGCAAAGCGTATCAAGAGCTCTTGGCGCAGACGCAAAAAGCCAACGGGATGATTATCACCACCGGCCCAACCGGTTCCGGCAAGACCACCACGCTCTATACCATTTTGAAAATGCTGAACAAACCCGGCGTCAAAATCATCACCATTGAAGATCCGGTGGAGTACAAACTGGCCGGCGTCAACCAATCGCAGATTGATCACACCAAAGATTTTACTTTTGCGGCGGCTTTGCGTTCTATTTTGCGCCAAGATCCAAATGTCGTGATGGTCGGAGAAATTCGCGATTTGGAAACGGCCGAGACGGCGATTCAAGCTTCTTTGACCGGACACTTGATGCTCTCCACCATTCACACCAACTCCGCGGCCGGCGCCATTCCCCGTTTTATGTCCATGGGCGTCAAACCGTTTTTATTGGCTCCGGCTTTAAACGCGATTGTCGGTCAGCGGCTGGTGCGCAAACTTTGCGAAGTTTGCAAGAAGCCGACGGAACTTGATGCTGATAAATTGGATCGCGTTAAAAAAGAATTGAGCGCTTTGACGCCGGAGTCCGGCTATACCGTTGATCTGAATGCGCTCAATTTTTTTGGGCCGGTTGGGTGCAATGAGTGCAATGGTCTGGGATATCGCGGAAGAGTTGGGATTTATGAGATCTTTACGATGTCGCCGGAAATTGAGAAAATGATTTTAGGGGGCGGGATCTCCGAATATGACATTCAAGCCCAGGCCATGAAACAGGGAATGATCACCATGGCGCAAGACGGGCTGTTAAAGGCGCTGGACGGGGTGACTTCCGTTGATGAGGTGTTCAGAGTTGCGGATTAGCCATTTGCACATTACTATCGCGAACAGATGAGGGGGTGTCAACCAGTGCACATTCCAAATTCCTAAACTATATGCCCAAAAAGAAAAAAATCGTCAAAGCGGAGGAAGAAGAAATTTTAGAAATTCCGGAAGCGGAGACGTCTGATGTTGAGCCGACCGAAGAAACAGTCGCGGCAGAATCCGCCGAGGACGGTGAGGAAAAAATAAAACCGGAAGTAGAATCCGCGTTGAATGATATTTTTGAAACCGTCGGCGAGGTTCCCGATCCGCAGAGCTTCGGCAAAGCCAAGAAGCCGGTGCGCAAACCGCGTCGCCCCATCGCGGCGGAAATTGAAACACCCGATATGCCGGAAATGGAATCGGAAGAAGCCGCCCTCGCCAAGGTGGATCGCAGTCAACAACCCGTGCCGTTTTACAAAAAAATTGCCATCACTTTTGTGGGTTTGGCGGTGGTGCTTGGCATTGTGGTTTGGATTTTTTCCATGAAGAACGCCACCATCACCATCACCGGCAAGCCGCAGACCGTTTCCTTTGATGCTACGGTGGCGCTGGCGTCGGAGAAAACGGAAGGGAAGACAACCGGTGTCGTAGTGGAAGTTCCAATAACGGCCACGGCCACACTCCAGCCGCAGACCGGTGTGGCGCGGGATTCCAATGCTACCGTTAAAGTAACAATCTACAATAAAACCGGCTCGGCGCAAGGGCTGGTGAAGCCCACGCGTTTTTTGACCAAGGAAGGTATCTTGTATCGTTTGACTTCAGACGTGACGGTTCCGGCTAACGGTCAAATCACGGCCACGATCGCCGCCGACAAAATTGGAAAAGCGTTTGCCGTCGGTCCGACATCGTGGACAATTCCGGGATTGGCTCCGTCCAAGCAAACCGTCATTTATGGCGAGAGTAAAGAGGCGTCATCTTCCGGTGAAGAGACCGTGGGAATAATTACGGATGCGGATTTGGCGGCGATACCGTCCGTAACGGAGACGGCGCTTAAGGCGGCGGCGGTTGAAGCCGCCAAAAAGAAAGTAACGGACGCAACGTTGACCGGTTTTGAAGTGTCCTTGCAAGATATTGTTACATCATCAAGCGCGCGCGTTGGCCAAAATACCGGCTCTTTTGCAGTCAGTGGCAAGGCCACGGCGCGAGTGGTGGCGTATGATCCGGCGGATGTTCGTTTGTTAGCCGTTGCCCAAGTGCGCGATAAATACAGTCGGCCTTATGCCACTTTACGTTTGCCTGATTTGCCGTTTAAGGTAACGGTGGCGCGCGCCGACGCGAGCGCCAAGACCGCGGATTTGGCCGTGCATGTTGAAGGCGTCTTGGAACTCAATCCGGAGAGCGTCAACTTTAAGGCCGATCAATTTTTGGGGAAGAGCAAGAGTGAGGTGGAAAATTTGCTGAAGTCCCTTGACGGCGTGGAATCCGTTGTCGTAAAATTATCGCCGCGCTGGCTCTCCAAACTTCCCGATCGCGCAGAAAAGGTAAAAGTGATGGTCACCGTCGGCTTATAGTAGGTGTCACTTCTAAAGGTGTCACTTCTAAATTGGTCATTTCAAGTTATGCATCCAATTGAAATCCAGCGGCATTCCGCCGCCCATTTAGTGGCCGCCGCGGTCATGGAATTGTATCCGGAGTCCTTGCTCGGCATCGGGCCGGTGGTGGAAAACGGCTTTTTTTATGACATTGAATTTGGAACGCCCGTCAGCGAGGCGGATTTGAAAGCCATTGAAGCGCGGGCGCAACATCTGCAAAAACAGGATCAAAAATTTATTCGCGAAGAACTTCCGATTGATGAGGCCATCGCGCTGTTTTCCAAAATGGGGCAGGGATACAAAGTGGAACTTTTGCAGGATTTGAAAACGCGCGGCACCACCAAAATGTCGGCCGATGAGTTGCAGGATGTCGGCGGAGCGGTTGATCAAGTGAGCATATATCGGACTGGGGACTTTGTTGATCTCTGCCGCGGCCCGCACGTGGAACACAGCCGTCAGATTGGCCCCTTCACTTTGAATAAATTAGCCGGCGCTTATTGGCGCGGGAAAGAAGGCAATCCGCAACTCCAGCGGATTTACGGCGTTTGTTTTGCCACGCCGAAAGAATTGGCGGATTATCTTTTTATGATTGAAGAAGCAAAAAAACGCGATCATCGGAAAATCGGCCGCGAGCTTGGGCTTTTTGTTTTCTCGGATTTAGTTGGTCCGGGCTTGCCGCTTTTCACGCACAAAGGAATGCGTTTGCGCACCGCCATCCAGAATTTCGTGCGTGAATTGCAGGAGCCCTTAGGTTATGAAGAAGTGTGGACGCCGCATCTGACCCGTATGGATCTTTACGTGGTTTCCGGACACGCCGCCAAGTTCACTGATGATCTTTTTCGGATTCCTTCTTCTTCAACACACGGCACTCCTGCGGCCGGTGAAGTCGCGGCGTCAAAAGAAAATGATGAAAGTGAGAGCGCGGAATACGCGGTCAAACCAATGAATTGTCCGCACCACACGCAAATTTATAAATCGGAAACGCGCAGTTACCGAGACCTCCCTTTTCGGACCGCGGATTTTTCCACGCTCTACCGCAATGAAAAACCCGGTCAGCTTCAGGGTTTGACGCGCGTTCGTTCTTTGACTCAAGATGACGCTCACGCTTTTATTAGAGAGGATCAAATTGAGAATGAAGTGTCTTTGGTTTTGGGATTGATTAAAAAAATTCTGGATACTTTTGCGTTGTCTTTCCGCGTGCGTTTGTCTTTGCGGGATCCATTGACGCCGGAGAAATATTTAGGCGGGGAGGCGGTATGGAATAAGGCGGAAGCCGTTTTGGAGGGCTTACTAAAAAAATTTGCTCTGCCCTTTGAAGCCGTCCGTGGCGAGGCCGCTTTTTACGGACCCAAAATGGACTTTATGGCCCGCGATTCTTTGGGCCGCGAGTGGCAATTATCCACCATCCAGCTTGATTTCAATTTGCCGGAGCGTTTTGACCTCAAATACGTTGATGCTGAAGGCAAGGAGATGCGGCCGGTGATGATTCATCGCGCTTTGACCGGTTCCGTGGAAAGATTTTTAGGCATCATCATTGAACACTACGCCGGAGCATTTCCGGTTTGGCTGGCGCCGGTTCAGGTGAAAATTTTACCGGTGGCTGATCGCCATCAGGATTTTGCCGTTTCTTTGGGTACACGATTGCGCGGCCGGGGGGTGAGATTTGAGGTTGATGGCTCCAAAGAAACCGTCGGCAAAAAAATCCGCAACGCGGAAAAAGAAAAAGTTCCTTATATGCTGGTGGTGGGGGACAAAGAGATGGATGGCGGAGCTTTGACCGTGCGTCGGCGCGGGGAGCCGGAACAATTTACCAAAAGTTTTGCGGAGTTTGTAGAGGGCGTGGCGGCGGAAATAAAAGAACGGACGTAAAATAGGGGGACACTTCTAATCGTTTTGCGCTTAGAAGTGTCCCCCCTTAGAAAAGTAAAAAAGAAAACAGCCCGCGCGGGCTGTTTTCAAAAATATTTTTTTCGTATCGGGAACAGGCCCGTATCTCATCGACCGGCGCCGATTGCCCGCATCCGTTCAAACGCCTCTTCCCGCCGTTCAGATGCACGATTAAGCATCCGCTCCGCCATCGTCATCTCTTTGCTTTTTTTACCGCGATACGCGGCGCCGGAATACATCGTGCCTAAAGCCATCTCTTTCCAGGCGTCAATAACTTTGTCGGCGACGGCTTTGTCTCTTTGTTTTTCTTTAAGCTGATTTTTCAACTCTCGTACCGAACCCGGGCCATATCCAAGGAGGCGGCGAAAAACGCCGCTTTTGGCTTTTTGACTAGAAATTCTTTTTTCCAATTCACTAATTTCACCGGCGAGGATTCCCTGATGCTCAATCTCAAACAAAAATTGTTCACCATCAATTTCATCTTCTCTGATGATTGTTCCCATTTCGGCTCGGAGTGCGGGATTGCTCTTGAGTTCCGCCGCAATGTCGGCGAATAATTTATTTTCAGCATCCGCTTCCGCGCGAGATTCAGCATCAACTTTTGCCTGTCGGCTAAGTTCCTGATCAACTTTTTTTATAATTGGCAGTTCAACCGTTGCCGTCTTGACGAGTTCGGCCCGCATGGTTTTCATTTGGTCTGGCGAGAGAATTAGTTTAGCTTTTCGACGAGCGGGCGTTTCCACCGCCGTTCCCGCGCGGTCGGCTTCATAACGACGCGCCGCTCCCGGCACCATCCCCGGCACGGAAATTTCTCTGGCCCGGGCCGTGCGGGCTGCGCGCAGTTCCGCCAGAAGTTTGGGGGCTCCGTATTGAGGCATTATTGGTATAATTTTCCGCTCCATCAGCCGCAGTTTACTCTCAAATTCATCAATCGCTTTTTGATCATGGCGGCGTTCAGCGTTTTCTCTTTGTTTAAGGGCTCCTAAAAAGGCATGACCATTGAAGCCCAGTTCTTTTT
>JACTTX010000019.1 GCA_015661005.1 Candidatus Magasanikiibacteriota bacterium
CATGGGGTCGGCCAAAGAATCTCTCTTCTTTTCGGTGGGCGCTCGATCTCGAGCGGTCCGATGCGTTCTTTGAGCTCCTCCCAGATGGCCTGCAGCCGTCCAAAATAAAGCTCATCCGTTTCCTTGTTGCGGCGGACGAGGTGGAGTGTTGCCGTATATTTCAGGCGCTCGTCATCATCTCTGATGACCTCAATCTCCACGACGTCTTCCCCCTCCCGGAACGTGATGGCCTGAACGACGTTATGGTCGCTGTCCAGGTCAACGAGCTGGGCATTTTTTTCGCGGCTGATCACGATCAGGTCTTTGACGACCTGACGGGTGAAGGCCTCGGTTGGCCCGAAGGCCGTAATCTTTCCACATTTCAGCGCCCCGTCTTCTGTGGCGATGCTGATGTGGTGCAGAAAAATTCCGAACGCCGCGCTCTTGAAGGTTACCCGGCCTTCAAGGGCGCTTTTGCCCTCGTAAGACATGGTAACCTCCTTTGAAGAACACGCCCGCCCACCATGGGCAGGTTTGACCGGATACTCTAACACGTTGTACCCCCTTGTGTCAAGGGGGTGTACTATGTTAAGCTTTATTAGATAAATTTAATAAAAAAAATTATCCACAGTATATTTAAATATGAACTATAATGATCTAAAATCTAGTGTAACGGTTTCTCAATTCAAAAAAATTTGGCCGGTTATTTTTACTTTCGTCATTACGGCTATTGTCATTGGTGGTGGTGTTTATGCGTGGCAAAATTCATTACAGTTTAATAGTTTGCAGGGCCAAGTTGCACAGTTACAAAAAAAAGAAATAGTAGCCCCTAGCGTAGGTAGTGAGGGAGCGACATCAGGAGTTAATATGTGTGCGAAGAAAGTTGCTGTTAAAAAGGACTCTGAATCATACGTTATTCTTATTGATGGCACACAGTTGGAATTCACGCGCATACCAATAAAAAATCGCTTTATGCCATTTGATGCAAGCAATGTAGCCTTATCTGCGGATTGTCAGAGCATTGCTTGGGCACAAAGTTATTTGCTTCCTATTAGTGGTGGTGGTAAAGGATGGTTTTCAACTATATATTTTTCGGGGATTGACGGAAGTGGATATCATGTGGTCGATAGTTTCGTAGAACCTACTGACCCTTCTTCGGATGTCGTCGGCTCTTATAAGCTCGGCAATTTTGCGACGAATACCGCTATCGTTAATTACGCGGAATATGTTAGGGAAACAGGTGGGGTGTCGCCAGGCGATGGGTTGGACACATCAGGATATTGGCCGGAGAGGGTGACGTTGCGGTTATTGAATCTCAAAAATGGTGTTATAACGAATTATGGAGTATCTCATGGGTTATCCAAAAATTTGCAGTTCGACATAGTTGGGGAGCGAGATAAGGTGAAGGATCCGATCGTTGAAAATATCATTGTACGCGATTTGCCATCAGGTCGCACAATAAGTCGTTTGCGTGATAAAAATGGCCCGACGGTTTTTAGTTTTTCCTTTTCTCCCGACAGCAAGTTTCTCGCTTATATTGCTCTAGATTCAAAATCATTTGGTGTGGGATTATTCCATGATGAAGAATTTACCGGGGAAAGCAATGTTTATGTTCTGAATCTAGAAACTGGACGTTCAAGGTCAGTTGCCAATTTGCAGAGTGGCAGTCCTTTTTATTCCATTGAATGGAAAGATGGAGAATTGGAGCTTATGCGTAGCAATCAAGAGGAGAAATATCGAGTGAGTGCAGATGGCTCTAATTTTAGAAAAATTCAATAGGACTGAATCCACGACAGAATTTGGACATGTGGGCTCCGTCTAAACCCCTCTTGATCACCATCGTCGGGCCAACGGCATCCGGCAAAACTGATGTCGCGATTTTTTTGGCAAAAAAATTTAACGGTGAAGTTTTGAATGCGGATTCCCGGCAGATTTACCGCGATTTTACGATTGGAACAGGGAAACCATTACTGCGCGGCCAGCAGAAAACGAGCGGCCGGATGCCACTGGCACGCTCGTGCTATGACTGGTGCGGGCCAGTGGCATCCGGCCGCGCAGATTCTGGCCGCATTGTTGATGGTGTGCCGCACTTCGGTTTTGATCTCATTCCGCCCACTGTCCGTTTTTCCGCCGCCGATTTTCAAAAATACGCCCGCCGTGTCATTGACGGGATTATTAGCCGCGGGCATTTGCCAATTTTAGTGGGCGGCACCGGACTTTATATTTCCGGGGTTGTGGATAACTTGGTATTTCCGCCAGCGCCGGATTTGAAATTGCGCGCTCGCTTGGAACGTTTGCCGCTTAAAACACTTTGGCGAATGTTGAAGCGGCGTGATCCGCAAACAGCGACTCAACTTCTTAAAGACGGACAGGATAAAAACCGTCGGCGTCTCGCGCGGTATTTGGAAATTATTATGCCAACTGGTGAACCTTTGGCGGAAACGCAGAAAAAAACCGCCTCGGAATATAATGTGCTTCAGTTTGGTCTTGCTTGGCCGCGGAAAAAACTTTTTGAACGAATTGATAAGCGCGTGGACAAAATGATGCGGGATGGTTGGCTAAAAGAAGTTCGGCGGTTAGTAAAAAAATATGGGGCAAATGTACCGGCGATGACATCGCTCGGATATCGGGAACTCGCGGCCGGTGAGCCCATCGTGAAAATTAAAGCGGCAACGCACGAATACGCGCGACGCCAGATGCGCTGGTTCAAAAGAGATAAAAGCATCAAGTGGGTGCCAGGCGGCAAGCATGGTATACTCAAAACATATGGGATTATTGACCGGACCGTCCGTGCAAAAATTCACGCATCGGGAATTCAAACGGGTGCTCGGCCATTTGGCCGGAAAAAAAATGCAACAAGCCCAACACGTTTTGGCCAAAGCCGGAATGGGCAAACTTTTTGAGGGCGGGCACGTTAAGCGGGAAGACGCGCGGCGGGCCGTCTCCAAACTCAAAGAGGCCGGGGTTTTGGGTGAACACGCCGGCCTCAAATTTCAAAAAGAAGAAGCGCGGGTTTTAAGAGTGCGGGATACAATTTCTACGCAAAGAAAGGAGGATCGGATGGCGGAATTCAAACAGGAAGTGGCGGCAGAAGAAAACGCCGTGAGCGCCGTTACGCGGCCCGCGGCCGTGGCGTCCATTGCGCAACTTGGAGGCGGTGTGAAACGCGGCGCCAGTATTATTCAGACCGCGGGCGCCGCCACAAGCTCCATCAGTAGTGTCTCCGCCGCCGGAAAACCAAAAGCCACGGCGTCAATAAAACAAACCAAGCCGTCAATCATGCTCAAAGATATTCCGTTTTGAAAAGCGCGCCGGTTTCTAAAAGATGCCGGGTGCCTTAACCCAGCGCCCCCTCCAACTTTTCCCGCACCAGTGTGACGTCCGCCTTGCCTTCCGTTTCCTTCATCACCATCCCGACTAAAAATTGGAAGACCTCTTTTTTTCCATTTTTGTATTGTTCCACTTGCGGTTTAAACGCTTTCAAAACATTTTGCACGGCGCGATCAATCAGCGCATCATCAGTCACGGCGCCCAAACCTTTGTCTTCCATAATCTGTGTTGGATCTTTACCGGCCTCCAGCATTGTTTCCAAAATTATCATTGCTGATTGCTGATTGACTTTGCGTTCATAAACGAGCGCGATCAATTCCGCAAAATTCTCCGGCGTGATTTTCATGGTGCGGATATTTCCTTTGCGTTCTTCCAAGGTACCCAAGAGACGGGTGGTGATCCACGAACCGACAATTTGCGCCAAGCGGGTGTTATAACGCTTTTTCTGATCCTCAACCGAACCTTCAACTTCCTCCAAAGAACGCAGCCACTCAATCAATTCTGAAAAAACATGTTCCGTGAAATCCGCCAGCGCGGAATCCGCCGTCAAAATTTTGGCGTCGGCGAGGGAGAAACTATACTCATCAACAAAGCGTTGACGTTTTTGTTCGGGCAATTCTGGCATCATAGGTTTGATTTTTTTTTCTAACGTTTTTAAATTCATTGGCGGAATGTCCGGCTCGGGAAAGTAACGGTAATCGTGGGCTTCTTCCTTGCGGCGTTGGTCAACGGTTTTCATGGCCACATCATCCCAGCCGCGGGTGGAGGTTTGTGTGGGCGGCAGTCCCTCTTCCCAGAGTTTGGTTTGCCGTTTCATTTCATATTCCAAAGCCCGTTCCACGGAACGAAACGAGTTCAGATTTTTTATTTCCGTTTTGGCGTGCAAATTTTTTTCACCAACCGGCCGCAAAGAGATGTTGGCGTCACAGCGCAGTTGTCCTTTTTCCATTTCCGCGTCGGAGACGCCGATGGTGCGCATAATCAGACGCAGTTCCGTCAGAAACGCTTTGGCTTCGGCCGCTGATTCAAAATCCGGCTCGGTCACGATTTCCGCCAGCGGCGTGCCGGCGCGATTAAAATCAACGAGGGTGTGGCCGGCGGGATCGTGCCAAAGTTTGGCGGCGTCTTCTTCCAAGTGCAAACGGGTGATGCGAATAGTTTTTTTTACGCCCGCTACCGTTACCGGCACGGCGCCCTTAACGCCGACCGGCTGGTCATACTGGGAAATTTGGTAGCCCTTGGGCAGATCCGGATAAAAATAATGCTTGCGATCAAATTTGGAGAGCGGCGTTATTTTACAGCCAAGCGCTAATGATGCCTTGACGCCCATTTCTATGGCCGCGGCGTTGGGAGAGGGAAGCGCGCCCGGCTGTCCCGTGCAGATGGGACAGATGACGGAATTCGGCGGCGCGGCGCCGTCCGCCACATTGGCGCAACCGCAAAACATTTTTGATTTTGTTTTGAGCTGAACGTGGATTTCCAAACCGATGATTGGTTCAAGTTTCATAGCAGATAACCTATAACCTACAACATAAAACAGTACGTCAAGGTGCGGCTTTCGGCCGCATTCCTTTAAGAAAATGTTTTATGTTTCATGTTTTATGTTTACATTTCCAATAACTCTTGCAATTTATCTCGCGCTTCCTTCTTCATTGTAACCAAATCTGTCTCGCCGTTAAAGACCATCACCTTTGTGCCGCGCGCTTCAAACAATTCTCTAAACCAATCGCTTTCGTATCGCGCCGCCAATTTTGCCAAAAATTCGGCGCGTTCAAAAATGGCGTTGTCTTTTTTATCAGTGCGGCCGGAAAGGCGCTGAATGGCCGTCTCCGGCGTCACCTGACAAATCAATAGAACATCCGGCTTATGCTCCAAAGCAAATTGATTTCCTTCCAATGACAAAACAAAATCCAAATCAATGTCCGGCGATTGAATGGGTTGATAGGCAATAGAAGAGGATACGCCACGGTCTTGAATGATGAGTTTACCGCTCGCCCGCAGTGGATTTAAAAATCGCGAATAGAGAACGAGACGATCCAAAGAGAACGCGGTGGCAATGGCGCTGGCGGAATAATTGGCGCCGGTTTTGATCATTTCTTCGCGAACGGCGCCGCCAATCCAAACCGACGTTGGTTCGCCGGAAAAAATTACGTCGGCGTCCGCGCCATCTTTCGGCAAAGGCAGTCGTCCGTTTTTTTTGCAAAAATCTTTGAGATCAAAAAGACGCTGATTTTTTTCCGTCAGCATCTCCCGCCACGCCCCAATGACCGTTGATTTTCCCGAGCCGTCAACCCCGTCAACCATGATGAACATACGCAAGAATTGTAACGGGATATCGGAAAAAAGGCAAAGCGGAGCGGCGCGTTTCACCGCTGATAAAAATCCTCGTCAAAATTCATTTTGACGGCGCGTAAGTGTTCCATGAGCAACGGATGCCGCGCTTTCACTTGCTCATACATTTCATAAACCAAAGCGCGATAAGAAAAATGTCCGCCGGATTTTGAGCGCAGCTCCACAAAATGATGCAGTTCCCGAAGATTCATTTTGAAAATTGTGCGTTTGCGCCAAGCCATGGCCAAAACATAACGCGCTTCCGGCAAATTCACCTCCGCCAATGTTCTAAACGCTACGCGGTTTTTCTCCATCACTTCCTCATAGAGCGGCAGAAGACCGGCTTCGGCTAAATCCCGCGGGATTTCATAACCGTGGCGGGTGTTTAATTCCTGATTGATCTGCGTTGTTAGACGGTGCCGTTGCAGATCGCGGAAAGCGCCGTAGTCCATCAAGGTGTCAAAGATAAAATAATTTCCAACTTCAAACTCCCGTGAGCAGTTGTCATGCGGCCCGCGCTCTTTTTGCACAGCGTCAATGATTTCCCGTTTTTGTTCCGCGGTCATGGCGCGGACTCTCTCCGCGATTTTCCGGAACGAGAGGCCGCTTTCCGGATAAAGGAGCGTTGTCACCAGTTCATCTTCCGGCGTGAGATGTTCGCCGTAAAAATCAACGCGCGGCTCATCTTCAAATTTGCCGTCGCCCGCTTCTCCAAAATATCTTTCCACAAAATGCGCGGCGGTGATTTTTTTCTTGGCCAGATATTCTTTTGGTTCCGTGAATTTAATTAAAGTGGGCGCGCCTTTGACTTGCAGTTTCACGCCTTTGACCAATTCTTCCGTGAGGGCCCGCACCTCCGGATCGGAATGATTCATCAGCCGCTCAAAAATCGGTTCCAATTTTTGCGATTGCGGATTGTAAGAGGCGCCGGTGGCGGCGCGCTGAATTTCAATGCCAATGGCCTGCACTTCAGCGCAAGGATGGGCTATCATTTTGGCAATGGCGTTCCGCAAGGCCCGCGCCGACATAATCATCCCGAAATTGGTGAGCGTAGCCGTTGGCAAAAGATAACGGCCAATGTCCAAGGCGCGAGCGCGGAGTTTATTGGCGTACATTTTTTCTGTGGTCTCGGCCGGCCGCGGATATTTGGCGCCGTAAAAAGCCGTCATTTTTTCCACCACTTCCTCATAAGAGCGCATCTGGAGTTCAATCGCGTCCAAATATGTTTGGCGCATGGGCGATTCCATGAAAACCGCGGGCTTGTAGTAGCGCGTCGGATCAAAAGGCACATAGCGCGTGGATTTTTCCTGATAGGATGCGAGGCGATTGTCCTCCACCACTTTGGAAGCGAGAATGGAAACGTTTTCCAAAGCCATGGCCACCACCGCCATATCCGCCACGGAGGCGTCGCCGTATCCCAAAACCCATTTCTCATGGAACTCGGCGGATTTTTCTTCGGTCAGTTCATTGATTGTTGTTTTCACTGATTCCAATGAGCGCGAATATTTGGCCAGCGCCACCGCTAAAACTTCCGGCGGCAGGCCGGTGATGGCGAAGATTTCACGGTCGTGGGAGGTCTGGGGCATATTGACAAGTAATTACGGCATGATATTCTGCATACAGAAGATGACCTTCGGCCGAAGTTTATAAGCTTCACTGCGGAAGGTCTTCTTCTTTTTTACCCTCAATCGGAAATACAGACATAAAATGTTTCCCGCCCGTTCGTTTGTCTTCCTTAATGTGCACACAGAAGAGAAGCCCTTCGTGAGTTTTTCCGTAGAATCGGTGGAGTACCTCATTATTAAATTGAAGACGATGAGGCGGTGGCCTCATCGTCTATGGCTGATTGGAAAGTTCAATGGTGGTATTGTACAGAAATAACCTATGGTTGGCAATGGTTGTGTGCCTGCCACCACCCCCTTCTCTCTTGCGGATTCGGGTAGGGATAGGCGTTCGGGCATAGGGTTAGAAGTTGTTTTTATGAGAGCTTGTCTCCCTCATGATACCCGCCCGTTGAACCAAAGCCGCCGCGGTTGGGCGCGTTAATTTCCGAAACTTCTTCCCATTCCGCGCGGACAATCGGCATAATTATTCCTTGCGCGATTCGTTCACCGCGTTTTACCTCTACCGGCGCGTCCGAGAAATTATAAACTTGAATGTGAATTTCATCATCAGGCCCGTGATAGTCCGCGTCAATCACGCCCGGAGAGTTAGGAATGATCAGCGATTTTTTTTTGGCCGTTGAGGAACGCGGAGCAATCATTAAAAAATGTCCGGCGGGCACTTCAATAATTAAGTTTGAGGGAAGAAGTTTTATTTCCCGCGGTGCGATGACGGTGTCCTCACGCGAATATAAATCAAAAGCCGCCGCGCCGTCGGTGTGGTATTCGGGTAGGGGAAGAGTTTGGTCAAGTCGTTTGATGCGCACGATCATATTTGCCACCGCTTCAAGAGCTCATCAATCTGCCGATACAAATTTTCAATCGTTCCGTTGTTATCAAGAGTCGCTTCCGCGCTTTTTGCCAAGTCCGCAATCAGCACCTCCGTCGGTTTTTGATGATCATTCGTAAATTGCTCAAATGTTTTTCCGCGATCATCTTCATTTTCTCCGCGCTTGACCATCCGCTCGTAACGCGTCTGACTGTCCGCGTCAATCGCCACCAAATGAAAGTTTGGCAACTCTAAAAGTTTACTCTGATCAAGCGGCCGACGAATGCCGTCAACGACCGCAATCTCCGCCGGGTCAGCGCTGACTTCCCGGGAAATAACCTTACTCATCAGATCATCGCCAAATTGGCCGCGGACGAGTTCCGATAAATTAACCATCGTCTCGCGGGTGATCGGCAAAAAAAGCCGGTTTAAAATATCGCGGAGCATTGTTGAAAAACGATGAACGTCGGCGCCGTATTTTTCCTGCAGATATTTGGCGGTCGTGCCTTTGCCGGCGCAAAGCGGCCCGACCAAACCGATGATCAATTTCATAAAACATCACCCGCCTTCATAAAACTTCACGCATAAGCGCCGCGATTCTCATCATACGCCCGCATCGAACAGCGGCGCAGTGACACACCGGCTTCATCCATTAAGCGATGCGCCGTTTCCGCCAAAGGGTAATCGGCGTTAAAAACAACCTCTTTGATTCCGGCATTGATAATCATTTTTGTGCACATGAGACACGGACAAAAAGTGGTGTAAAGCGTTGAACCGGCAATGGCGACACCATGATAGGACGCTTGGACAATGGCGTTTTCTTCTCCGTGCGAACAGGTGCATTCATCCAATTTTTGTCCGGCCGTGGCGACAGTACGGTTTTTACAGCGCTCACAGCCGCCTTCATCGCAGTTCCTTGTGTTCCTTGGCGTGCCGTTGTAGCCGGTGGAAATAATTCTTTTGTCCTTGGCAATAATCGCCGCGACTTTGCGCGTCAAACAATTAGAACGCGTCGCCACTTGAAAGGCGATGTTCATAAAGTATTCATCCCAAGTTGGGCGCATATGCGTAGGGCTCGGTATGTCCCGCCCCGCGACCTCGGACGAAACGGTCGCGGGTTCGGGGCATACCCGCGCTCGTTACACGATTATTTTAATTGACGGCCCCATGGTGCTCGTCAAAAAAATATTTTTCAAGAAAATTCCTTTTGACGTTTGCGGTTTGGCGCGGGCGAGAACTTCCAAAAAAGCGCGGATGTTTCCGGCGAGATCCGCTGGCGCCATTCCTAATTTTCCGATGGCCACGTGCAAATTGCCGGTGTCGTCATTTTTGAATGTATGCTTTCCTTTTTTGAGCTCGCCGATCATTTTGGCCACGTCCGGCCCAACGGTTTCCGTTTTCGGATTCGGCATCAAACCTTTAGGGCCGAGAATTTTGGCAATTTTGGCGAGCTTTGGCATCATGCTGGGCGTGGCCACGGCCACATCAAAGTCAATTTTTTCCGTTTTGGCGATTTCATTGATGAGCTCCTCACCGCCAACCAAGTCCGCGCCGGCAGTTTTGGCTTTGGCCTCATCCGCTTCACCGACAAATGCGGCCAGCCGTTTACTTTTGCCGAAAGGTATCGGCATGGTGAACGTGAGGCGGATCAGCTGTTCACCTTTGGTCGGATCAATGCCGAGTTTGGTGTGGATCTCCACTGTCTCATCAAATTTTCGGCCGCCGGATTTCAAAATCGCGATGGCTTCTTCAATAGTGTAGACCTTTTTTGGATCCACAGACTTCTTTTGAGCAAGATATTTTTTTCCGCGCATATTTGTGGTGCGAGCGGCCGCCGTCTTAAAAACGGCTGGCCTCCCACTTTTAATTTATAATGGTTTTTTGTCTTCGCGGCGATCCTTCCGAATAATCAGCATATGGACGGCGAAGAGGGGAATGCCAATCAAGAGCAGGGCGATATCCCGCACCAACTCTCTTTGCCGTTCGGAAATTCTTTGAATGGTTTGCTGTTTTTTATTTTCTTCGCAGAGCTTCAGTCGTTCCGCTTCCGACAATTTTCCGTCCGCCGCCATCGGCTTGGCCGGATATGGCCCGTAATAGTACGGCTCATACGGACACGATTGTTCAATGTCAACTTTGGTGAAGACCCAAGTGCGCAGAGCAACGTCAATCAAGGAATGCGTGGCCACCAACATCATGATCAAAGTGATGAGCGAGACGATGTAGAGATAGATGTTGCGGACAAGTTTCATAGTAGATGTAGTTTCGTTTTGTTTAGAATAGTGAACGGCAAATAGCGTGTGTGTTGAATAGTTACTGACAAATGTCGTGTTGCTTAGAACAAGAACGCCATTTGTCAGCAACTATTCAACACACAAATCTCATTTGCGCTTCACTCTTCGGTCACTCACGCGGTTACTTCCAACCCCATTTGCCGCGCCGTGCCTTCAATCATGCGCATGGCGGCGTCAATATTTTCCGTGTTCAAGTCCGGCATTTTTTTCAGGGCGATTTCCCTAACGTTGGCTTTGGAAACTTTGCCGACTTTTTCCTGCAGTGGCTTGCCCGATCCTTTTTCAATTTTTGCCGCTTTCTTCAAGAGTTCAGAAACCGGCGGCGTTTTCATGATAAAAGAAAACGTGCGGTCCTCAAAGACCGTAATTTCAACCGGCGTTACTTCTCCTTTGCGGTCTTGGGTGGCGGCGTTGAACTTCACCACAAAATCCTGAATGTTCAAGCCGTGCTGGCCCAAAGCCGGACCGATTGGCGGGGCCGGAGTGGCGGCGCCTCCCGGAATCTGCAGTTTAATTAGGGTTTTGATTTTTTTGGCCATATTTTGGGGGAGGAAATGAGATTAGAGGATGGAGAAGAATGAGGCGCAAATGACGCGTGTGTTGAATAGTTACCGGCAAATGTACGCTTCGGCCGTTATATCTTTTTTATCTGTAAGAAGTCAAGTTCCACCGGCGTTTCCCGGCCGAACATGGAAACGAGCACTTTAATCTTGCCGCGCGCCTCATCAATCTCATTGATCTTGCCTTCAAAATTTTTGAACGGCCCATCCGTAATACGCACCGGCGATCCGACGATCACGTCAATTTTATATTTCGGTTCCTCCACGCCCATTCGTTTCTGCAAGAACTTTACCTCTTCCTCCGTCATTGGCGTTGGCGTGGTGCCGCTCCCGACAAATCCGGTAACGTTCGGCGTGTTGCGCACCACGTTCCAAGAGTTGTCATCCACAATCATTTCCACCAAAACATATCCCGGAAAAATTTTTTCCGTCACAATGTGCCGCTTGCCGCCTTTGATTTTGATTTTTTTTTCCGTTGGCACGAGCACGTTCATAATCATGTCCTGCATATTGAACGACTCAATGCGCTGTTTCA
Source organism: Candidatus Magasanikiibacteriota bacterium (assembly GCA_015661005.1). Classification (GTDB taxonomy): domain Bacteria; phylum Patescibacteriota; class Patescibacteriia; order Magasanikbacterales; family JACTTX01; genus JACTTX01. The sequence continues at coordinate 11,460 of JACTTX010000019.1, forward strand.
AATTGCGAGAAACATTTTCCTCATAACCGGAATAGGTGTGAATGACGTACCAGCGTTTGCCGAGTTGGAGAGTTTGTTTTGGCATAATTTATCGCGATTTCAAAAAGTATTGAAAGGCAAAAGTGAAAATATAATCAAGGACGCCCAAGAAAACGGCAATGCCAACACTCATCACAATCACAATAGCCGTTGACCGCAAGGCCTGCGGGCGCGTGGGCCATGTAACTTTTTTCAGTTCTTCAAGGGAACTTTTGAAGTAGTTAATGACTTTATTCATAAGGTTGCCGCTTTGGTTTTTAAAAAGCCCCTTGCCCGGGCTTTATGGAAAGTAGTGTATCAGACCACCGTTTGGCTGTCAAATCGCGATTTATCGCGATTTATCCACAACCATGCAGATGTCTCGTGCTATAATGTCCGTACTTTTGTTCATTATTTTTTTTATATGCCTGCACGCAAAAAAAAGATGAGTCGCGCCACAGCGGTCAAACCCGCACCGGTCTCCGGCCGCAAAAAATTGTCGGCGCATCAGCCGACTGTTGCTTTTTTTCTTTGCACTTGCACCTTTTTCATTGTGATAGCCCTGGCCTTTGGATTATCTTGGCGAAAAGAAATAGCCGTGGCGGCAACGCCCACGCCCTGGTTTGTGGGCACGTCTTATTCTTTAGGTTATCCTCCAAAAACTCCTTTTTATCGGAATGACTGGCGGGCCACTGATAACAAACCGTACAAGCTCGCTACCGACGCTCCGGTTTTTGAAGCATCTGATAAGCAAGTTCGGGTGAAGCCTATACCAAGTTATGGAATAACCGCTACTTCCACCGTTAAAATTGCTTATTTAATTTTCTCGGAGTCATCGGCGCTCGCGGCTCCAACCTATAACGACGCCAAAATTAGCGCGATCGTGAAAAATCCGAAACTCAAAATAACTTGGAATAAGTTTCCTTATTACGATGTTGTTTTTAAGAATAAATACACGGACAAATGGGTGACGCTCGTTTCTTTTGTGACGAACGGCGACGGCGTTTCCGCCCTGAACCTTTCCAATGATATTGATGATTATACGGTGAGTCAGTTTAAGGTGGTCTCTCCACTTTCATTGGTGACGGCGTCGCTCGCCTCCAGTACGCCAGCCGGCGCGGCAGTGGCGGCGCCAAGTTCAACGGTATTTAAATTCAATATCGCAAACGGAACGGCCAAGCCAATGATGGTCAAAGCAATAAATTTTGAAGTTAACTCCACCATTAAGAAGAAATCAACGCCGCGAGTCCTCGGTGTCTATAAGGGTAACACAGCGCCTAATAATTTACTTGGCGTCTGGTATTCAAATTTTGGTTCTTCCTCGTCCGTCTCATTAAGCTTCAAGACCGGGTTCAGCTCCTACGCTTTCAAGGAGTTTCCGATCGCTCCCAACTCCACGGAGGCATTTGTGGTAGTGATGGATACGCAAGATGCAAACTCCGGCGACACTCTTAAGATCACCATACCTAAGGATGGCATCGTTTGGACGGACCTCACGGCTTCTTATACGACGGTAAGCAGTTTGCCGTTGGTTAGCCCAACGCTTTTCTATTGATGGCGTCATTATCGCGATTAAATGCGCGATTAAAAACCGCCGCCCTTGATGGGCGGTGGTTTTGATTTTAATGCGAGCGCGAGCGGATTATTGCCAGCCCGTAATACCCCGCGGCTTGCCGCGGGGTCGGATTTATTTTCTTTTCGCGCTCTTAAATCGTCCCTCGGTTTTATCCAGTTCCTCAAAAATTTTTCCGCCGATTTTTTTGGTGAGCGCATGCAGATTAACGCGCCGCCGATTGGCTTCCGGGCGTTCATTATGCTGATAGGCGTAAGTGATCGTGCCAAAATCTCCGGCCATGGTGTCCAGCCAAAGACGCTCTCCATTCACTTCAATCTCAACGTCGCCTTGATTAAGGGTAATGCCTTTTTTTTGCATCAATTCCAATAAAACCGGATCGGTTTCTGGCAAATGGAGCAATTTAATTTCTTCGGGAGTGAAAACGAGCGGCCGCTTTTTGTCCGGCTCCGGCGCCTCTTTCATATATCCAAATTCTTCACGGCCTTGGCATGGGTTTGGATGAAGCGCTTGCGCGGCTCCACTTCATTGCCCATCAAAATGTCAAAAATTTCGTCGGCTTTGGCGGCGTCATCAACCGTTACCTGTTTCAGAGTGCGGCTCTTTGGGTCCATGGTGGTTTCCCAAAGTTGATCCGGATTCATTTCACCCAAACCTTTGTAGCGCTGAATGTTCACTTTGATACCGCCCACGATCATGGCTTCCGCGCCTTCGGTTTCCGGTTCACCAGCGGCCGCCGCTTCATTAACGCCGCTGGCCGCCGCTCCTTCACTGGCCGCCGTTTTAGTTTTTATTTTTTCCGCCTTAGCCGCGCTGTGGGCTTTGGTCATCTCCACAATCACTTTTTCTTTTTCCGCGTCATTAAAAGCGTAACGCACTTCCTTGCCCACTTGAACGCGATAAAGCGGCGGCAGGGCAATATAAATGTGGCCTTGTGTCACCAGGTCCGGAAAATATCTATAGAATAACGTCAGGAGGAGCGTGCGGATATGCGCGCCATCAGTATCAGCATCAGTGGCAATGATAATCCGATTGTACCGCAGTTTGGAAATATCAAATTGCTCGCCGACATTGGTGCCCATGGCAATGATCAGCGCTTTGAGTTCGTTGTTCGCCAAAATTTTATCCAGCCGCGAACGTTCCACGTTCAAAATTTTTCCGCGCAAAGGAAGAATTGCCTGGATGTTACGATCACGCCCCATTTTGCAACTTCCGCCTGCAGAATCTCCTTCCACCAAAAATAATTCCGACTCGCTGGCGTCTCTGGAAGAACAATCCGCCAATTTTCCGGGCAGAGTGAATCCTTCTAAAGCGCCTTTGCGCAAAACCGATTCCCGTGCCACCCGCGCCGCTTGCCGCGCCCGGGCCGCCAAAATTGTTTTGCCGATAATCTGTTCGGCGTCGCGCGGGTGCTCTTCCAAAAAAATCGCAAAAGCATCGCCGAAAATCTGCTCCACAATTCCTTTGACCTCCGGATTGCCGAGCTTGGCTTTGGTCTGTCCTTCAAATTGCGGTTCTCCCACGCGAATGGAAATGACGCCGGTTAAACCCTCGCGCACATCTTCTCCGGTCAAGTTTTCATCTTTTTCTTTCAAAAATCCTTTGGCGCGGCCGTAAGCGTTCAGCACGCGGGTAATGGCGCCGCGGAAACCGGCCACGTGCGTGCCGCCTTCCGGATTCAAAATGGAGTTGGTGAAAGCCAAGAGCGTCTCTTTGAATTCATCAGTATACTGAAGCGCAATTTCCACATGAACATTGTCCGCGTCTTTTTCCACGAAGAAAATATTTTCATGCTTGGGTTCTTTGTTGTGATTCAAGTGCTGAACATAAGAGCGGATGCCGCCTTCAAAATAAAAAGCGTAGGACTGGCGCGTTCCCGGCGCGCGTTCATCAACGGCGCTGATTTTTACGCCGCGCGTCAAGTAGGCATGATTGCGCAGATAATCCAAAACCGTTTGCCAGTCATAGTCCAACGTTTCAAAAATGGATTTGTCCGCCAGAAAAGTGATGGTCGTGCCGGTTCCGTGCGCCGAGCCAATGGCTTTGACTTTTCCGGTGGGGATGCCGCGTTTATATTCCTGCGCCCAAAGTTTGCCATCGCGTTTGACTTCCGCTTTGAACCAATCCGAAAGCGCATTAACCACGGAAACGCCAACGCCGTGCAAACCGCCGGACACTTTATATCCGCCGCCGCCGAATTTTCCGCCGGCATGCAGTTTAGTGAGCACCAGCTCCAGCGCCGACACTTTGTATTCTTTGTGAATGTCAACCGGAATGCCGCGGCCGTTGTCCGTGACGGAGACCTGCGAGTTTGGTAAAAGGCGCACCGTGATTAGATTGCAGTATCCGGCCATGGCCTCATCAATGGAGTTGTCTACAACTTCCTTAATAAGGTGATGGAGTCCCCCGGCACCGGTGGTGCCAATATACATCCCCGGTCGACGGCGCACGGCTTCCAAACCTTCCAAGACTTGAATGTTGGCGGCGGAATATCCGGCCGGCGGGGTTTTGTTCGGCGCTTTGTTGGGCATAGTCAAATGTGTGATCAGTGTATCAAAAATCGCGATGAGAAACAAGGCTAGGGTATTTGACATTAAAAGCGCACTTGTCTGGTGCTGAATACTTAAGACAGTTCGAACGCATTTCGCCGCCGAAGGCGGTGCAGAGCCCCCAAAAATTCCGACCCGAAATGGCGAACTTTGACAATTTCAAGTTTTTGGTGAGCGAAGCTCACTGTGAAAATCTGTTAAGATTTTCACCTTTGGCGGTAAATTCTAAAAAAATAAATGTCCTGTTTATGAAAACAGAACACTTATTATATCGCCACTATTCACTTATGATATTTCCGTCTCGATCAATGCCTTTCAGTTTTGATTTTTTGAATTTTTTTCCCTCACCAGAAAAAACAGCATCTGTGGGGTGCGATTCTAATTGATGTGACGGCTCAATATGCATGCTGACATCATCTTCTTCTTTATCACTACGCTCAATCATTCTGTGCTGCACTTCAATCGGTAACTCTTGTCCTTCAGCAACACCGCCTAATTCCAATATCCATCCACTCTCATTCTTTGGAACGCTTGTGAAAAATCTGTAATTTTCTTCGTCTGTTCTCCACGGTCCATTCTCTCCATGTTTCACAGTATTTTTTACCGTTTTTGCTACAATCCGCCCGCCTTCAACGGCTGGTTCAATGATACAGGTGCAATGTATATGCTCTCTTTAAGTATGCATAAGCGGATCTCGGGAAAGATAACCGGCTATAAAGTCATTTTTGAATTTGATAAAAATGGCGCTGTCGGTATTACTGTCCCGCGCTTACCGGCAATCGTGAGCTGGGCTTCCTCATTGGAAGAGGCGCGAAAGCTTGCTCTAAGGAGCAATTCAGTGTGAGCTTGGTGTTTTGGTGGGAGAAGCGCGCGTGGGCGTGATGGACAAAGTTCAAGAAGTGCCTGTTAGGAATGGCTGTCGGCCGCGTTTCAGTCATAAATATCATGCTGACCGACACTGAAAAGTAAAATTGAACTGTCTTCAAATTTAAAAATTACTCGGTTTTTGTAGTCCACCCGGAAACTGTAATAATTTTTTAGCCAGCCTTGTAATTTGTGCGATCCTAATCGTGGATCGAACGGATCATTTTTTAAAATCTCCAATCTTTGTTTCACTAATTTTTGAAGACGCGGCTCCATTTTGCTGTACTGTCTATCAAATCTCGACGAAGAATTGATTTGCATACCCTCCTTTAGTGCTTTTTAACTATTTATCTAAATCTTCCGGCGAATTTAAAACCCTCCAATCTTTTCCAGCTTTGAACTTATTAAAATCTTGTTTCAGCTTCCATGCCATGATCATAGTATTAAAAAATCTGCGAATGTCACGGAGGCAATCTTTTTTCCCCGCGATGTGAATTTTTTGTGTAATTGCAGTGTACATATTCTTTGTTGACTATAACATTCACCGTCATGGCGGTCAAGGGATGTCAAATAACTGCGCATCATTGTATAATAACCTCAACCTATGCCTATACCCGGAACGCCATCCCCCTCGGCCACACCCAATCCACCGCCCGCGCCAAAAAAATCATCCTTAGATAACCGTCTCGGCCAATTTAAGCCGTCGGTTGAAGGGGAAATGTCTACCAAACAACTCAAGTGGAGTTATTGGTACGTTACCCATCATGATTTTTTGCGGCGGCTACTCATTATTTTGTTACTTGTCATCTCGGTTGGCACATTGGGTTTCGGGCTTTACGGCATCACCGAATATCTTTTCTTTGGACTGCCGCGGGAGTTGCAGTATGAAAAAGAGTTGCGCCTTTTGCCGAATACCGCTTCTTCACAAGAAGCGCATAAGCCCTTGGATCTTTCCATTGATTCGCCGGAGGTCTTTGACGCGGACACGGATATTTATGACATCGTGACGCCAATTGAAAATTTGAACACGGAATGGTACGCCCGTTTCACTTTCCGTTATACTTTTGAAGGCGGGGCCACTACGCCCAAAGAAATCATCATTAGCCCCGGACAAAAATTTGTCTTGGCGGAAATTGGTTTGAAGTCCCCAACGCGTCCCAGTGACGCTGTGCTGGACGTCAGTGGCTTGGAGTGGAGCCGGATTTCCCGTCATACCGCGCCGGATCCAAGCGCTTACGTTTCCGAACGCACTAATTTCCTGGTTGAAGACGCCAAATATATTCCCGGCGCGGAAACGGAATTAGTGGCCAGCAATCAGGCGCTCTTTAGCATCACCAATGCCACGCCCTACTCATACTGGAATGTTGACGTGGCCGTTCTGCTCAAATCCGGAGATCGCACCGTTGGCGTTTTAACCACGGTGCTGGATCGTTTGATGAGTAATGAGCGGCGCACGATTGACTTGCGCACTCCCAAAAAATTTGGCACAGTTACGGCGTTAGAAATTCTCTCCGACGCCCATATTTTTGATCCCGCAAATTTCTTGGCGCCGGGGCAATGAGAATAGAGAATAGAGAATAGAGAAGAGTGAGCGCGAATGACGTTCTTGTTTTCTGTTGAATAGCAATCGACAAATGTCGTGTAAGTTGAACAGTAACTGGCAAATATCGTTCTTGTTCTAAGCAACACGATATTTGTCAGTCACTGTTCAACACAAAACAAGAACGCCATTTGCCGATTGTTATTCAACAGACACGTCATTCGCGCTTCACTCTTTAATCATGTTTGCCTGTGCGATTATCATCTCTCATCACCCCGTTGCGCTCCTTTGATTGGCTCCTTTTTTTGGCGCCGTTTCTTTTATCAATTTTTGGTCTGGCCGCTATCTACAGCGTGGAGTTGAGTCAGCTTGGCGCCACGTCCGCGCCGTTTTTTGAATTCAAAAAACAGGTTCTGGCTTTGGGCGCGGGCGTGGTTATCGTTTTTATTCTCTCCCGCGCCCGGCCGGAACTTTTCCGCGGCACGGCGCGTTTGTGGTATGTTGCCGGGCTGATCCTGCTGGCCGCGGTTTTATTTTTTGGCGTTACCATCCGCGGCACGCGCGGTTGGTTTAATTACGCCGGTTTTTCTTTTCAGCCGGTGGAATTTATGAAAGTCGCGGTCGTGCTGGTGCTGGCCGCCTTCATTGCCAAACAGGGAAGAATTTTTGCGAGCATCTGGTTTATTATCGGCTCCGGAGTTTTGATCATCGCGCCGGTTTTGCTTGTCATCATTCAACCGGATCTCGGATCGGCCCTGCTCTTGTTTGGATCGTGGTATGTTTTGATGTGGATTTTACCGACAAAGCGTTGGTTCCTCTTGGCGCTCACCTTGTTGGCGGCCTTGACCGCCGTTTTGGCTTGGGCTTTTGTTTTGAAGCCGTACCAAAAAGATCGCGTTCGCACTTTTTTGAATCCGGCCCGCGATTCCTTGGGCGCCGGCTACAACATTAATCAATCCATCATTGCCGTTGGCTCGGGCCGACTCTTTGGCCGCGGCTTGGGTTTTGGTTCCCAGTCCCAGCTTAAATTTTTGCCCGAGTCGCAAACTGATTTTATTTTTTCCGTGATTGCTGAAGAGTTGGGTCTCCTTGGCGTGCTTTTTGTGTTGGCGCTTTTTGCCGTTTTTCTCTGGCGGCTCATTCTGTTGGCCCGCCGCGGGCATGATGACTTCACGATGTTGGCGCCGCTCGCCATAGCCGTCGTGATTTTTTTGCAGATGATGGTGAATATCGGCGCCGCCATTGGTATCGTGCCGGTGACGGGACTGACTTTGCCCTTCGTGAGTTACGGCGG
>JACTTX010000020.1 GCA_015661005.1 Candidatus Magasanikiibacteriota bacterium
CTGCTTCAAACAGTTTTAAGGCAATTTCTTTGTGGTCAAGGCCTTGGAATTTTTCAAGGTTATAAGCCACTGCATATCCGCTCCCTGCTTCAAACAGTTTTAAGGCAATTTCTTTGTGGTCAAGGCCTTGGAATTTTTCAAGGTTATAAGCCACTGCATATCCTCTCCCTGCTTCAAACAGTTTTAAGGCAATTTCTTTGTGAAAATCAGGAGGAATTTGAAAAAGGTCGTTAATAAAAAATTTACCTTTGACAATCTTGGCAAGAATTTCTTGGTGAAGTTCTTCTTTTTTTAATTCTGTGATTTACGGTTTTTCTGCGTCTATCATAGAATTCATTGACTAAATCAACTTTGGGCTCTTTAAGACGCCGAGTACTCTTTCTTTGTCAAATCCTACAATAATCTCGCTGTCAATCTCAAGCACAGGCAGACCGAGCTGTCCTGATTTCTTTTCTGCTTCCTCAGATGCTTTTTCATCCAAAGTTACATCATGCTCTTCAAAATCAAGCTGAAGACTTTTTAAGAAATATCTTAAGTCAGCAGAAAATTGATCGTTTGGTGAGTAATAAAGGATGATTGACTTCATAATTTTCATATTTTGCGGATAAAATTACTTGGTAATCAATGTGAAACGCAACCAAATAGATAGTCAATTTTCCCTCCATATGTATTCGTATTATTAGCACCCATTCGTATATTGGTATCGTTGCTAGTCCTTCCGCATTGAATACGCCATCTCAATGGCCGCCTTGGCCCAGCCGTAGGCCGAACTTTCTTCACTGTCTTTTGAACGCGCTTCCGCCTGTTCCTTGTTTAAGCAAGTGAGCACACCGCAGATAACCGGCACGTCGCTGTCTAACGCGGCCCGCACGAGTCCGTTAAAGGTGGCGTCAGCCAGATATTCAAAATGCATGGTCTCACCCTTGATCAAACAGCCAATGGCAATGACGGCGTCATATTTCCCGCTCTTGGCAAACTGCTGGCAAGTCAGCGGCAATTCAAATGATCCGGGGACATGTTCAATCGCGATATCTTTTTCCGCGACCCCGGCGTCCGTAAGCCCGCGCACGCACCATTTTTCCAGCCGCTCGGTGATGTCTTTATTAAAATTGGCCACGGCCATGGCGAACTTTAAACCTTGACCGTCCAGGTTTTGAAAAAATCCGTGTTTCATAATGTGATTGAAGAGTAAAGCGCAAATGGCGAGTTGCAAATGGCGAGTTTGTTTGAATAGTATCCTGCGACTGGCGTGTTCTTCAATCAAGAATGCCATTCACCGGATACTCTTCAAACTGGTCAAGATCGCCATTTGCGCTTTACTCTTCTTTAATTATTCGTTTTAAATTCCGGACTCCATGTTCTGTCCGATTGCATACCTTTCATAAAGCGTCCCCAAGTACTTCAATATCATATCCGTCTCAAGGTGCATGGGATCGCCAACTTTTTTCCGGCCCAAAGTGGTGTGCTCCAAAGTATACTGCACCAGCGAGACGGAAACATCCGCGCCGTCAAGGCCCATAATCGTCAAACTGACGCCATCCCAGGCAATGGATCCTTTCATGGCCGTGTAACGGACCAACGGCGGCGGCATTCGCACGGTCATGATAATTGCTTCACTTTCCGGCAAAATTTTCACAATCTCCCCCACCCCGTCAACGTGTCCGTAAACCAAATGCCCGCCGAGCTCATCGCCCAAAGCCATCGGCAATTCCAAATTAACGGTATCCCCAATAACACTGCGACCAAAAAAAGTGTGACGCATTGTCTCCGGCATCAAATCAAGGGAAAAAGTTGTTTCATTGCGTTCCACGCAAGTCAAACAGACACCGGAAACACTGATGCTCTGGCCGATGTGGGTTTTCGGAGCGGTCGCCGACGCTTCAATCGTGAAACGTCTTCCTTCACCCTGCTCCCGAATATCCTTAATGACCCCCATGTCCGTAACGATTCCCGTGAACATATTTAATCTTTTGAATATCGGCGGCAATCTGCGCGATTAATTTCTCCCGTTCGCCGTCGGAAAATCGCGCCAAAGGCCGCACAAAAAAAAGCAACTCCAACTCTACCACCTTACCATATAAGTCACCCGTAAAGTCAAGGAGATGCGCCTCCAATTTTAACGGCGCCGTTTTTTCAAAATCTCCGCCAATGACAATGGCGGCCAGATTTTCCGCGCCGTCAAATCGCGCGACGCCACCCCAAACCCCGGTCTTTAACGTCACTCCGGTTTCATAAGCCAGATTAATTGTGGGATACCCAAGCGTCCGGCCAACCGCCGCGCCATGAATGACGTGACCAAAAATTTTCATGACTTCATCCTACAACCGTTCCCGCAGATATTGCAAACCGCGTTCTATCACCGGATCTTTTTCTTTTCCGAGGGCCGCCTTTACCGGTGTTGAGGTTGGTATCACAACTTTAATATCCGGTTCAATCCCCTGCTCATTAATGGAACGGCCCGACGGCGTGTACCACAAGGCCACCGTCAATTTCAAAGCGCTCCCGTCCGGCAGAACTTCATAATCCTGCACTGATCCTTTGCCAAATGTCTTTTCACCAATGACCGGCCCAACTTTGGCGTCCTGCAAAGCGCCGGCAAAAATTTCTGAAGCTGAAGCTGATCCGCGATTCACCAGCACCACCGTTTTTACATTTTGCAAACGATGCGTGCCCCGCGAATTATGCGTGATATCGCGGGCAATGGTTCCTTTTTCCGTGACGACGACGTCCCCTTCTTTAAGCCATTCGCCGGTCAAATCAACGGCCGTATCCAAAAATCCTCCCGGGTTGTTGCGCAGATCAACAATCAACCCGCGTAATCCGTCCGCCCGCATTTTTTTGAGCCCATCTTCAAAATTCAACATCGTCTGATCATTAAATTGTGTCACGCGCATCAGCCAGATGCCGCTCTCTTCATCAATTTTTTTAACGGTGACGGATTTAATATCAATTTTTGCCCGCACAATTTCCACATCACGCGGCGCGTCTTCCTCATGGCCGATGGTGAGAATGACATGCGTGCCAGCCCGCCCGCGAATGCGCCGCACCGCTTCATCCAACGCCATACCGAAAGTGTCAACACGATCAATGGCAAAAATGGCATCGCCGGCTTTAATGCCGGCTTTTTCCGCCGGTGATTCTTCAAGCGGCGCAATCACCAGCAATTGCCCGGCTTTGAGTCCAATCTGCGCGCCAATTCCATCAAAAGTTCCGGCCAAATCCGTGGCAAATTCCGCCGCCACTTTGGGCGGAAAAATCACCGAGTACGGATCATTCAGAGACGCCACCAATCCTTGCAGGGCGCCGTAAAACATTTGCACTTCATCCACCGGTTTATGCACATACTTATTCTTCACGCGATCCCAAACGCTCCAAAATAAATTAAAATCTGCTTTGGATGGTAATTCCCTTTCCTGTGTTCCTTTATTCAAAACAACGCCCGGCGCCGATTCTTCCGCGCCAATCTCCAATGCCCGCGCGCGCTCTGATCTGGCGGCGGCGCCGACAAAAAATCCCCCGCCAAAAATAATAATCGCGCCGATTAAACTTAAATACCAAACCAAGTATTTTCTGGTCCGCGTAGCGAGCGGACTCAAAAGAGAATTACCTAACATAATGATCTACTATATCACACGCGGGTGATCTCTGCACCAATCCGGCGCAACCGTTCATCAAGCGCCTCATATCCGCGATCAATCTGCTCAATATTCCCGATGATCGTTTCTCCGCGAGCGATCAGCCCGGCAATGACCATGGCCATACCGGCGCGAATGTCCGGCGAGTCAATGATTTTTCCGCGCAACCGGCTTGGCCCTTGAACCAGCGCGCGATGGGGATCGCAAAGAAGAATGTTGGCGCCCATCCGATTCAAAAGATCTATGTAAAAAAGACGGCCTTCAAAAATTGTTTCATGCACCAAGCTCTGCCCCTGACATTGCGTCAAGAACACGGTCATCGGCGCTTGCAAATCCGTTATAAATCCCGGGTACTCGTGCGTTTTTATATTTGCGGACGCAAACGTCCGATCATTTTTATGAACCGCCACCGATGTTTGACGGCGGGTGTACGGCACGCCGATCTGATCAAAAGTTGCCAATAAGCTTTCCAAATGTTCCGGTTGACAATTTTCTACTATCAGTTCCGCCCGCGCCGCCGCCGCCATAATCAGGAAACTTCCGGCCTCCACGCGATCCGGAATTATTTTATATTCACCGGCCGTAATTTCCGGCACGCCTTCAATAATAATGCTTGCCGTCCCGGCGCCGGAAATTTTTGCGTTATGCGCGCTTAAATATTCGGCGAGCGCCGGAATCTCCGGCTCCATCGCGACATTTTTGAGAATGGTGCGCCCGACGCCCACACAAGCGGCCAGCAGCAAACTTTCCGTGGCTGTCACACTGACTTGCGGAAAGAAAAATTCACCGCCCGTCACTTTTCCCTTGAAGATAAAACGCTCACCATCATCTTCATCCACTTGCACGCCCAGAGCGCGATAGCCATTGATGAAAATATCAATCGGCCGCCGACCAATCACACAGCCGCCGGGAAATCCCATTTGGACTTCGCCAAAACGATGCAAGAGTGGACCAATGAGCAGTGTAGTGGTGCGAATTTTACGCGCCGCGGCATCCAGCAGATTCCCGCTTGCGACATTTGATGTGTCAATGGTAACCTCGTGATCGCCGCGGGTGATGCGGGCGCCGATGGTTTCCAGAACCGCGAGCATTGATCGGACATCGTGGACGAACGGAAAGTTGGTAATTTTAAGCGGTTGCGGCGAAAGCAAAGAAGCGGCAATGGCTTTAAGCGCCGCATTTTTGGCCCCGGAAACACTGATTTTACCGCTTAACGGTATCTGCCCCTGAATCTTAAACTGTGCCATAATAGTGGAACTATTGTATGCCGGAAAATCCAGAATGGCAAGAGTATCGTTTAACCAGACGCGTGCGCCGCGTAATTTTTTATTGTTTTCTGACGGCGTTTTTAATCACCGTCACCATCGTCCTCTCTTATGGTTCCGGCTACCGCTTCAATCCGGCGCTCTGGCTCTTCCGCCAAACCGGAACCATTTCCATTAACATTGAACCAACGGACGCTCGCGTTTTTTTGAACAATGAACCGGTGAAAAAAACTTTGCCGATGCGCTTGCAAAATTTGTTGCCGGGAAATTATGAAGTCCGCCTTGAACGCGATGGATTTTATTCTTGGCAAAAAAATTTGCCGGTTTACAAAAAAGAAACAACTTTTGTGGCGCGCTTTCGATTATTTCCAAACGCCAACCCAATTCTGATTTTTGCCGTGCCGGACGCGGGCGTTGGCGCCTTGAATGTGCGCAATGATTTTGTTTATCGCGTCCGCGCCGCCGGAATGGATGAATGGTTTGTCCGCGATTTTATCACCGGCCGTTCGGTGCGCTTGACGCGCCGACCGTTACAGGACGCGACAGCCGTTTGGTCAGCGAGCGGCAATTACGGCGTCATTCTTTTTGCCAATGATCGTCCGCTTTTTTTTACGTCTACCGGTGATACGTTTTTACCAACGGTTGATGTTAAAAATATCCGTTTTGACGCCACCTCGGATTCCGTTAGCGCCATCACTAAAAAAGGCGCGGCCGTGCGCTTTCTTCTTCCGTCAATGGAACCGGTGGCGCTCGGACCGGCCGATGACACCATGACCGACGGCGAACGCATTTACCGTTTGTCAAACGGCGCCAATGACAGCGCCATTACCTTGTCACGACTACCCAACCCGGCCGAAGAGCCGATTAAAATTAAAAAAGGCGCCTACCGCCTGGCCGCGCTCTTTGGAGAAACCATAATCCTCGCCGATCAAACCAATGAACGCCTACTCATTGTTTTCCCGAACCAAGAACAATTGAAAAGCGCCGGAACAAACATTGTTGCCGAATCAAAAAACAATCCACGTTTTGCGGTTTCTTTCGGTCTGCACGAAATTTGGCTGATTGATTTGGCCGAACGACAATCAACTTTGTTGACGCGCGTCGCTGAAGACATCAAAAATGTTTCCTTCATTCCGGGAACGGAATCCGTGCTCGTGCAATATATCGCTCGCTTGGAAATAATCAACATTAATGATCACGAGCCGAAAACAAAAATTGATCGTGTCTCCGGTGAAGAAATTTTTGACGCGCTGGTGGATAAAAAAGGACAGCGAGCAACCTTGGCCGGTCAGATTAATGGCGTGAACGGCGTCTTCACTTTTCCTCTGCAATAGAGACTGGAAGCAGGAACTGGAGAATATAGGAGAGTGAAGCGCAAATGATATTTTTGGTTCGCATTGTATCCTATAAATGTCGTGTTCTTCAAACAAGAACGCCATTTATAGGATACAATGCGAACACACAGACATTTACAATTCCACCACCGAATTATCCCCAATCACCAATTTGTGCCCGAGCGGGAGCGTATCGTGAGCGCTCGTCACCGTGGCATTCTGTCCGATAATCCCGTCAACAATTCTGGTGCCGGCATTGATGCGGCAGTGCGGAAAAATAATGGAGTGCTCAATTTCAGTGTTGGTAATGACCGTGTGATCGCCAATGGAAGTGTACGGCCCGATGTAGGAATTTTTTATTTCACAATTTTCACCAATCACCACCGGTCCGCGAATTAAAACTTTTTCACTAATCCGCGTGCCATGACCAATCTTGACGCGGCCCTGAATCACCACATTCTCACCAATCTCCGCGCCGTTCTCACTGTCTTCAAAACGAAATTCGTTCAAAAGCAATTGATTCCCTTCCAATAAATCTTCCGGCTTGCCGGTGTCTTTCCACCAGCCGGTGATTTCTTCATAGCCAACGTTCAAACCGTGATCCAAATACCACTGATGCAAATCGGAAATTTCCAATTCTCCGCGGCTACTGGGTTTCAATTCATCAACGGCCTCTAAAGCGCGATCGTCATAAAGATAAATTCCGGTAATGGCAAAATCGCACATTGGTTCCAACGGTTTTTCCACCACCCGAACAATGCGCCCGTCTTTAATTTCCGGCACGCCAAAACGTTCCGGATCCGACACTCGTGAAAGCGCCAGCATACAGTTGCGGTTTTCATTTTGAAACCTTTCCACTAGATGCCGGAGCGATCCCAAAATTATATTATCTCCCAAATACATGAGAAACCTTTCACCGCGCTTTAAAAATCCGACATCGCGGGCGTTTTTGATAATATGCGCCAAACCTTTTGGTCCGCCTTTCTGTTCAATGTAGGTCAGCCGCGCGCCAAGACGCGCGCCGTCGCCAAGAGCGTCGGAAATTTCTTTGTCGCCTTCATTGATATTCACGCCAATATCAATAATACCGGCTTCAACAACTTTAAGAATGGCGTGCTCCAACATTGGCTTATTGGCCAAGGGAATCAGATGCTTGTTCAGAGTCCAGGTGATGGGACGGAGCCGTGTGGCCCGTCCGCCGGCGGTGATCAAAGCGCGCATAATATTTCTTTTACCCTACCAAAAAATCAACCACTTGGCAACTGCCCAATACGCGCTAAAAAATGGGTTGGCAATATATTTCAAAATCGCGCTTTCCATATCCGGTTCCTGAAAATCAACGCGACCGGTAAAATCTGCCATCAGTTGTTTGTCCGTGATAAGGCGCAGGGCTTGAATTTTTTTTCGCTTGTCAATCCACAATGCGCGATTGGTTTTATCCAACCAGTATTTATACACTTTGTGTTTCTCACCGGCCCAACCGCCTTTCTGCGCAAATAAATAAGAACCAATCTCCATCATCAGGACGGCCGGCGCGATGAGCAAAAGCGTCCCGCCTTTCAAGTACATTAGCCAAACCGCAAAACGATTGCGCTCCATCCAAAAATATTTGCTGATGGAACGTTTGAAATCATAAGCGTGGAAAACTTCTGACGCCCGCACCATAACAACGCGGTAACCCAAGACCTTGGCGCGCAAGGACCATTCCATATCTTCGTGATAGAGAAAAAAATCTTGGTCCCAAGCGCCATACTCTCTAATGAAGGAAGCGCGAACCATAAAAGCCGCGCCGCTCGCGTACGGAACATCAATGACGTTTGAATAATTTGTCTGTTCAACCGGCACCCGATAATCGCGGCAGTAACCGAAACCCAAAAAGTGAATACAGTTGCCGCTGGTGTTGATCAAATGCCGATTCGGATGCAAACGAATAAATGATTGGGCGATGGCGATTTTCTGATCCGCTTCCATTGCGGTCACGAGCGGGGCAAAAGTATTCGGACCCGGATAAGCGTCGTTGTTCAGAAAGAATACGTAATCAAAATTATTGGCCAGCGCATACTCCACACCCTTATTGTTGCCGCCGGCAAAACCCGTATTCTCGTTCTGCGGCAAGATTGTCACCTTAGGTAAATCTTTTCCCGAACGCGGAAGAATGTTTGCTTGAAGATACGGGACACTTGAGCCGTATTGTGGATGCGGATTATCAACAATGACAAATTCCAAAGCGTCTTTGGGATATTTTTCTACCGCCAGCGCATTGGCAACGTCCTCAATGTATGGCTCCGAGTGGAAGGAGAGATAAATTATTGCGACGCGCGGAGTCATATTTTTATCCCCCGCCACTTCCAAAAATATTTCATCGCACTTTGGACATGTAACCGCGCTAATTTGTTCATAAAAAGAGCGCGAAAAACCCCGGGGACACGCGCGCTGCCGCGGCCGTGGTGATGCATAATCACAATATCATGGACGTAGTAGATCGGCCAGTGCGCTTCCCAAAAGCGGCGGCACCAGTCCGTGTCTTCAAAATACATAAAAAAACGATCGTCAAAAAAACCAACGTCTTTAAGCGCCGACGCCCGGACGAACATTGCCGAACCAATCACCCAATCCACGGGCTGGGTTTTTTCATGATCAAAATCGCGCATCAAAAAACGATCAACTTTACGCCGAAACATTTTCTTTTCACCAAGAGATGTTCGCCGCAATAACGGAATCATGAGCGGCGGAAAACGATTGCAGGAAAATTGCAATGTTCCGTCCACGTTCAGTAATTTTGGTCCGATCATGCCGATTTTTGGATGCGCTTCCATAAACGCGTAAAGCCGCTCTATCGTTCGCGGCTCCACAAATTTTGTGTCCGGATTCAGAACAAAATAATATTTGGCCTCGTGCGAGCGAATGCCAATATTGACCGCGCCGCCATAACCAAGATTGCGCGTGTTTATGAGACAAGTATAATCCGGAAACTGCGAGAGAATTGTCGGACAGGAGTCATCATTGGAAGCGTTGTCAACCACGACGACATGAACTTGTAATGACGAGCCGCTGACATCAGCTTTAAGTGACTCCAAACACGGGACAATCAAGTCCTTCATTTTGTAGTTCACGATGATGATGGAAACGTCGGTCATACAAACCATTTCCTAATTTCCTTGGCCGCCATACGCCTTTTACTCGCCACCACCTTACGCTTCCGCCACATCTTCGGCAAGAGTTTCAAAATTTGCCAGCTACCAATCCAGAACGTTCGCGGTTCAAAAAAAAGCAGATATAATTTCTTTTTGGCCTCATACCAGTTGATGCGGAAAAAATCGCGGCAATAATTGGCGGCGTATTCATTTTTTATGAGCGTCAAAAGATGGTTGCGGTAAGAAAAAAAATTCGCGATTGACGATTTACGACGGCGATTTTTAATCACGTCAATATCTTTATCCGTTTCCGGCCCGGCGGCGGAGCGATCGTGATAAGCGACGGCGTCCGGAACAATAAAAGCGCGCCAACCGGCGCTCCGTAAACGCCAGGCGACATCAACGTCTTCTTTATAAGAAAAAAAATCTTCGTCAAAAAATTCACCATTGATGGAAATATCTTTGATGGCCGCGGTACGGTAAAGAGGCAAGGCGCCGGAGACGCCAAAGACCTCAAACGGCGCCGCCACGTCATGACGCCAAACTTCCCCGCTCCGATCATCAATTACGCGGCGATTTTTAAAAACGCGCAAACCCAAAGTATCAACACGATCCGTTTTTGATTCCGCCAAACTCGCGCCGCCAAGCAGTTGCGGAAAATCCCATTTCATCAAACGCCCGGATGCCGCGCCTACATCCTTATGCTCGTCCATAAAAGAAACCAACTTCTCCAAATAATCCGGTTCCAAAATAATATCCTGATTCACGAGTAGCATGTAGGTCGACTCCGCCGCATCAACCAACGTTGAACGGATTAAAATATTGTGTCCGCCCGCGAAACCGGAATTTTCTCCTCGCTCCGTGAATGCGTGCGGCGCCGGAAAATTTGAAAGCTCATCCTTTATGGCGGCAACCATTCCATCAGAAGACCCGTTATCCAAAATGCGCAACTCAAAATCGTGAAAAGTTTGTGTCCGCAAAGAATCAAATAGATACGGCGCATACTTGACGCCGTTCCAAGTAACAAGATTCACCGAGATCTTCATATCAAGACGCTCGCGACGCAACCGTTTCCTTTAAAAGTTTTTCCAATTGCCCCGCGATAACTCGCGGGTCCAATTCTTTGAGACGTTCAAAGCAAGCCGCGGATAAGGCGGCGCGCAAATCATAATCATTGGCCAACCGTAAAATGGCGGCCGCCAAAAGATGACTGTCACTGTTTTCAAAAGTGAGCGACGCCGGTCCGCCGACCCAGGCCTGTCCGCTTCCGGCCGGCACAATGGACGGCAAGCCCAACGCCATCACTTCCAACAAAATCACGGACGTCAATTCTTTCCGCCATTTCGGCAAAACAAAAATATCTGCCTGATGAAACATTTTCAGGAGCTCATCTTTACTGACCCAGCCGGGAAAAGTAACACGATCAGCGACGCCGAGTTTTTGCGCGTAAGCTTTAATCACCTCACTGTCCTGTCCGCCGCCCGAGAGAATCAAACGATAATCGCCGCGGCCGCAAACCTCGGCAAAAG
>JACTTX010000021.1 GCA_015661005.1 Candidatus Magasanikiibacteriota bacterium
AACCTTGATAAGTTATAATATATGAATAAGGACCAACTTTACGCAAAATTTTACGATTTAGAATACGATAATAAAAAAGATATAAAGCGGCACGGATACAGTGTCGCCCGGCTAAGATAAAGATGACAGTGCGCTCCCACATTTACATGTAGGAGCGCGCTCTGCTTGAAAGAAAGATTCAGAAATGCAGAACACCGGATCAAATACACGGCAAAATAAATTCTTAAAATGCCGCTACATCGGAGTCCTGAAAAATTTGACAAAATTTTAGCCGCTTGTTATAGTCAAACCAAACTCCAGGATGGCTTCACCAAAAGGGCCAACCTCTGGGTGTCAAACAAAAACCCGTGTAAGCGGGTTTTTGTTATTTATTTTTTGGACCCGGGCTCGTGGTGTATGCAGTAACATCATGGAGTTGACACCCAGGGAAGCGGGTGCAAGCCCCGCCGGGTCCACCACGGTAAATACAAAACCGGCTTGAAGCCGGTTTTGTAATCGCGCCGATGATCTGCCCGCGCCGCGCAAGTGTCCGCAAAACGCACCCGCCTGCAACCGCTTTAATAATCCATGTCCATTCCTCCACCCATGCCGCCGTGCCCGCCCATTGATTTGGGTTCATCTTTTTTGGGCACATCCGTTACGACCGCTTCCGTGGTCAAAAGCATGGCCGCCGCCGAAGCCGCGTTCTGCAAAGCCGAGCGCACAACTTTGGTCGGATCAATGATACCGGCGTCGTACATCCGCATAAATGTTCCGGTGGCCGCATTAAATCCGTAGTCAACAATTCCATCTTTCTTAAAGTTGTCTTCCACGATATTCACCACCACCGCGCCGTCTTTGCCGGCGTTCTCGGCAATCTGACGAATCGGCTCTTCCAGCGCGCGGGCTAAAATATCCAAACCGACTTTTTCCTCACGCGCCTCTTCAGCGCCAACTTGAACCGTTTTCAGAACATCGCGCGCCCGTAAAAGAGCCACCCCGCCCCCCGGAACAATTCCCTCTTCCACCGCCGCTTTGGTGGCCGCCACCGCATCCTCAATCCGGTGCTTCTTCTCTTTCATTTCCGTTTCCGTGGCCGCGCCGACTTTAATGATGCCAACGCCGCCGGCCAATTTGGCCAGCCGCTCCTCTAATTTCTCGCGATCAAAATCCGAATCCGTCTGCTCAATTAATTTTTTGATCTGGCTCACCCGTTCCGCCACTTTTTGTTTGTCGCCGTTTCCGCCGACGATGGTGGTGTAATCCTTGGTGGCCGTAATTTTGGCGGCGCGGCCAAGATCATCCAAAGCGGCGGCCTCCAATTTCAACCCAACCTCTTCCGTGATGACGCGTCCGCCGGTCAAAACGGCAATGTCCTGCAGAATTTCTTTGCGGCGATCCCCAAAGCCCGGCGCTTTGATGGCCAAAGCGTTGAACGTGCCCCGCAATTTATTCACAATCAAAGTGGCCAACGCTTCTCCATCAACTTCCTCGGCAATGATCACAATTTCTTTGCGGCCGGATTGCGCGATTTTTTCCAAAAGCGGCAACATATCCTGCACCGAAGAAATTTTCTTGTCCGTGATAAGAATCGGCACATCCGCATATTCCGCTTCCATCCGTTCCGGATTGGTGATCATGTACGGCGAAGAATATCCTTTATCAAAACGCATTCCCTGAACAACATCTGTGGTCACGCCGAAGGTCTGCGATTCTTCAACGGTGATGACGCCGTTCTCGCCAACTTTTTGCATCGCTTCGGCAATCGTTTTTCCAATCTCCGCGTCATTGGCGGCAATGGACGCCACGTGGGCAATGTCTTCCCCGCCGACCGGTTTGGAAACGCTGGTCTTCAAAAAATTCACCACCGCTTCCACACCCTTTTCAATGCCGCGACGGATGGCCAAAGGATTGGTGCCGGCCGTCACATTTTTTAAACCCTCGGCAATAATCGCTTGCGCCAAAACTGTGGCCGTGGTGGTGCCGTCGCCGGCCACGTCATTGGTTTTGGACGCCACTTCTTTGACAATGTCCGCGCCGATGGCTTCAACTTTGTCTTCCAAGTCAATCTCCTTAGCCACGGTGACGCCGTCTTTGGTAATGATCGGCGAGCCGTATCCTTTATCCAGCACAACGTTGCGACCCTTGGGGCCAAGCGTAACTTTAACGGCGTTGGCCAATTTGTCCACGCCGTGTTTCAACTGTTGTCGCGCTTTCTCATCAAAAATTATTTGTTTTGCCATATGCGTTATAATTCGTATTATTAGTATCCATTCGTATATTAGTATCGTTTAAGCCACGATTCCAATAATGTCGTTATCCGAAATCACCAAATATTCTTTGCCGTCAATTTTGATTTCATCCGGACTGTATTTTTTGAAGACCACGGCGTCGCCAACCTTGACGGACATTGGCGCCCGCGTTCCGTTCTCCAAAAATTTTCCCGGCCCGACGGCCATAACTTTCCCCTTCTCCGGTTTCTCCTTATCCACCGTGTCCGGAAGAATAATTCCGGAGCGGGTGGCCTCTTCCTTGGCGTCCATTGGCTCAACAATCACATGATCGTGAAGTGGTTGTAACATAGAAAAATGATTAATTTCTTTTAATTTTAACGCGATTTTAAGCGATTTTTGTTTGCCTTTCGGGTAGCTCAATTAGCACTCGGCACAGACGACTGCTAAACGCTGGCCTTATATTACAAAAACCCTCTTCGGCTGTCAAGTGCCGTGAAAGAGGGCTTTTGGTGTCTCCCTACCGCGAGAACATTACCGCAGGCGGCGCGTGGCCGTTAGATCAGCCCGGCGCTTACCGAAGCCATTGACCATTATTCGGGCTGATAACCCGCACGGCAATGGAGACCATTCAGTCTTGATCTCGGCTGGGAGGAACACAGGTGCACCCATTTCCTTAATCCCCATCATGGATGAGAATTGTGAGACAGAAAGTGAGAGGCGGCTCCTGATCACTTGTGACCCAACGATCGCTTACCGAGCGGCGCAGAGAAAACGTGTTGTGAACACCACTCTGCTCGTGGGCGTTTGCCCGTTAGACCGCGCGGCCGCGCTACTCATGAGTCGGTGACGAAAAGGCGAGCGAGGAATTTTGCAAGTAGGGAGACAATTTCGCTCAACCTCTTCAAGGATCTGTGTGTCCTCCGGACGAACTTTTTTGCCGACGACTTTGCCGATGGCGGCGCGCGTTCTTAATTCCAGTATCGCGCTCACAAAAAAGCCCAGCGCAAGACACAATCTCTGGTGAGATCAGATCTCGCTCGGGGCCTTGGCTTCGGTCGGAAATTTTCTTTCCCATTCATCCGGGTTTCGCCCATTCAGAGACGAGATCCGATGCTTGGTCGCTCTTTCTTCTTAACCAAATTATAAAAGTTTTTTTAGCCGCTGTCAATAGATTTTTTTGTTTTTTGTGGATTAATTGTGCGCGATCTGTGGACAAACTGTGAAAAAAAGTGGACAACATTTGAACACTTTTAGTGCTCATTGTTTTTACGGGCTGTATTGCGGCCGGTCTTCCCGCCATAGGGCCAAGAGTCCCCAAAATAAAATCAGTCCAACCCAAGCCGTCCAAAGATAATGATCAAAAATCGCCAGCGGTAAAATGAGTATGATCAAAGTCAATCGATCACTTCCCTGACGAACGATTTTTATTTCTCGCCAGATGGCGATGAGCCAAATTATTAGTCCGACCAATCCAATCTCGGCCGTGATCAGATAAAAAATATTGTGCACCGGTTGATAGAGGAAACTATATCTTGATGAATCTTTGAGCCAAGCCGAATAAGTCATGTTGCCAATGCCAACGCCAAAAAATGGCTGTTCGCGAATCAGTTTGCGAGCGTCATGTTTATAAAGTGTTCGTTCCGATGACGAGATGGTTTCCGTCGCCGTCGTTCCGGAAAAATTAAAACGACTGATGAGCGCCGATCTAAAAATAATGCCGAGCGTGAGCACGGTCAGAATGATCATCGTGAACATTGGCCAAAATCCGGCGGCAACAACGCGCCGCATAACAACGCGGCCCATGAGAATTACTAAGGCGAGCGCGGCGGCGAGCCAGGCCGATCGTGAAAAACTTAGAAAAAGTCCGGCGGTGAGGATGGCGGCCGCGGGCGGCATAAAAAATTTTGGGAAGGATGCCCGTTTGGCCAGAAGAAGAATCAGCGCCGCGGCGGCAAAAGCGCCAAAAATGTTCGGATGCGGGAGACCGCCGTAAGCGCGCAACCACCGTCCGGCGGCTGTCTCCACTACCGCGTCTCCAAGAACCGACGGCGCGTGAGACGCTATGCCGAGCAGAGTTGAAGCCACAACTTTTTGTACGGTTGTCTGATAAATTGCCAGCAAACTTTCTAAAATTACTCCGACGATAAAAGCCGTCCGGGCGTAGACCGGATTAATGGTGAGGCCACGCGCCAAAAGAAAAAGCGCCACGGCGACGCCAGCCGAAAAAGCCGCGGCGAAGGCGACTTGTTTTTCCGGCGCCCATAGAATGGAGATGAAAAGCAAAGCGCAAAAAAGTAAAAGCGCCGGACGGTTAAATTGTGCGCGGAATTTTTTTGAAATCAAGGCGGCGGTCAGCGCGGCGGCCACAATCAAAATCTGCACGACGTAAAGGCGCAATGTCCCCCACTCCCACGGCCCGCCGTTCAACAGCCCGCGGCGAAAAATGTATTGCGTTTGGAGCGGCAGAAGAAAAAAAATCAGAACGGTCAGCCACTGCCAAAAATTGGCCGCGGCCGAGGATGATTTTATATCAGGATGGGTCGGGTTCATATGACTCGAGCGGGCTTGTGAATTCTACGGGCGCGCCAATTTCTGCGCAAAGGGCGCGCCAGCGATCGCGAATTTCAACACGGCGATCCGGCGCGTGCAGTTTGATCATATAATCGGTAAGGACAACGCCCGACGCGGAGGCGGAGCGAATATTTTTTGGAAAAAGTTTCATTGAAAGGCGGCGGCTGATTTTTTCTGTCCTTTTGAAAATGAGCTTGGTGAATGTCGGCGCTGCCGAATGTTCGACACGGGTCCCGCACCCTATCAGACGGTCAGAGGTGGCGCAAACCCATGACTCACATCCGGCAGCGCCGACATTATTAATCACAATCAGCCGCCTTTTCCAAAAAGATAAATACACATCCCCGACAATCTCAATTTCTTTCAGATCCGCTCCGGCATCACTCATCCAAAAACTGCAACAGATTGGATCCAACGAGCCCTCGCCCGGGCGCAAACGAAAAATTCGCAAAAGAATCGCCACCAAGAGCCGTGTTGTCCAAAGACGGCCGTGCCGCACGACAATAAAAAAATCAATATCACTTTCCGGTTTGGTGTTCCACCAGGCCAAAGAATTGGTCACCGCCACAAAACGCACCCAGGGAATTTTTTTAAGCCAAACGGCGGCGCGGTCGGCGCGGGAAAATTTACGAACGGCGGCGCGGTAGCGATCGCGGCGAATGTTTGGATCCAAAGGACGCGCGGCCAAAGAAAAAAGTCCGTCACGCTCCAAAATAACGCCGTCGGCGGAAAGCTTTTCCAAAGCGGCGCAAAATTCTTCCCAACCGGCGACCAGTGAAAAATTTTTTAGCTCCAGCCGCGTCGGCGCAAAATCAAAAATAGAAAAAAACGCCAGGGTTTGCAAAATGGAGACGATCGGTCGGCTCGGAACTCCGGCCGACCCGCTCGGCCATCCAAACGCCGGATCGCGAGCCAACATAAATCATTCCTCCCGCGCCGTCATGGCCGCGCCGGAAACGGCAACCGGCGCCACTTCCGCCCGCCGAACGCTGGAAGTTACGGCCACGGCGTCCTCCACAATCATTCTTGAGGCGGAAATGGAAATTACTTTGGAAGCAGGAACAATAATGGCGCGTTTGGAAAAAAGTGAGCGGCGAACTTGATATTCGCTGATTCTTTGCAAATCCGCATCCACATCAAAGGATACAATACGCCCCAGCCGCTGGTTGGAGCGCGTATAAACCGGCAGACCGATCAGTGTTTCCGAGGTTAGATACATAGCAAGATTAAATATAACATAAAACATTAAACATAAAACATTTTTCAAAGGAGTGCGGCCGAAGGCCGCATCTTGACGTACTGTTTTATGTTTTATGTTCTATGTTATGTATCTTTCTGAACAGCCACCACTGCTGCGCGACCGTGAAAATCGTGGTCACTAACCAATATAGCGTAAGCCCGCCCTGAATGCCAATCCCAATGAAAACCGTCATCGCCGGCATCATATAAAGCATCTGCTTGTTCATCATGTTCATCATGTTTTCATCTTTGGCGCCATTCACCGGCGGCGGCGTCTGTTTCACCATCAGCATTTTGGCCTGAATGAACTGGGCGGCGCCGGCCAAAACGGCAATCGCGATATTCGGTTTGGCCAAATCCAAAAAACCAAAAGCTAAGGTCTTGATACTCCCCGGATTAGGCACAAAATTATAGAGCAAATCAAACGACTGTTTCACGAGCCCTTTTTCCAAAGCCCAATAAAGCGCCAAGAGAATCGGTAACTGAATCAAAAGCGGCAGGCACGATGAAAACGGACTGACCTTGTTCTCTTTGTAAAGCGCCATCATTTCCGCGGCCTGTTTCTGCTTGTCATCTTTATATTTTTCTTTGAGTTCGGTCAACTTCGGCTGGAGCGCTTGCATCGCGCGCTGTTGGACAATGGATTTTTTGGAAAGCGGGTGCAAAATTAAACGGATGACAACGGTCACGATGATAATCGCGACACCGATATCCGGAATGTAGTGATACAAACCGACGAGGAGATTAAGAATGGGCTGGAGAAGAATGGTGGTGAAGAGCGCTTTCATATGATAGAACACATTTGACAAATATATGATCGAAGAGTGAACTGCAAATGTCGTATTTCTTAGAACAAGAACGCCATTTGCAGTTCACTCTTCTCTCTACACTATTTGCGTCTCAATCTTTTCCACAGGCGCCTCCTCAACGACCACCGGCGCCGCGCCTTCTTCAACCGGCGTCTCCGCGCTGGACACAACTTCCGTGCCGCCTTCCTGCTGAACATTGATCACCCAGCCGGTCAGTTTGGCGGCCAGCCGCACATTCTGCCCACCTTTGCCGATGGCCAAAGAAAATTGATCGGCGACCACAAAAACCGTGGCGGTTTTTATTTCCACATTCAACTCCACGCGCGCCACTTTGGCCGGTGAAAGCGCGTTTTTGATGAACTGCATATCATCTTCCGCCCATTCAATGACATCAATTTTTTCACCGCCCAACTCGGCAATGATCGTTTGAATGCGCGTGCCGCGCTGACCGATGCAGGAACCGATTGGGTCAACGGATCCGTCCGGACACCACACGGCAATCTTGGTGCGGGCGCCGGCTTCGCGCGCCACTCTCTTGACTTCCACCACGCCATTTCCAATCTCCGGAATTTCTTGCGTAAAAATTTTTGCCACGATTTCCGGCGCCGATCGCGAAAGCAAAATCTCCGGCCCCTTGCTTCCCAACTGCACGGCGCGAATTAAAACTTTGAGGCGGCCGCCGGAGCGATAATTTTCCGTTGGCACTTGATCTTCCGGCAACATGATACCGGCAACGCGGCCAATGTCCACCAAAACAACGCGGCCCTCGCGGCGCTGAACCGTCCCGATCATGATTTCCCCTTCGCGTTTTTTGAATTCATCATGGATCATTTGGCGCTCGGCTTCCCGTAATTTTTGGGTGACTACTTGCTTAGCGGTTTGCGCGGCCATCCGTCCGAACTCCGCCGGAATTTCCAAAGAGAGACGCAAAACTTCACCCAGTTCGGCATCCGCTTTGTGCGTCCGCGCTTCCGTAATCATCATGTCGGTTTTGGGATTGAAACGCTCTTTGAGTTCATCCTCCGATGGCATAGGCGGCGTTTCCCCGCGGGCAATCATTTCCTCACGCGCTTTTTTCTCCGCTTCCTCTTCCAGCGCCAACGCTTCCAGATCAACGTCCTCCACAACAACTTTGACATCCGTCGCTTTCATGGCGCCGGTTTCCGGATCAAATTCAATTTCAATGTTTTGATTTTTGTTGCCGAAATCCTTGCGATAAGCGGCGGCGAGCGCGGTTTGGATGGCGTTCATCACCGTTTCATACGACAAATTTTTCTCTTCCGAAATTTGTTTGATGGCTTGGACAATGGGTGATGACATATTATTTTGTCATTTTCTACAAAAATGCGTTAGTCTATTTGACTAACGTAAAATCACAATACCACGATTGATGCGAGGGTGTCAAATTTTCCAATTTCCCACCACTGGCCCCAAAATATTTAGGACAACTGGTGGGTGGGTCTGAACTTCAGACCCATCGGAGTTGTTACTGTACTCACGCGTTGGTGCGTGAGCGGAAGGTTACCACTTGCACGACTCGGCGAGCTTCATGAAGTCCCGCTTCAAAACGTTCCGCCAAACGTTCTGTCGAGACATTGGCGTCATAGCCACGCAAAGCGCTGACTTTTGATCCGTTGGCGCCGCCTTCCACTCCTCCATGGTGGTGGCGACCCGAACGAAAAACATGAAAGCCAAATCGCTCTTGTTCAGGTTGAACTGCGCCGCTACGCTCGGCTTCATCTGGGATTCCTCGAGGAATTCCGTAACCAGTTCGTAGGGCGGACGCAGTTTCCCGTCCTTGGCGAATGTTTGAGAGGTTACGGATTCATTGACCACGGCGTAGTAAAGGACGTAATGGTACTCGTCCTGAATGCACGCCGCCTGATCACTCGCCTGTTGGGGCGTAACCTTGCTCGTCTTGTAACGCCCGAGTTGCATACCGCCGAGATCGCGATCCACGACCTCGTTCAGATACTGCCGAATCTCCAACGCACACCACTGGAACTCCTTAGTCCGGTGGTAAGCGACCGCGAGCGCATCAGCTGACATTGTTTTGATGGCCGTGTACCCCTGCTGGCACTTGTAGGCCATACACTCGGCCAGACGCTGGTCAGCGTCGCTCGGCGAGACCGACTGGAGCTTGGCCACCTTGCCGGTCAGCTTGACGACGGACTTATCCGCTTCCTTTAAGAGCGGCTGGGCGGCCGCCACCTTGGCGGACATATTCCGGTGAACCTGCTCGGCCGCCGGCGGCAGATCTTCTTTCTGTAGCGGCGCGCCGCAGTGCAGAATCGCGGCGGCCAGAAACACAGTGATCTTCATCTCTTCTTCCTCCTTTAGTTTTCCGGTTTGAGGTTGACTATCCCCTGCATGATTTTTTCCCGATCCGCGTAACACTTCAGCGGATCATTCATGGGCATGACAATGCCGAGCGTGGTGCCAGTTGTCGCCAGCAGAAAAAACTGACGGCACGCTTCAGCGCGCATCTCTTCTTTGGTCGCACCCTGACGTTTGGCGTATTCACCTTTGATCTCGACCAGTCCCTTTTGAAAGAACCGACCGAGCTCGTCGTCGCTCGTACCAAAATAGCCCATGGCATCCAGTTCCGGCAGTGCCTTCTCAATCGCGCGCACTTGCCCGAAAAAGAGTCCGATAAAAGCGATCCGGGTGAAGAAATAGTTCTTCTTCCCTTTCTCCCTTCCAACCGCTTCAATCGGTAGGGCTCCCGACCAGCGAGCCGTGTCGAGCAGAGCGCGCCCGTAGTTCAAACGCACACACTGCTTTTGGTTAACCACGTTCGCGATCGTAAAAGCGGCGAGCATCTCTTCACTGAAATCCGTGACTGTTTCATCAGCGACAAACTTCGCATTAATGAAACGATCAAAGATCGTGACGCACGCTTGCGTCCGCTCGGCCGCGAGGAATCCCTTGATGAGAACATTTAAGGAACGCGGCGCTTGACCAGCGTCATTGGCGTGATCAACACAGGCGATCCTTAGACACGTGGTGAACTCTTTGTCCGCCATCGTTTGCGCCCACGCCGCCCCCGTTAATCCGAGGAGGGTGAGGCCGATGGCCAAGAAAAATGGCTTCATTTCGGCCTCCTTGGTTATTTCAATTTCCACCAAACGCCGCCGTGGCGATCGTGGAAAATTGAAAAAGAATGATAAGCTAAAAAATGGCTTTTGTCAAGCAGTTACCCCTTCAATATGCCTCACCTTCGCCCGTCGTGTTTGCCAATTCAACGCCACGGAAACGGAGTCAAAGCGGAGCTCACTAGAAGCCGCTGGGAATTGACTCAAAAAAATCGCCGCCGCGCGCCGCATTTTCCTGATCTTGCGCCAATCAATCGCCTCTTCACCGGCGCCAAAGCCAACGCCGCTACGCGTTTTTATTTCTACAAAAACAATCGCGCCGTCTGAAGAACGCGCCACAATATCAATTTCCCCAACGCGGCAAAAAAAATTGCGTGCCAAGATTTTGTATCCGTGGCGCGTCAAAAATTCAGCGGCCATCCTTTCACCGAGCGCGCCGATTTCTTTTTTACTAAACCCTTCTTTTTTACTCATCCCCTCCTTCATAAAATATGCGGGCTAATTTTTTTTGGGCAAATATTTTTCAATCTCTTCCCGCCGCGCTTGCTCGGCGGCAATTTCCGGAACGCGTTTTTTGAAATACCAAATTATTTTTGCTGTGTGCGCCAAGATGCCTATCAGCCATAATCCCCACCAAAGACGCAAGCCAAAAAAGGGAACTCTTTGCGCTCGGAAAAAAAACAGCACGAGTCCGATCAAACCCCAGAGCAAACCCCATCGCGCCAAACGTTTCCATAATTTTTTTCCGAGTTGACCAGTGCTTTTCTGATCTAAAATCCGGCCGGTCAAACCGAGAATAATCAGTGCCACAAAAACGACGAGCGAAACAAAATAGGCGCGAACCGACAAGG
>JACTTX010000022.1 GCA_015661005.1 Candidatus Magasanikiibacteriota bacterium
CGCCGGATTTGGGATGTTTTGGTAAGGCCATCTCCGGCGGATTTCCGCTATCGGTTCTTTGCGGCCGGGCCGAGTTTATGCGGAGAATGGATGAGGTCTTTGTTTCAACAACCTTTGGTGGTTATACGTTGGGACTTGCGGCCGCCATGGTAACCATCAAAATGATGCGCGAATATGGCGACGTCCATCAGCATCTGCATTCGCTTGGTAATCATTTGATTGATCAAGCTAATATCATCGCCGCCGCGAGCGGGCTTCCGATTAATTTTTCCGGATATGGTCCGCATCCAGTGATGAAAGTTAACTTGCCGGATCTTGACAGCCGTGTTATGAAGACCTATATCTATCAAGAGATGGCGAATCGCGGAATTTTGTTTTCTTCTTCAATCCTTGTTGGTTATTGTCATAAGTCAGAGATGATTGATGAGGTCTTGAATGTTTTTCAAGATATTTGCGCGAAGCTCAAAGAATTGAAAACGACGGAGGTAATCAGAAAGGTCCTTAGAGGAGAGGTGATTGCGCCGCGGACCGTGCGGAACAGCTAAACGGATAGACAGTTGGACAGCGCTGTCTGGGCGATAACATAAAATTACATGGAATTTGAAAAAGAAAAAATTAAGGCGATTATTTTTGATTGGGGCGGCGTCTGCTGTCGCGAGGGGGAACCGTTTGCTTCCGTCAGTTTGCAAAAGGCGGCCGGAATGAATCCGAATCAGATTCAATCCGTTGTCAGCGATATTTATCACGATTATTATTGCGGTCAAGTTGATCGCGATACTTTTTGGCTTACAGTTCTTCAACATCTAAATCTTCAATCGACGCTGGAGTTAAATCCGGAAGCGCTTTCAGCGAGCTATCTCTCATCTTATGTGGTGTATGAAGAAGTTTTGGAAAAAGCGCTGGAGCTAAAAAAGAAATATCGCGTTGGTTTGTTTTCCAATTTAACACCAGAGATGCGCGATCACATTCGGCGCGCGCATTCTCTTGAGAAGATTTTTGACGCGGAAGTTTACAGTTGCGACGCCGCCGTTCGGGCGATGAAACCGGAAACGGCGCCTTATGAGACAGCGCTCGCCAAACTTGGCGCCTTGCCATCCGAGGCGTTTTTTATTGATAATTCTCCAAAAAATATTGCCGTCGCCCGAGAGCTCGGTTGGCAGGCGGCGCTTTGCACTGACGCTATTCAAGTGCTCCAAGCGCTCGGAGGTTTTTTGGGGACAGATTCAAATTGAACCTGTCCCCAAGGCGCCTGTCCCCCAATTCTGTCTGTTATCTGTATAATAGATGCCGGAGGGATTCTTTTAATGCAACCTTCCAGATTCACGTCCGCGTCTATGTACCTCCAGCGTTTAGAAGCCCAAGGATTCAAATCATTTGCCAACCGGACAGTTTTAGAATTTCGTCCGCCCAAGAATGGTAAACGCGGGGTAACCGGAGTGGTTGGACCGAACGGTTCCGGCAAAAGCAACATCGCTGACGCCATCCGCTGGGTTTTGGGGGAACAGTCGCTCAAATTGCTCCGCGGAAAAAAATCGGAAGACGTGATTTTTTCCGGTTCGGATCGCAAATCGCGATTAGGTTTTGCCGAAGTGTCTTTAGTTTTAAATAATGAAAACGGCGGACGGGAACGGCGGATCAAAGAAATTGAAGAAAAAGGAGAAGAGTTGACGCCGCTGGAGTTTTCGGAAATCGTGATTACGCGCCGCCTTTACCGTGATGGCGAATCCGAATATCTGATTAATGGGCATAACGTGCGTTTGACGGACATTCAACTGCTCTTGGCGCGCGCTCGCTTCGGACAAAAAACATACGCCGTGATCGGGCAGGGGATGATTGATCACATTTTGGTGGCCTCGCCGTCCGAGCGCAAGGAATTTTTTGACGAGGCCGCCGGCGTCAAGGAGTATCAGATTAAACGTCATCAGGCCTTGAACAAATTGGGACATACCAGAGAAAATATGGCGCAGGCGTCCGGTCTTCTGGCGGAAATTGAGCCGCGGGTGAAATCGCTTTTAAGGCAAGTCAAAAAATTAGAAGAGCGCGGGCAGATTGAAGCGGAATTGATGGCGGCGGAGAAAAGATATTACGGCAAACTTTGGATTGATTTGGCGGAAAAATTAGAAATTTTCAAAAAGGATCATCAGGAACTCTCCACCAAGATGAAAAAACGCCAGCATGAATATCAGACCTTGTTGGATGAACTTAAAGCATTGGAGCAAAAAGAAAGTGAAACCGGCGCTTTGACCGGTTTGCAAAAAGAATATGAAAAATTGATTAGTGAGCGGCAGAAAATTCATGAAGAGGCCGTGACCGTCAATACCAAAATTGAAATCGCCAAAGTCCGGCGGCAAAGTGAAAAAGTTTGGGCGCCTTTGCCGCTCTCGGACATTCTTTTTGAACTTGACGCTTTGCATAAAAAAATCTCCCATGTTTTGAGCGTTCTCCGTGGTGTTAAGACGTTGGCGGCCGTAACAATAATTATTGCTGACGCGGAAAAAATAGAAGCGCAGTCCGGGAAATTGTTGGAGCGGATGCAAAAGCCGCAGGAAAAAGAAAATGCCGCGCCGGATCCGGCGCTTACGGAAAAATTGGAAGATTTGAAAGCGTCGGAACTTTTGTTGGAGGAAAAAATCGTGGGGGTGAGAAAAGAAATGGAACAGGTCTCCAAAGAAGACAAACAAGAGAAGACGCAATTTTTTGAATTACAGCGGCGTCTGCAGAGCAAACAAAGCGAGATTCACGGCGAGGAACAGCGGCTGAATGCCGTGGCCATTGAATTGGCCAGATTAGAAACGCGGCGGGAAACACTGGAAGAAGAAATGCAGAACGCTTTTGTCGGGCGCGGTGAAGAGGCGGCGCCAAAGATTGCGGAAATCAAGACGGCGGAAAAAGAAACGCTCGCTGGTGTGCAAACGGACGCGTTGCAACCGTTGGTTTTCAAATTGCGTCATCAATTGGAAATGATCGGCGGTATTGATGAGCTGGTCGTTAAGGAATATGAGGAGACCAACAGCCGTTACCAATTTTTGTCCGGGCAGATGGAGGATTTAACTAAGGCCTTGGCGGACACGGAACGGGCCATCAAAGAGTTGGACGAACTTTTGAAGGATCGCCGCGAGCAGGCGCTCAATTCCTTGAACAGCGAGTTTGATCGTTTTTTCAAAATGCTTTTCTCCGGCGGCGCCGCGCGGTTAGCGCCGGTTTTTGCTGAAGAAGCGGATCTGGAAAAAGAAGCGGAAGAAGGAGAGGCGTTGGTGAACGCGGAGGTGCAAGATGAAATCGCGTCAAAAAAATCTAGGGAGCCGATTTTAGTCGGTATGGAAATTCAAGCCACCCCGCCCGGCAAAAGAATTAAAGACATCAATATCTTATCCGGCGGCGAACGGGCCATGACTTCCGTGGCCTTGATTTGCGCCATCATGGCCAACAACCCCTCACCGTTTGTGGTGCTTGATGAGGTTGACGCCGCCCTTGATGAATCCAATTCCATTCGCTTTGCGGAAATCATTGATCAGTTGGCGGACAAAACGCAGTTTATTGTCATCACCCACAATCGCGCCACCATGTACAAGTCCGATATTTTGTATGGCGTTACCATGGGCGAAGACGGCGTTTCCAAAATTTTATCAGTGAATATTGAGGAAGCGGAGAAGATGCGGGCAAAAAAGTGATATTTTGGGCGCGTTTGGCGGTATTGATTTTTTGCCAAAATGTGCCTTTTTGGCTTAATTGAGCGGCCGACGGGCTTGACAGGCTGGCGGTTTTTTGTTAGGATGTAGGTATCACAATTTAGTGGCTTCTTAAGGAGGGGAAGCTACAGACGGCAGTTGTGCCGTGCATCGGGCTCCCTCCATAAAAGGGAGCCCTTTCGTTGTGATAAAACGCGATTCTATCTCTAACATGGAGGAATATTCATGAAGACGCGTACGATTTTGGCGGTGGCGTGGGCACTGGCGTTGGTGACGGCGATGGCTGCTCTGCCGGGCGCAGATGCCCGAGAGCTGCCAGCCGACGTTCAGCGCTTCCTCGCCTTGGCGGGGAAGGTGTCGGCCAAGCTCGCGGACGGGGAGCCGCTCGTGAGCCACAAGGCCGCGCCGACGCGAAAGTCGGCGAAGCGTGTTGCGAAGGCGGCCAAGTTGGCGCCGCCGACCGCCGCGAATCCGTTCGCGGTCACGCGTGACGAACAGCGGAATCCGAGCGGCGACTTGGTCGCACTCGGGGACTACTGCCTCGGGCCGCTCGCCCAGCTAATCGCGGTGAAGCGGTGAAGTAGTTCTTTTAAACCCCCAACTCTCCAGAGAAAGGAGGTGCAGAACTCAAAGGAGTGGAAAGGACAATCAACAATTGTCCCAACCGCTCCTTTTGTATTTTAGAAGTGGCACCTTGGTGCCTGGCACCTATTGGTATTGACGGATTTATTGCTGGTGTTATCATTTAATTAGCGGTCGTCCCTTCTGGTTCTCCTGGCCGTCGGGTTGGGTTAGTCCTATTGGTTGTAATCAAAAAAACAACTCCCAGAATATCAATCCGACCGCGCAACACCGTGGGAAGGTCAGTGTAGAGGACAAGCCGCCCATCACTGGGCCCCCTTACGTACGATTCGACCTCCTTGGCCTTCCCACGGCCATCACTCGCCTATGAAAACTGTCCGTCGAATAAATTTTTGAGATTTTTTGTTTAGAAAATACCGCGGTGGTATGAAAAAAATATTTTTGGGCGCAATAATTGCTTTTATGCGGTTCGGGCGCATATATTGATAGTTATATTCTAAAGTGGGATGGTCAAAAGATCGTCAAAGCGGATGTGGTGGATACTAAAAATAAAAAGGAATTAAGCGAGATGTTTCTTAAAGATGGAGAAAGTTTTGGGCCAGGTGGGCTTGGCTACATAACGATCTGTTCGGGGAATGATGGATGGTGCAATTTTAAACAAGGCGCTCCCAATGCCGTTGGGCAGGTTGTGAAAAAATTTAAATATCAGAATGGAAAATTTACGGCATTATCGTATAGGCGTAAAAATTATTGAACCTGCCCCCGCGATATTTGACTTTTTCGCTGATTTCCGATATTCTTTGGACACCCGTGCGGGGCGCGCCGCGCCCTGACTCCCCCAATGAACGTTTCCGAACTGGCCCGACAATTGCGCGTGCCGATTAAAGAACTCTATGACATTTTACCGGAGTTCGGTTTTGACATTGGCCGCAAAGCCATCAAGGTTGATGATCGCGTTGCTGGACAAATCCAAAAACAATGGCGCTGGATGATCCGCCAGTGGCGGGACAAACAATCGCGGGCCGTTGAAGAAAAAAAACGTTTAGAAAAAGAAGCGCGCCGCGCCGCCGGCAAAACCGTTGTTCTTCCCGGTGTCATCACCGTGCGCGATTTTGCCGCTCGCCTTTTGCTTCCCATCACCACGGTGATAGGCGAGCTGATGAAGAACGGAATTTTGGCGTCATTGAATGAACGCATTGACGCGGACACGGCCACAATTATTGCCAATGATCTGGGTTACAGCGTCAATCGTGAAGAAGTGTCGTCAACGTCTCAAAATGAAAGCGCCACCGAGGAGCTCAAAGTAACGCTTGAAGGTGAAGATCAAAGCAAGCTCGTGCCAAGGGCGCCGGTGATTGTGGTGATGGGGCACGTTGATCACGGCAAGACTAAACTTTTGGACACGATTCGCAAAACGAACGTCATTGAAACTGAAGCCGGCGGGATAACGCAACACATTGGCGCTTATCAAGTGGTCAAAAAAAATCGCGCCATCACTTTTATTGACACGCCCGGGCACGAGGCCTTCACGGTGATGCGCTCGCGCGGGGCGCGCATTGCCGATATTGCCATTTTAGTTGTTGCCGCTGATGATGGCGTGATGCCGCAGACCGTGGAAGCGATTAAAATTATTCAAGCCGCCAAACTGCCGCTGGTGGTGGCGGTCAATAAAATTGACAAGCCCGACGCCAATTTGGAAAAAGTAAAAACCGGTTTGACCCAGCACGGCATTCAGCCGGAGGAATGGGGCGGCAATGTGCCGGTTGTGGGCATCTCCGCCAAGACCGGAGAAAATATTGACAAACTTTTGGAAACGCTTTTGTTGGTGGCGGACATTGAGGCGGAAAAAATTCGCGCCAATCCCAGCCGCGCCGCCATTGGCACCATCATTGAGGCCCACGTTGATAAAGGAGAGGGGCCGGTGGCCACAGTTTTGATTCAGGGTGGGACTTTACATAGCGGTGATCCCTTGGTGGTGAACAACAAAATTTACGGAACGGTTCGGGCCATGAAAGATTGGCGGACGGAGAATGTAAAAGAAGCTGGTCCGTCAATGCCGGTCAGGATTTTAGGATTCAAAGCGGCGCCGGAAGTGGGAGATATTTTGGATGTTTCCCGCGTTGGCGGCGCGGAAAAAGTTCAGAAGACCAAAGCCCAGCCCGCCAGCGCATCCAAATACGCGCCGGTCAAAGCCGCTTCAACATCCGACGGGGCGCCGGAAGAAGAAGCGGCCAAGAAAAAATTTTTTAATATTGTCGTGCGCGCCGATGTTTTGGGATCATTGGAAGCCATCTTGGCGTCATTGGAAAAGTTGCGCCATGAGGAAGTGGGCGTTAAAGTCGTGGCCAAAGGATTGGGCAACATTACGGAAACGGATGTTTTGTCCGCGGAAACGGCCGGTGGAATCATTTTAGGTTTTCATGTGGTGCCGGCCGCCGGTATTGAAAATTTTTCGCGGGTGAAAAAAGTTGCCATTCATCAGTTCAAAGTCATTTATGATCTCCTTAATTTTGTGCGCGATGAACTGGAAAAAATGTTGCCGCCGGAAATTATCCGAACGGAATACGGCAACGTAAAAATTTTAGCAATCTTCCGCACCGATAAAAAAGCGATGACGGTGGGCGGTCGGGTGGAAATTGGAAAATTGGTGCCGGGCGCAGCGGTGCGGGTAAATCGCGCCGGAGAATTTATCGGCGAGGGGAAAATCGTGACCGTGCAGAGCGGAAAACAGGAAGTCAAAGAAGCGCACGCCGGACAAGAGTGCGGAATGCGGTATGAAGGCCGCATTGCTCTGGAGGTTGGTGATGTTTTGGAAGAATATTCGGAGGAAGTGAAAAAACGGAAATTGGGTTTTTGAGAGTTTTTTAAGGGGCGAGAAGGATTTTTTGGCGGGGGATTTTGGTAGCTTTTGACAGTGGATAACGGCATGGTATACTCGCCTAATTAAGGAGGTTGGAGCCCGCCAGTCCCGTGGTAAGGAGGGCTAAAAGTCGGCCAACCGTTTAATGTTAGGACAATTATTATGTCATTGGACAAGCAGGACTTTCAGGAGATTTTGTCACTCTCTCTGAAGCAACTAAAAGAGGATATACTGACGGAATTGCACAATGAGATCTCCAGCGTGCGTGAGGATCTCCGTGGTGAGATATCCAGCGTGCGTGAGGATCTCCGTGGTGAGATATCCGCTGTGGGAGAAGATCTGCGGGGTGAGTTTCGCCGTGAGATAGCCGCCGTGGAAGAACGGATTATTCTTGGCGTTTGCGAATTCATGAATGAGAATATTTTGCCGCAGTTTGACAACATGGTTACCAAGGACGAATTCCGTGTAGCCATGCGCCGTGTTGACGCCAAGTTTGATCTCTTAACTGACGCCCTTGTGGACTCGGACGCAATAGAACCGCGGCGAGCCAGAGAGTTGATGGCCGTTAGAATTGTGCACTGAACGTAAAAAGTTTTTGTTTGTATGGCTCTCACTTTCACCGACAGCAATTTTCCGTCCGAAGTTTTATCCTCCGCCGAGCCGGTCTTAGTGGATTTTTGGGCGGCGTGGTGCGGGCCGTGCAAAATGATGGGGCCGGTGGTGGAACAGCTGGCCAAAGAATATGAAGGCAAGAATGTCAAAATCGGTAAACTCAATGTTGATGAAAACAGTGAGACCGCGTCAAAGTACAATGTGATGAGCATTCCAACATTTTTCGTTTTCAAGAATGGCGCGATTGTCGGCCAGATTGCCGGCGGAGTATCCATTGAAAAACTTCGCGCTCTGATTGATGAAGCTCTGGTCTAAACACGGCGCCGGATAGCCGGTTGAGGGATCAGCCGCCACCTTTGCGTTGGCGGCTTTTCCTTGTTATTATAAGCACATGAAATTTGATCACTTAATGATTGAAAAAAAGTGGCAGGAGCGTTGGGAAAAATCCCGCGCTTTTGAAGTTGATGAAGATCAGAAAAAGCGCGTCAAGAAAATGTATGTGCTGGATATGTTTCCGTATCCGTCGGCGCAAGGGTTGCATGTTGGTCATCCGGAGGGTTACACGGCCACGGACATTTATTCGCGATATTTGCGAGCCAACGGATCCCATGTCCTCCATCCCATGGGTTGGGACGCGTTTGGTTTGCCGGCGGAAAATTACGCCATCAAGGTTGGCATTCACCCCAAAGAAAGCACGGCAAAAAACATTGAACGCTTTCGTCAGCAGATTAAGTCCATGGGTTTTTCCTATGACTGGTCAAGGGAAGTGAACACTTCTGATCCGGCGTATTACGCTTGGACACAGTGGCTTTTTTTGTTGCTTTACAAAAACGGCTTGGCGTATAAAAAAAAGGCGCCGGTTAATTGGTGCGAATCGTGTCAAACGGTGCTGGCCAATGAACAGGTGATTGACGGCGCTTGTGAGCGTTGTCACAATCCGGTCACGCAAAAAGATTTGGAGCAATGGTTTTTTCGCATCACTAAATATGCGGAAGCATTGTTGCATGATCTGGACAATCTTGATTGGCCGGAAAAAATCAAGGAGATGCAGAGAAATTGGATTGGAAAAAGCGCCGGGGCAAAAATAAAATTTTCCGTTAGGGGACTGTCCCCAAAGGGGACTGTCCCCGCGGATGAAGAATCGCTCGGTGAGGTAGAAGTTTTTACCACGCGGCCCGACACGCTTTTTGGCGCAACTTATTTGGCGCTGGCGCCGGAACATTCGTTTTTGGAAAGCTGGCGGCCGCAGATTAAAAATTGGGAAGAAGTGGAATCTTACCGCACGCGGGCGCGAAAAAAAACAGAACGGGAGCGGACGGCTTTGGAAAAAGAAAAAACCGGTGTGGTTTTGCGGGGTATTGCGGCCGTGAATCCTGCAACGCATGAGGAAATTCCTGTTTGGATTAGTGACTATGTCTTAACCGGTTATGGCGTCGGCGCCATTATGGCGGTGCCGGCTCATGATGATCGCGATTTTTCTTTTGCCAAAAAATTTGGACTGATGATCAAGCCGGTGATCTCCGGTTTTGAGGCGGCCTTTGACGCCGATCGCGCCCACACGGGTGAAGGGAAGATGATTAATTCCGGAAAGTTTGACGGTTTATCCAATGAAGCGGCCAAGGCGCGGATTGTTGAAGCCGTTGGCGGAGAAATGGTCACGCAATATCGTCTGCGCGATTGGTTAATTTCCCGTCAGCGTTATTGGGGCGCGCCGATTCCGATTATTTATTGTGAGCATTGCGGCGAGCAGGCTGTGCCGGAAAATGATTTGCCGGTTTTGTTGCCGAGCGACGTTGATTTTCGGCCAACCGGCGAGTCGCCGCTCACCCGTTCTAAAAAATTTCATCAGGTGAAATGTCCAAAGTGCGGTGAACTGTGCCGCCGCGAGTCCGACACGATGGACACCTTTGTTGATTCCAGTTGGTATTTTTTGCGCTACTGTTCGCCAATGGATGAGTCCGCGGCTTTTGCAATGGGCGCCGTTAAATATTGGTGTCCGGTTGATATGTATGTGGGCGGGGCCGAGCACGCTGTCTTGCATTTGCTTTACGCCCGTTTTTTCACCAAGGTTTTGCATGAGTTTGGACTCGTGGAATTTTCCGAACCATTTTTACGTTTGCGCAATCAAGGTTTGATTCTTGGGCCGGACGGACTGAAGATGAGCAAATCGCGGGGGAACGTTATAAATCCGGATGAAGTGATTTTAGAGTACGGCGCGGACACCATGCGCCTCTATGAAATGTTTATGGGGCCGTTTGAAGACGCCAAGCCCTGGGACACCAACGGGATTGTCGGGGTGCGGCGATTTTTGGAAAAAGTTTGGGGGCTGGGGGAGAAGAGAATTGAGAATAGAGAATTGGGAATTGAGAAAAACGAACAGAACAGAGAACAGGAACGGCTCCTTCATAAAACAATCAAAAAAGTGACTGGCGACATTCAGACGTTTAATTTTAATACCGCCGTTTCGGCGATGATGGTGTATGTGAACGAACTAACCAAACTTGGTTCGCCTCCGCCGGGGTTATTGCGCCCGTTTTTGGTTTTGCTTTCGCCGTTTGCGCCGCACCTGGCTTCCGAGTTGTGGGAGCAGATGGGTTTCGGAGATATTTTGGAAGAATCGTGGCCAAAGTTTGATCCGGATCTTGTGATTGATGAAGAGGTTGAACTGGTGATTCAAGTTGATTCGCGTGTGCGCGATCGTGTTCGCGTGAAAGCGGATATTTCACAGGCCGAAGCCGAGAAGTTGGTTCTTGCCCGGCCGAAGGTGGCAAAGTTGATAGAAGGAAAAAGAAAAGAGGTGTTTTTTATCAAAGGACGGTTGATTAATATAGTTTTGAAATAGTTTTGCATTTTTTTGTCTGGTTGGTTTATCCACAGTTTATCCACTTGCTTCCTGCTGGTCAGGCGGTAAGATTAGGACAAAATATTTCTAAGGAGGAAAGGAGGATATGTTATTGGGGGCAATAAAAATTGAAAAATACTGCCTCGGATTTTTGGCGCTGGTGGGGCTTTTGACCTTGCCGCAGGTTGATGAAATTTCTTTAAGGCAAAACGGCGCCGTTAATATTTCCGGCAAGGTTGAAAACGATCCGCGTGTTTCCGGTATTCGGGCGTCGGTGACTTTGACACACACAAAAATAAATAAAACGGATGTCTTTGGGCGCGTGATCCTTGGCGGTATTGAACAGACGGTCACAGTTGGCGACATGGTGACGGCACGATGTATTTTGCAAAAGCCGTTGGAGCGTAGCTCATTACAACAACGTTTGCGGCCGCTCGCGATTTGCGCTTTTCCAAAAGACATTCGTGTCAGCGCGCCGAGGCAGGGAAGTTTGCGGCGCGTCTTTGCCGGTTGGCGGACTTTTTTGGGTGCGCATTTGGCCACCAGTTACGGCGCGCCCGATGACGCCCTTCTCGCCGGTTTGCTTTTTGGCGAGCGCGCCAATTTTCCGCAATGGCTCACGAATGCTTTGCGCCGTACCGGCACATCTCATATTGTTGCCGTTTCCGGATTCAATGTGACTTTGATTATCGTCGGCCTCATGGGTCTCGCCCGCGCCGCTTTAATCAGAAAAAAAATTTCCGTGCCGCTCATCATCATTTTTCTTTGCGCTTTCACGATTTTCACCGGCGGCTCGGCGTCAGTGGTGCGGGCGGCGGTGATGGGCGGACTCACCGTCATTGCCGGTTGGATCGTCCTCCACGCGGCCGCTCCCCGATTATTGCTGATCTCGGCCGCGGTGATGACGGCTTTTGATCCGAGCATTCTTTTGGCCGACGCTTCTTTCGCTCTGTCTTTTTTGGCCACAGCCGGATTGATTTGGCTCTCGCCATCAATCCAAAAATTTTTGGAACGCGTTCCGGTTATCCGACGCACGGCGTCTCTTCTTTCAGAAACCCTCGGCGCTATGTTCGCCACCTTGCCATATTCAATTTTTGCTTTTGGCCAACTTTCTTTTATCGCGCCGCTCGCCAATCTTTTGGTGGTGCCGCTGGTGGCGCCAACAATGTTGCTGGGCGCGTTGGCTCTGGCTTTGAAAATAATTCCCGTAGTTGGTACGCTGATGGTTTGGGCGACGGGAATTTTTCTGGCTTTGATGATTTTTATTTTGCGGACATTGGCCGCCATACCATGGGCGTCCATGATGTTGCGGTAGTTCGCGTTTAATGTAAGATACATCCGTTATGCGCACAAGCCGTGTAAAAATAATCGTCGCCGTCGGCGCCGCAATTTTAATCGCGCTATGGAGCGGCGTTTCTTTCCGCGGCGGCTTGTCCGGCGGCAAAACTCTCCGCGTTTATTTTTTTGACGTCGGACAAGGGGACGCCGCTTTGATTGTGACGCCGGAAGGAAAAGATATTTTAGTTGACGGCGGGCCCGGGAATGCTCTCTCGTCGGAGCTCGGCGCCGTTCTGCCGTTTTATGACCGCACGATTGAACTGATGATCATTACGCACAATCATTCCGATCACCTTGAAGGATTCATTGATGTTCTGCGGCGGTATAAAGTGGATCGTCTGCTTTGGAATGGCAGTCCGCATGATTCCAATGTTTATAAAACCATGATGCAAGAAGCACAGGCCCATAAAGTTCCGCAATCAATCGCCAGCGCTGAACATTTTGAAATTGAACCGGGCGTCTCAATGGACATTCTTTGGCCGCCCCGACGTGTAGCCGGGGCGGATGCGAATCGTGTTCAAGCTACGGGCACGCCGTCAAAAGCCGGAACGTGGTTTGATAATCCTGACGAACGCCCAAGTGTCAGAGATGTTACGGAAAAAGATGATCAGAACTCGCGCTCTATCGTGTTCATACTTCATTATGGCGAAAGCGATTTTCTTTTTACCGGCGACGCGGAAGTGGATGTTGAACAAGAATTGTTAAAGGAAGGGAAGTACACGCCGGTGGAAGTATTAAAAGTTTCTCATCATGGTTCAAAAACCGGCTCGTCCAAGGAGATGCTGGCGGCCGCGCGTCCGCAGTACGCCGTGATTATGGTTGGGCGGAAAAACAAATACGGGCATCCGCATAGCGTTACTTTGCGGCGTTTGGAATCGGCGGGCGCACAAGTGTTGCGCACGGATCAAGAGGGCACGATTGAGGTTACAACCGACGGAAAAAGTTTGCAGATCACAACAAAAAATGACCAAGCTTTGCTAAAAAAGTTATACACAGCCCTGTTTTGACTTGACAAATGTTGTGAAAGTTGTAGTATTGATGCCATTCGTTGCTTAAATGCGCGGACGCTCGCACATGGTGTGCGGCGAAACGGACTGTCGTTCAATCTCCGCAAGGAGGGCGAACGCTTGCCTCTTAATAAGGAGGTTGCGATGGTTCAGGAGAGGAGTGCTCCGACGGACGTCGGGGCGGACAGTGTCGGGAAGGGAAAGGGTCTCGGCGTGTACGTCAAGGCGCACGTCGATGCGCTGACGGCTGCGGTCTGGGATACCGAGGCGGATTTTTCTTGCCTTGAGCTCCTGAAGGATCAGCAGATCACGTTGGGACCTTGGAAGGTCAGTGTGTGGGTGATCGGGGCGAGCAATTTGTTCGTCGTACATCACACCGCGCAATTTGCTGGGGCTTTTGTTCTGGCTTGCGGCGACGGAGTTCAGCGGGTGCACACGAACCCGTGTGCCACAGTGGGCTTCGCGGCGCTAAAGCGTGGCGGCAGGTACAATGTGCTTGCTGGTCAACGTGTGCGGCTGGAGATGGATTTCGAAGTCCGACCGTTGCGCGTCGGTGCTCGCACGACCGTGAATTCGTCATGGCACTCGTCGGCGAATCGCGTGGCTCTGGCTGTCGGGTTTCCGGTCGATACTGATCGGGAAATCGAGGTCATCAAAGATCCGCATGTGTATACGGATCCGAGG
>JACTTX010000041.1 GCA_015661005.1 Candidatus Magasanikiibacteriota bacterium
TTGTTTCCTTGCACGTGCCGCTTCTCCCCAGCACTCGTCATCTGATTTCAAAACGGGAATTTGGTCTGATGAAACGGAATGCATATTTGATCAACACTTCACGCGGGCCGATTGTTGATGAAAAAGAATTGGTGCGGGCTTTGAGGACGCGAAAAATTGCCGGCGCGGCAATAGATGTCTGGGAATTTGAACCAAAACTCACGCCCGGACTCTCCAAACTGGAGAATGTCGTCATCACGCCGCACACCGCCTCGGCCACTTATGAAGCCCGCGCCGCTATGGCGGTGTTGGCCGCGGAAAATATCGTGGAAGTTTTGGGCGGACGAAAAGCAAAGACGCCTGTCAGTTGATTTTGCATGGATGTTTTTGCACGGTTGTTTTTGCATGGATGACTGTTGCGCGGCGACGCGATGACAGGCGACGCGATGATGCTTGATTTTTTTGCGTCAAACGTGTATGCTCGCGACTACGGGCCCGTGGCTCAACGGTAGAGCGTCCGGTTTGCATCCGGAAGGTTAGCGGTTCGAATCCGCTCGGGTCCACCAAAGAGTTGGGAGAATCTGGATAAACGCGGCGCATCGTGGTAAAGTGTGGCAAACGTCCGAAAAAAATCCGGAGAGGTGGCCGAGTGGTCGAAGGCACCACACTGCTAACGTGGCAGACCGAAAGGTCTCGCGGGTTCGAATCCCGCCCTCTCCGCCATCTGTATATGCCACACGCCGCGGTAGCTCATCGGTAGAGCGCTGCCCTGAATCTTCGGGGCCTTCAGCAGAAA
Organism: Candidatus Magasanikiibacteriota bacterium; assembly: GCA_015661005.1. Classification (GTDB taxonomy): domain Bacteria; phylum Patescibacteriota; class Patescibacteriia; order Magasanikbacterales; family JACTTX01; genus JACTTX01. The sequence goes on from JACTTX010000041.1 coordinate 776, forward strand.
TGCTGATCACAAAACTGGGTGAACTCGGGGAAGGCCGTCACAAACGGATAATCCCGAGCCAAGCCGAGAAGGGCATAGGTTTCTCGGAAGGTGTAGAGACTAGCGGGTGAGTCCCAACAATAACCCCGCATCAGCGCCCAGCTCCTCGCCCGATCATAATTCGGGACGGATGATGAGATAGTCCAAATTTGGAAGAGGCAGGCGTAGCCAGTTCGACTCTGGCCCGCGGCACCACAACATCCTCACGAACGTGGGGTTGTTGTTTTTGTTGTCGGCAATATCGCGCCATGTTAGAGTGGCTGTGTATGAGAAAAGAGAAACAAATCGCGACAAAACTTCGACTCGCTTCGGCATCATTGAATGAACCTTGACAAATGCGCCTTGACGCTTCCCAAAAACTTGGCGGTGCTATACTATGAGGCAACATCGGGGTGTAGCTCAGTTGGCTAGAGCGCCTGCTTTGGGAGCAGGAAGTCGCAGGTTCAAGTCCTGTCACCCCGACCAGCAAAGACATTGCAACCAATCAAACGGAATGAAATTTCTTAAGGAAACAAATTGGAATGAGGTTTTCTCCGGCTGGCGAGAGCGAGAAGCTGACGATCCGGGCTGGAAAAAAGTTGCCACGCAAGTCAAAGGTTGGCGCGATTGGGAATCGTGGAGAAAAAATACGGCATCCCAGCTTGGCGCAGAAAAAAGAAAATGGCAAATTTTTGAATTGACCGATCCCTTAAATGAAATTCCGGCCATGCTCGTTGGGCCATATGCCGGTTGGCAAAGTCGGCTTCCCAAAAAAAATGAAATGACTTTTGAAGATCTGGCAAATATTCCGGAACAGCGTAAATTTTTCAAAAATCATAGCCGGGTTGCGTCAATGATGAAAAATTTTCCATCGCCAACGGAAATGATTGGTCTTGTTCGCCAAGATAACGAAAAGATCATCTGTGTTGAAGGGCATCATCGCGCCACGGCCGTAGCCATCGCCAAAAAAGAGAACCAGATGATTAATTTTCACGTTCCGGTGCGGATCGCCCTCGCAAAAATCAGCGCCAGTGAACTTTCTCTGCTTGATAAAATGCTTGAACGCGGATCGGCCGCGCCTTGACTCCTTCATAACTCGTGTTACAATTTATATCTATGCTACAAATCGGACACCCCATCCCTGAATTTACACTCAAGGCATACCACCAAGACGCGGAAAAAATCGTGAAACTTTCCGAGTACCGCGGCCAGTGGTTGGTCTTGGTTTTCTATCCCGCTGATTTCACCTTCGTTTGCCCAACGGAACTGGCCGAGTTGGCGGATTTTTACGATCAATTCGTCGCCAATGGCGCGGAAGTGATGAGTGCGAGCACGGACACGATTTTTGTGCACAAAGCGTGGCACGATGAGTCGCCAATGATTCGCAAGATAAAATTTCCAATGTTGGCGGATCCGACCGGCAATCTTTGCCGCGCCTTCGGCACCTATATAGAAGAGGAAGGTCTCTCTCTGCGCGGCTCGTTCATCATTGACCCGGACGGCATCTTGCGTTGCTTTGAGTTGCATGACAATTCCATCGGCCGCAGTTCCAAAGAATTGCTCCGCAAACTGCAAGCCGCAAAATTTGTGCGTGAGCACAGTGGTGAAGTTTGCCCCGCCAGTTGGGCGCCGGGCCAAGAGACACTCAAACCCGGGTTGAATTTGGTTGGGAAATTATAATTACGCCGCGGCTCATAAAATATTTTATGTACGAAGCAAAAAACTTTGACCATCTCTTGGGTACGCCGGGATTCTCGGACGCGTTGCTAAAAAATCACTTCACTCTTTATCAGGGCTACGTTAAAAATGTGAACATCGTGGCGCAAGAACTTGCGGATTTGGCGGCGGCGGATAAAAGCGCCACGCCAACATACGCTGAACTTAAACGCCGTCTTGGCTGGGAGTGGAACGGTATGCGCCTGCATGAACTTTATTTCGGCAACATGAAAAATGGCGGCTCGGCGCCGACGGAATCGGAACCGGAGTCGGGATCAAAACTCGCGGAAAAAATTGCCGCGGAATTTGGATCAAAAGAAAATTGGGGAAAAAATTTCAAAGCCGTGGGCGCCATGCGCGGAATTGGCTGGGTCATTCTTTACTTTGATCCCCGCGACGGCCACCTATGGAATGTCTGGGTGAACGAACATGATGTCGGACATTTGGCGGGTTGCATTCCGCTCTTGGTGATGGACGTCTTTGAACACGCCTATATGCTTGACTACGGATTAAAAAAGACGGACTATATTGAATCATTCTCCAAGGCCATTGATTGGGCGGTGGTAGAATCAATTTATGAACGCGCCCCGCGGTGAGGAGGGTCAGGGAACCGTGGGTTCCCAGAGCACAGGGGTGCGGGGCGCGATGGTTTAAAACAAAAAAACGCGGGTATCATATAGTGGCTATTATGTGAGTTTTCCAAACTCAACAGGCGGGTCCGATTCCCGCTACCCGCTCCACAAAATTTTTCCTGTGAACATTCCAAAATCCTGCGCCGACGTCCGCACTTGGATTGAAATTGATGGCCGCGCCCTCGCTCAAAATCTGCGCAGT
>JACTTX010000023.1 GCA_015661005.1 Candidatus Magasanikiibacteriota bacterium
GAGGTCATCAAAGATCCGCATGTGTATACGGATCCGAGGCGACCCGCTACGGTTGTGACAGGGTTCGTCCATGACTATCCGGACGAGATTGTATTCGTTGGCGGCTCGCGCCACGAGTACACGGACGACGGAGTCGTCGTGGTTACTCGCGACCGGTTCCGCGTCCAGGCACCCGCGCCAGTGTCGGTGGCGACGGCGCTGAACTAACGCGCGGCGCATCAAGGAGGAACAAGCTGCACTCATCACGCGTGCAGCTTTTCCTTTTAAGTGGCTTTTTTTATTTTTTTGCCGCATAATTGCCGTTATGAAACGTTTTTGTTTAGTTGCGTTATTATTAGTTTCATTGATGGCGCCAAATAAGGCGCTGGCGGCAACATCACCGGATACTGACAATGATGGTCTGACTGACGCTGATGAACTTTCCCTTTACCGCACTGACCCAAACAATGCTGACACGGACAATGATGGCTTCAAGGACGGATTGGAAGTGAAGAACGGTTATTCTCCGCACTTGGCCCAGAAAAAAATGTTTGAAGTGGATACGGACGGCGACGGCGTCAATGATGCCGTTGAGATCACCGCCAAAACTAATCTCACCAAACCGGACAGCGACGGCGACGGCATTCCGGACATCGTGGAAATAAAAAACAGTTTTGATCCGACCAGCACCTCCACGGCGCGGCTGGAGAAAAAAATTGTCGTCTCCATTAAAACACAAACACTGTCTTATTATCTTGGCGATCAAAAATTGGGAGAGTTCAAAGTTTCAACCGGCGTCAAAGGTTGGGACACGCCCAAAGGCCAATTCAAAATTGACAGGAAACTTCCGGTGCATGTCTACGGCTATAAAGGCGGTCCATTTTATTATCCGAACACCAAGTGGAATTTGCGTTTTGCTGTTGTCAAAGGCGGCGGTCTTTACATTCACGGGGCTTATTGGCACAACAATTTCGGGAAAAAAATGAGTCACGGATGCGTCAATGTTTCTTATAAAGATATGGCCGGGCTTTATGAATGGGCGGATGTTGGCACAAAAGTTATTATTGAGTGAACGTTATAAAAAAGTGAAAGGCGTAAAAAATTTCCGATGCATATTTTCTCCGTTTCACAATTCATAGAATTTCTGAATGACGCGCTGGTTACTTTGACGCCGCGCGATCAAATCGCGATTGAAGGCGAAGTCAGCGGATTTAACATTGCCCAGGAACAATGGGTGCGTTTTGATTTGAAAGATGAAAGCGGCCTCATAAATTGTTTTTTGACGGTTTGGCAGTTGAAACAGCCGCTTGAAGACGGCATGAAAATTCGCGTTCGCGGGTATCCAAAAGTTTATCCAAAATATGGAAAGTTTTCTTTTGTTGTGCAGGAAATTGAATTGGCTGGCGAAGGCAGTTTGAAACGCGCTTTTGAGTTGCTCAAGAAAAAATTAGCGGCAGAAGGATTATTTGCGCCGGAACGCAAGCGCATTTTGCCGCGATTTCCCAAGCGGGTTGCTTTGATTACTTCGGCCGAGGCCGCGGCTTACACGGATTTTATTCGCATTCTTAATAATCGTTGGGCTGGCGTGGAGGTTAATTTGTATCATACGGCGGTGCAAGGCGCGAGCGCGGTGGGTGAGATTGTGAAAGCGTTTGCCTATTTTAACGAACACGCGGAAGCCTACGACGTTTTGGTTTTGGTGCGCGGCGGCGGATCAATGGAGGACTTGCAGGCGTTTAATTCGGAAGAAATCGCTCGCGCCATTTATGGTTGCCGGATACCCGTTGTTGTCGGCGTTGGTCATGAACGCGATGAAACGCTGGCGGATTATGTTGCCGATGTTCGGGCCTCTACGCCGTCAAACGCCGCCGAGCGCGTCGTGCCGTCGCGGGAAGAAATTTTTGGAACCCTGAATTTTACGGCCGAACATTTGTGCGAACGGATGCTGGGCCGCGCTCGTGAACCGTTGCGCGCGATTGAGCACGCCGTGTATCAGTTTGATCATTTTTGGAGAGAAGTGGGTTACAAAATGAATGACACCATTCGCGAATTGCGCGGCGCGACGGAAAAAATCGCGCAAAAAATTGTCGTGCGGCGCGCGGCTCTGAATGAACGGGCGCGCGTTTTACAAAATGTTGATCCCCAGCGTGTGCTTGGGCGCGGATACAGTGTGGTTTATGTCGCCGGGCGCGTGCTCAAAGATGCGGCGCAGGTGGACACCGGTGGTCAGATTCGGGTACAATTAAACAATGGCGCGTTATTAGGTAAAGTGATTAGCAAAGAATTGTAGATCATGTTTTATGTTGTATGTTATATGAACTATGACCTCAAAAAAACCCGTTGATTTTGCCAAGGATTTTGCGGAACTGGAGAAAATCGTGGCCTGGTTTGAAAAAGACGACGTTGATTTGGAAGAGGCCTTCAAAAAATTTGAAACCGGTTTGGAATTGGCGGCCGGGCTCAAAGAATATCTGCAGACCGTGGAGAATCGGGTGACGGAAATCAAGAAAAAATTTAAGGGGCTGGTTGAAGAATAAAGTATGCGCAATTACGCCCGAAAGCGCGCGACGCGGGGGAAAGTTGCCTATCGCACGCCCAGCCGTTACCGCGCCCAAACGGCGCGCGCGTTGATGATGGCCAAAGTCGGCCGGAATCGTCCGTATGCAAAATAGTATAAAAGTTCTTTCCGTCGGCGGGTCAATTATTATTCCTAAAACCGGATTTGATTTACGTTTTCTTAAACAATTTCGCGATTTGATTTTGACGGAAACAAGGACTGGCGTAAAATTTGTAATGATTGTCGGCGGGGGAGCGACGTGCCGCGTTTATCAGGCGGCGGCGCGTCGTCTGGGAGTAAAAGATAAAGATTTGGACCGGATCGGTATTGCCGCCACCAATCTGAACGCTGAATTCGTGCGCTCCTTTTTTGGCGCGGCCGCTTATCAAACAGTGACGAACGAGTTTGAAAAAATCGTGTCAACCGGCAAACGGATCATTGTGGCAAAGGGCGGCAAGCCCGGCGCCTCCAGTGATTTGGGCGCCGTGCGTTTGGCCAAAAAATATGGCGCGGCAGAAGTAATTAATCTCACCAATATTGACGGCGTTTATGACCGCGATCCGCGAAAAAATTCGGCCGCTAAAAAAATCAGCCGTATCAGCTGGAAAGAGTATAGAAAAATGATTGGCCATAAATGGACACCCGGACTGAACGCGCCATTTGATCCCATTGCCGCTCGTGAAGCGCGGGCCGCAAAAATCCGCGTTGTCATTATTGACGGACGCAATTTGGAAACCGTTCGCGCCGCTCTGCATGGTAAAAAGCATAGTGGCACAATTATTGAATAAAATTATGCGTCATCTCATTGTTCTTTTCTTTTTTGCACTGTTCATAACGGCCGCGGCGCCGTCGTCGGCGTTTGCCCGCGTCAAAAAAATAGTAAAACCGCCGGCCTGCGTACCGACCATTGCGCAAAATGCCAACTACGTTGGTGAAAAAATTCCCGTATGTTTGCAAAGTTTTTTGATTGCTGATCAAAACGGCATGGTGATTGACGCCAAAAATGCGTCAGCCGTGCGTTCTATCGCGTCCTTAACCAAAATGATGACAGCGGTCGTGCTCTTGAATGAGTGGGTGGATTGGGACACACCCATTACTTTCAATAAAAAGAAACATTTGGCTTACAAAAATGATATGGAGTGGCGGACCGGGGAAAAAATTGCTCCCAAAGATTTGTTTTACACGATGCTCACCGGCTCCATTAACGAAGCGGCCAATATGTTGGTTGACGCCACCCCGTACACCCGGCCGGAGTTTGTGAAGAAAATGAATGAGAAGGCGCAGGAACTTGGCTTGGCGAACACGCATTTTGCCGATCCGAGCGGTTTGAATCCGAAAAACGTTTCCACGGCTGAAGATATTTTGAAATTGTTCCGGCACGCTCTCACTTATCCGGAGATTGAGCTGGCGTTGTCTGCGCCATCGTACGAATTTGATGAGATCAAGAGTTTGGATAAGCGCGTCCACCGTTTTATGCATCACACCAATCCCTTGATGCGCCAGAACCAGCCGTTTGAAATTGTCGCCAGCAAGACCGGATTTATCAACGAGGCCCAGCGCACCATGGCCATGCAGTTCATTGATCCGGTCAAGGCGGAGCGGTATTTTGTGATCGCGCTCGGGGAGCCAAGAGGACGCGATGATTATTTTGGCACGCGAGATTTGGTCGTGAGATTTTTAGAGCGGACCGAGAAGATTGCGGCCGCCAGTCAATAGCTCGGCGTTTATGGCGGCCCGTTTGCCCCTCATCATCCTGATAATTTTGAGCCTGCTTCTGCTTTTTAATCTTGGTCGGGCTGATATGCTGGGTGACGAGAGCATCAACGCTTTTCGCGCCGCCGGATTGGTTGATTTCACCTCGTCAATTTTGCAAACCACGCCGTATGATTGGTTTTCCGTTGTGCCGTGGTGGGTAAATCTTTCCAATCATGATCATCCGTTGATGTATTTTTTACTCGGCCGCGCGAGTATGGGGGTCTTGGGTTTGAACGCTTGGGCGGCACGATTGCCGTCAGTGCTTGCGGGTATTGGAATTTTATCTTTGATATTTTTTTATCTGCGTCGCCGTGTGGCGCCGCGAATGCTCACTCTAATTTTGGTAATTGTTGCCGGCAATGATTTTTTTTGGTGGGCGCATCGGACGGCGTTTCTTGAGGGTGTGGCCGCCTTTTGGTCAATACTCGCGATTTTTTCTTTTTTGCGCGGACTGGAGAAGCCGCGCTGGTTTTTTTTAATGGGTGCGGCGCTTGGCGGGGCGCTTCTTACCAAATACACAACCGGCGTGATCGCGATTTCACTTCTGCTCTCCGCCTTGTTTTGGTTTCGGGCGCAGACGTGGAAGAAAAAAGAATGGTGGGGCGGGTTTTTGCTGACCGTCATCATTTTTTCTCCGGTGATCATTTACAACATTATGATGTACCGGACTCGTGGGCATTTTGATTTGCAGTTTAGCCAACTTTTTCATCAGAATATTAGCCGCGATTGGCCGTTAATTCATGCGGAAGTTGTCGGCGGCGGCGCGTTTTCAGCCGTCCGACAGCTCCTTTCCACGCTTCGCGATTCTTATACGTTTCCGTATTTTATTATTTTGACGGCTTCATTGGTTTTGGCTGTCGTCGCGTTCATAAAAAAATGGATCAAAGAGGATGACGAGCGCACAATTGTTCTCACGATGATTGTGAGCGTGATTTTGCTGGCGTCGCTCGGAGCCGGAAGACATCTGGCTTTGCTTTCTACGATTATTATTTTGGCCATTTTGGTCGGACTCAAGGCCGTTAGTTTTGCGGCGCAGAAAAAAAATCCCATGCTCGCCAGCCGCATGAGAAAACCGTTGGTTGTAATTTTCTCGGCCGTGGTCGCTTTGGAAATGATCGTGACATTATTTTTACATCTGGCGCCAAACCACGCGGTTGCAAAAATTTTTCCCAAAATCCGCCCGCACTACGCCGGTTTTTATGAGCTGGGAAAATTTTTGGACACCGAGTTCCACGGAAAAAAACCGGCGATTGATTTTGGGGAACTTTTGGGCGATAAAAATTTATCACTCAAGCAAAAAATTTTGGCGGCCGGTTTCCGGAAGGACGGCGAGCCGGACAAGCGCCTCATTGTCTATGATGACCGTTTGGATTGGACGGCCACGCTTTGGACTTTTGAATTGCGGCGCTTCTATCTTGGTTTTCCGACTTTTGACGCCGAGGATATGTCCCGCTATATTGAACGGGATCCGCGAATCGGTAATCTTAATTTGCCCACCTTTTACATTGCCGGAACCCATGCTCTTTACCGCGAGACCGCGGCCGATCAATATGCTTCCAATATGAATGCCGATATTGAGAAAAAAGCGATTGCCGCCAAGCGGCCGATGAGAGAAATAAAAAATTTTTTGGGCGAAACGGTGTTTAGGGTTTATGAATTGTGATATTCGGGATTTAAGCGGGAGCGAAATAAATTCATCGCTATTTTCTGAACCGCATACTCGGTGTTATCGGATGTAAATTATTTTCATTTTTCGTTTTTTTTCAATTATTCAAAGGCGAATTTTGATTCCATTTGGCGGGGGCGCAAGAGGGGAATAAAAGGGGTGAATTGCGCCACCGACAAATCGTTTTCGTTCAGATTTTTTTGTATCTTGTCGTTCTTCCCAATCCAATGCGTTCAATCTTTTTTAGGCGCAATAATTTATCCAACACTTGGTTAATTGTTGGTCTGGCTACTTTCGCATGCTCGGATATTTCAGCTGGCGTTGCCTCTTGGACAGTAATTAAATATCTCCATACTGCCAGTTGTTTGGGTGAGAGTAGTTTTTCAATATTCTCTTTTGATAACAATTCCACCGCTCGTTTTGACTGCTCTAAAAAGATGTCCAAAAAGAAATTCAACCAGGGTGTAATATCCTCGTTTTCCTTTTTGATGGTCTTTTGGCTTCTGCGAAGCGCGATGTAGTATTCTGGTTTGTCATCTTCCACCAATTTCTCATGCGAAACATATGGCACGTATTCATATCCATTTTTAAGTAGGAGCAAATTTGTCAGTACGCGCGAAATTCGGCCGTTGCCATCAAGAAAAGGGTGAATGTTCAAAAATTCAACTAAAAAATTACCAATTGTCAGTAGCGGATGACATTTTTTGTTTTCTAACGCATCGATTGCCCATTCCGTTAACTCCTGCATTTCTTTCGGCGTCAAATATGCTGGCGTGGTGTCAAAAAGCACGCCGACAGATTCACCCGCTTCATTTATCATATACACTTTATTTTCTTGCCTTTTGTACTCACCACGATGTTTCTCATCTTTTGCAACGTATTTTAACAGTTCCTTGTGAAAATGTTTGATCATGCTCTCGTTGAATTTGATATGTTTCCATGAATCAAAAACATTGTTCAAAAGTTCGTAATATCCTTTGACTTCTTGTACATCTCGGTCGGTGAATTTTTGAACAGAAAGACCTCGCATCATTTTTTCGATGTCTTCGTCAGAAAGTTTTGCGCCTTCAATACGGGTGGATGCACCAGTTGAAGTAATCAAGACAGATCGTTTGAGGCGACCCAAAACCTGGGGGTCTAATTTCGCCCCAGAAATCCATTGTCCATTCAATGTTTCAATTTGGTTGATTTTTAACCAAATTTCAGATGGAACTTCCCTTATTCTCTTGTCTAACCTGCTTTTAGTCATAAAAGTAATCTTATACTCTAACTATATAAGATTATATAAGATTAAGAAATTTGTGTCAAATGAAGAAGGCCGGCGGTACTTTTCGATTGCCCGAATTTCCCGCCGGCCAGTTGTGGCTAATGGCTCCAGTTTCCCCCCGAATTGGAGCCGCCGCCTCGATAGTTGCCGTGAGAATCGTAACCTATCACCGGTTCCAGACCGGGAATGGGTTGCCTTCTCATCGGTGGCCTCACCCACCCGGCGAACCGGCCACCCATCTCCGCGAGAAGATCCTTGCTCACCTTCTTCTCGTCGTCGGTAAGCTCCGACTCGGCGATCTCCTCTTCGGACTGAAAGATCCAGACCGACGCGCCGTCGGTAAGCGCGATTTTTACACCTGCCACGTTATCATTTCCGATTATGGCTTTGAGGCTTTCGGCCTCTGTTTCGTTTCTTACCCTCATTACATTTCCTCTCCTTGTTTGAGGTTCTTCCAGCCAGTCGCACTCGTCAGTATGACTGGCCGGAAGATATGAACGTTCATATTCTCCCGCACAAGGTTAGTACACAGTCGCACCACTGTGAGTAATCTTGAGCTCGGCTCATACCCCTGCTTACCAGATATTCCTATCCACCACGTATATGGAATCAGAGCATCTGCAAGAGTGGTACTGCAACGAACGACTGGCAGTAAGCTGTCAGCGTAGCACTTGCAGGATCTGCCCCTGCACTTTCTCGTCTATTGCAAGATGTGATATCGTTTCACCAAAGTGCCATAACAAAAAATCGCTGTAAAGCGACTTGGTGACCTCAAAGTATATCAAGCACAGCTCGATCTACTCGAGGTCCATAATGTGATGTGCGTTGTATTTTTGGATGTTTAATTTCATAGTGTTGTTTAATCGTATTAACACAATAATACATATTTCAAAATATGTCAAGATAGTGCTGTGGATAAAAATAAAAAAAGCCCTGAAATTAGGACTTTTTTAGCTTTTTGAGAGCTGTTTGGTAGCCACCCTCTCCATGCTTGAGCCAATGTGATATACGAGTAATGGTGGCTGTGCTTACCCCTGTCTTTTTTGCGATATCTCGGTAACTTGTATTTTTGTTCAGCTCAAGCACAACATTCCAGCGACTGCTCAACGATTCTAGTTCCTCAAGAGTAGCTACATCGCGCAAAAAAGCAAGCGCCTCTTTTTCAGTTTTAAGAGAAAGCAGTGCCTTTGCCATCTGTTTCAGCTTTTGTGTCTTCCATGATTTCATGCCTGTATTATATCAAAAATTCTATAAATCGTCCCGCCGAGAATACGGTGGGACACCATATTTCCCCTTATCAAATAATTATTAAAATTCGCCCCTCAAAGTCAAAAATCGAAAAATGAAAATAATTTATTTCCGATAATGGGCGGCGCGGTACGCGCCGCCCATTCGGCAAAAGAGGAGGAGCCCAAAGGGCGACGACGAGAGCGAGCGGAGCGAGCGATTTTGCCGAACGTTCGCGTATAGCAGAAGTTTGACTTATTTTTTCTCTTTCTGAAAATCACTTTCTTTCAATTTTGATTGGCGCAAAATAGACCGGAATGTACCATAACGGACATCTTTCCCATGGATTGGGACAATAACGGTGAGTGTCGGATTTCCTTCCTTCCGATACTTTGCATGACTTCCAGACTGCGACACAAAAAAGAAGTCCTTACGCTCAAGGACTTGAACAACCAGCCGCACTGGATAGGGTTTAGGCATACTGAAGCTGCACCGAGGCAATAACTGGACGCTGTACTCGTTCAGTTTTCTTGGGAAGTGGTACATCTTCAAAATACAGGTTGAGGGCGTCTTCAAGCATCGCAAGGGCTTCTTTTTTGGTCTTGCCGAAGCTGGATACATCCACATCTAAACATTGAGAGATATAGTGTCTACCCTCTTTCCACACCACAGATTTGAGGTCTATTTTGCGCATATTTCTTTAGAAATCTTATACATCCATTTTAGCGACAAAGAAAAAATAAGTCAAATTTGGGTGAGTGAGCATACACGAGCCTGCTATACGCTGTTAGGCGATGTTTCCGCTCGAATATTCCTTATTCTTTTTTATAAATTCCGAACTTAATATCAGGAGGCATTCTCATATACTCTGCAAGCTCGATGACCTTAACATCTTCTGTGGGTACATTCCAAAGTTTTGCATAAAGTCTTTGTAATGCCTCCGCCGAAAATGGCAGTGGCTCGGTTTCAAATTCCGTACCAGCGTCTCCCATTGTTTTATTATTTGGCCAGCCATCTGAGTTGGTTGTCCATTTGAAGCCCTCAATTTCCGGCCACTGCCATTGAGGCATTTCTTTGTTTTCTGGATTCATATGTGTGTGGATTAAGGATTTATAAAATTATATTCGAGCTGAAATTTCGCTGAATGGGCGGCGCGGTACGCGCCGCCCATTCAGCGAAAGAGGAGGAGCCCAAAGGGCGACGACGAGAGCGAGCGATTTTGCCGAACGTCCCAGAATATGCGACGTTTGCCAGCGGTATAATATGCC
>JACTTX010000024.1 GCA_015661005.1 Candidatus Magasanikiibacteriota bacterium
AGGTTGTGGTTTTTTATCAAATATTTTTTTAGGACTCCGACGTTGGCCGGAGTCCCGTGTTGCCCCCTTTCATTTGTTCTTGCCGCAAATCTCGGCTTGTTTCGGCATATGCGCGGAACGGTCGCCATCTTCTCCGGGCCTTGTTCCGTACAACTCGCGGACGGCCTCGCGTCGTGTACTGAACTCTTTTGCGGCGAGTTCACGTTGGCGTTTATGCAGTTCAGCGCACGCAGTGCCCATGGTCACCCAACCATCCGGCCGACACTGGAAACAGCGGCCTTGTGTTTCCTGCGCATCATCCAGTTCTTTGAAGCTCGGAATGTGTCCAATCTGAATCCCAATGTTAAGCACAGACGGGATTAGCAGAAGCCCCTTTTCCTTACCGCATCCGGCGCATTTGCCCACGTTTCCTCCTTTTTGCAGAAGTTGAATGAAAGTGGCAATTACTTGTCATTTTGTCTATTCACTGCTACATTGTCAAATATGGACATGCATGACATCGTGACCGGATTGGAATCACTCCACGCCCGCATAACGGACGCGTGGAGGTTGCTTTGACCTTGATCATAAACAGGCGGAGATTTTGAAATTGGATGAGGAAATGAGTCGTCCGGATTTTTGGAATGATCCGGAGCGTGCGCAAAATGTCGGGCGGCAGAGGGAAGAATTGGCGGCGGAATTTTCCGAATGGGATCATTTACGCCGCGGCGTTTCCGACGCTTTAGAAATTGCGCGATTGGATCAAAAAGATCAGAGTGTTACTTTACGGGAAGAGTTGGAAACGCAACACATGGAGTTTAAGAAAAAATTTGATGATTTGGAATTTGCCGTTCTTTTGAGTGAAAAGTTTGATGCGGCAAACGCCGTCATGGCCATTCACGCCGGCGCCGGCGGCACCGATGCCGCTGACTGGGCGGAAATTCTTTTGCGGATGTACACGCGGTTTTTTGAATCGCGGGGATGGAAAGCGCAGATTGTTGATATTTCCCGCGGCGGGGAAGCGGGAATTAAAAGCGCGATTATCATGGTGACAGGCCGTTACGCTTACGGTTATTTAAAATCCGAAGCCGGTGTGCACCGCTTGGTGCGCATTTCTCCGTTTGACGCGGAAAAAATGCGCCACACTTCTTTTGCGCTGGTTGAAGTTTTGCCGCAAGTGGAGCAGGCGGAAGAAGTCACGATTGATCAGAAGGATTTGCGGGTGGACACGTTTTTGGCGAGCGGCCACGGCGGACAAAATATCCAGAAGACGGAATCGGCGGTGCGGGTAACGCACCTGCCGACGGGAATCGTGGTGGCTGTGCAAAATGAAAGATCGCAACAGCAGAATCGTGAAACGGCGATGAATATTTTAAGAGCGCGGATTTTGGAGCGCGTCATCAAAGAGCGCGAGGCGGAAATGCAGAAACTGCGCGGCGAATATAAGGAAGCGGCTTGGGGCAATCAGATTCGTTCTTACGTTTTGCATCCGTATCAGCTGGTCAAGGATCATCGGACAAAATTGGAAACGGCGGAAACGTCGGCCGTGTTGAATGGCGAACTTTTACCTTTTATGGAATCGTACTTGCGCTGGGTGAGGGCCGGGCGGCCGGTGATCAAAGGCGGGAAGGAGGAGGATTAGATTACTTTGTTTATGAAAAAAATCAATAAGTTTGCATTATTTGAAGGCAAGGAAATCCGGCGCTACTGGGATGATGAGAAAGAGCTTTGGTATTTCTCGGTGGTTGATGTGGTGGGTGTATTAAGCGATAGCGACAATCCAAGAAATTATTGGAAAGTCCTCAAAAGCCGCTTAAAACAGGAAGGAAGCAAGTTGGTTACAAAATGTAACCAACTGAAAATGCCATCCGCGGATGGCAAATATTACCTAACTGATGTGGCCGACACCGAGACCATGCTTCGCCTCATCCAATCCATTCCTTCGTCAAATGCGGAGCCCTTCAAGCTCTGGTTAGCCCGTGTCGGCTATGAACGGCTTGAAGAAACTGCTGATCCGGAGTTGGCCATTCATCGCGCGCTTAAAACATATCTCCAGAAAGGGTATAGTTCAGAATGGATCAATCAACGCCTGAAAAGTATTGAAATCCGAAAAGCGCTTACTGACGAATGGGAAAAGCGTGGCGTTAAAGACGGGGTTGCGTTCGCGATTCTTACCAATGAAATAACGGAGGCGTGGGCGGGACTAACGACTAAGCAATACAAAAATCTTAAGAATTTAAAGAAAGAAAATTTACGTGACAACATGACTAATTTGGAACTGGTGCTGAATATGCTTGCGGAAACCGCGACAACTGAAATCTCCGAGAAACGTGAGCCACGAGATTTTGACGAGAATAAACAAGTCGCCAGAGAAGGTGGCACGGTCGCCGGAAACGCGCGTAAAGAGATTGAAGCCAAAACTGGTAAGCGGGCTATAAGCGGCGAGAATTTTTTTTCAATGAAGAGCAAAAAAATATTAAAAGAAAAATAATCAAGAATGAATCTAAAATAGCATGAGGACATAATATGTTGGCGTTTCTTTCTTTTGTTGAAGCCGTGGCGGCGCTCAAGCGCGGGGAAATCATTTTTTATCCGACGGAAACATCTTACGCCATCGGCGGCGACGCCGCTGACAGTCAAACGGCGGCAAAAATTATGCTTTTGAAAGGTCGGGCCGTGAACAAAACTTTGCCGGCGATTGTGAGCTCGCCAGCGATGGCTCTCCGGTATGCCGTCTTTTCAAAATTGGCCAACCGCTTGGCGCGAACCTATTGGCCCGGAGCTTTGACTTTGGTTTTGCCGGTCGCGTCAAAATTGTCCGGGACGCTTTCGCACGGCGTTTTACGGGAAGAAAGTTTAGTGCCATCTGGTATGCCCGGCGCCGTGATTGCCGAGACGGCGCAGGCGCCCTACGGCGACGCGGAAGGATCGCCGGCCAAATTTATCGCTCTGCGCGTTTCCAGCCATCCGGTGGCGCGGAAACTGGCGGAGAAACTGGAGCGGCCTTTAATTTCCACCTCGGCCAATCCGTCAGGTCTGCCGCCGTATTTTGATCCGGAAAAAATTGCCGCCGCCCGCTGGCCGTCGCACATAAAAATCGCGGGCATTTTGTCCGGCGGCGTTTTACCAAAAAATGAACCATCAACAATTCTTAAGGTTGTTGGTGAATTTGCGGAAGTTGTGCGCAAGGGAGCGGTGGCTTTTAAAGGGGGACACTTCTAAAGTTCTCCGTGGGGACACTTCTAAATGCAAAGCATTTAGAAGTGTCCCCCAGAGAACCAGAGAACTTTAGAAGTGTCCCCTTTAGAACTGTCCCCAACAAGCCGGGAAGATCATATGAAAGAAATTTTGGAAAAACTTGGGGTGCGGCCGTCCAAAGAGCGCGGACAGAATTTTTTGATTGATGAGCGGCCACTGGCCAAAATGATCGCCGCCGCGGAGTTGGCGCCGGACGACACGGTGATTGAAATCGGGCCGGGGTTGGGTGTGCTGACGGCCAAACTGGCGGACGCTCTTCCGCACGGAAAAATTATCGCGATAGAATTGGAACCGAAACTGACGGCCTATCTGAAAAAAAAATTCCGCGCCTCCGCGCCGGAGGAAACGCCGTCACCAGAGGAATCCGCGGCGTCGGTGGAAATCATTCAAGGGAATGCGCTCACATATTTGCGCCGCGCAAAAATGCCGCCGCATTACAAAATCGTCGCCAACATTCCTTATCAAATCACCGGGGCGTTGATGCGTATTTTGCTGGAAACCAAACAGCCGCCGGAAAAAATTGTGCTGATGGTGCAGAAAGAAGTCGCTGACCGCTTGACGGCCGAGCCAAAAAAAATTGGCGGCAGCGGGGAGATGTCGGCGCTCACGGTCATCGCGCAACTTCAGGCGAATGTAAAAAAAATTGCCAACGTCTCGGCCGGCGCTTTTTATCCGACGCCAAAAGTTGACTCGGCCATTATCGCGCTCACGCCAAAACAAAACCAAGAGAAGGGGAACGCGGGCGAGCGTCGGATAACAACGGATGAGCGCCAGATAAAAGTGGACGAGCGTCTGATATCAATCGTGAAAAAAGCGTTTGCCGGACGGCGCAAAAAATTAGGCACAACACTGAAAGGAATTGCCACGTTATGGGGGATGGTCACGCCCGCCGCGCTCCAAGAGGCCTTCAAAGAAAGCGGAATTACGCCCGACAACCGTCCACAGGATTTAACAATCCAAGATTGGCGGGAACTGTGGTATAATTTGGCCAAGCGGCGCGAGTAATCCTCGGGGAGACATATTGCGGAGACGCTTTCTCCCGGACGCCGCCAAAAAGCGCATGTTCAAAGATTGGATTGGCGCGCATTTGAAAACAGCCGTTCAAAAGTGGGCTTTCGGCTTTCTTTTGATTTTTGGCGTTTCCGGATTGGTTTTTGGCATCAGCCAAACGCGGGCGCGAATTTTATTTCCGCCGCGGCCGGAAAAAGTTGTAACAGCGCCAGCGCTTTCGGAAGAAGAATTATTGCGTTCAAAGGACACGGACAAAGACGGACTCTCGGATTTTGACGAACTTTATTTGTACCGGACGTCGCCTTACATTGCGGACTCGGATTCGGACGGCGTGAATGACGCGGAGGAGATTAAACGCGGGACCAATCCCAGTTGTCCGGAAGGGAAGGTATGCGCATTTGACGGTGCGCCCACGGGCGGTGGAGGAGCCGCGGTCATCTCCGGAGAAACGGCGTCCGGCGCTTCTATCGCTGGAGAGAACAATACCATCCGCAACGCCGTTGGCGCCGGAGCATCAACGGAAACGAACGCCCCTGTCAGAACTTCTTTGAGCGCGGCGGAAATTCGCGCTGTACTTTCACAAGCTGGCGTTCCTGACGCCCAACTTAAGAAATTTGACGACGCAACAATCATTAAGTTGTACGAAGAAACACTGGCTGAACAGAAAAAGAAGCTGGAGACCAGCAACACCGCTCCGACTAAAACCTTGCCTTGATATAGTATGTCGCAGGATCGCACTTACAAAACACGATTAGCCGCCGCGGCTTTAATCCTATCAGTGGCGGCGATTGTTTTGGCACCAGTTTTGGTGATGCCTGGAGTGGCGAAGGCGCAGGACGCACCGGCTATCATAGCAAGTGACCGAGAACGCGCTATTCAGAAAACAGTGGAGGATGAAAAAAGAACCGCACGGGAAGCATTAGATGCGGAAAAACAGCATCGTGAACGTGAAATCCGTGAAGGTTCGCAAAATCTTTGGGACCGCCTGACGCATGATATCGGCGTGACTATGGCGAACGTCAGCGCCTCGGTCATGATTACGATGGGGCAAATGATGGCATCCAATTTGGCGGAAAACGCGGCCACATGGGTAGCGACTGGCAGTTGGGGGCAACAACCGCTCATTTATCAGACACCATGGCAGGCGTATATGGATGGCATTGTTGATCAAGCCCTCGGTAGTTTTGTTTACTCCATCGGCAGTGTTTTTGGGATTAACTCCTGCGTGGCACAAGTGCCATTGGGTTTTCGTCTGCGACTCGTGAACGATCTTAGAAATCCATTCCAGACGCACCCACTCCCAATTATCGGTCAGTGCCGTTGGACTGACATCAAAAAAAGCTGGAGTGACTTGGCTGATAGAGTTGATAAATTTGGAAATCCGTTTGATTCCGAGCGTATGCTGGCCTATTTTCAGGATTCGTTGAGCGCCGGTGGAACGGATATTAATAATCAGGAAAATTTAATTTTCTTGTCGCTTGGCAAAATTCAGCGTGATGCCTTTGAAGCGCAACAGTATCGCGAGCGTAGTGATTATCGTGCGGTGCGCGATCCTGCCGGCAATACGAGAATGACGGCAACGCGTGTGGAAAGAGAAGCAGAGTTAACGACCGCCAACCGGCAAGCGGTGCGTGAAGATGCGTACTTTGCCGGTTTGCTTGCCAATGGTGCGGAAAGCATTGCTTCCGTTTTTACATCCACGTTCATAAATTCACTCGTGTTCAAATTGCTCAACCCAGAATACAGCGAAGCGCCGCAGGTGCAACCGGAATTCACGCAATTTTCTTCTTTTATTAATCCTTATGGTGAAGAAATTGCGAAGGCGGCTTTTTCCGGTCTTAAAACAACGCGCGTGATTGAGGTTGGACAAGTCGATCTTTTGCAGGAGTTTACGACCTGTCCGGATAAATATGTCGGTCAGAATAACTGTGTGATTGATTCTAAATTTGAAGCTGGTATTCGTCTCGCCCAGACCGGAAGGTCCCTCACCGTTGCCGAAGCGATTGATAAAGGATATTTGCACGGCGATTGGTTTTTGATTCCGCCGACTAATGTGGCCAAGAACGCGGATCCATCCTGCCGCGTAGAAGCGTATTGCCATTCCAACTTGAAAAAAATGCGTAAGGCCCGCATATTGACAATCGGCTGGGAGATGGCGGCTAAAATTTCTCCAGTGGATGCGCCGGACACTTTGCAAAAAGTGGTGGATGCCTTCGGCGATTGCAATTCCGCAGGCGCGGCTGATGACGCTCATCCGTACTGCCATCTGATTAATCCGAAGTGGATTTTGAAATTGCCGGCCACGCAATGCCGCGCTAAAGTTTTTGGACCAACTTTGGAAGCGGCTGAATCCGGCAACCGTAAAGAGTATTGCGCTGATTATCGTACTTGCATCAATGAAGCGCCGGACGGGACGTGTCCATCCGGGACTGGCGGCTGGGGTTATTGCGTCCGTGAAAAAAATACATGGCGGATTAACGGTGATACCTGTCCGCCGCAATTCAACACTTGCACAACTTTTGCCAAGCGCACCGGGGAGGTCAACTCTTTCCTTTTAAGCACCGTGAATTACAGCGTTTGCAATGACGCCAACAAGGGTTGTAAAAAATATCTGAACGCCCCGAACGCCGCCGGAAGTTATGACGCCGTCAAGTCCGTGTAC
Source organism: Candidatus Magasanikiibacteriota bacterium (assembly GCA_015661005.1). GTDB lineage: Bacteria > Patescibacteriota > Patescibacteriia > Magasanikbacterales > JACTTX01 > JACTTX01. Next base: position 6,911 of record JACTTX010000024.1, read on the forward strand.
TTGAACGCCCGGGCGCAATCGTGTCCGCCAACTGATGCCGGTTGCACCGATCTTCAAGACGTTTCCGGCGCCAGTCAATTTTTGAAAATTCCGCCGATCTCCTTGGATTGTAAAGGTGATGATAATGATCCGGTTCAATGCAACGCTTATGCTTCGCCGTGCAACGCTGATGAGGTTGGTTGCGAAAGATACACGCCGGAAAATGATGATCCGCCGGTGCCGGGCACATACACGCCGGCCGAGCGGGATTCTAACGGCGCGATTTTGGCATGGAACAATGAGTGTGACAAGTCGTGTGTCGGTTACAATGCTTTCATTCAAAACGCCTCTCTTTTTGACACCGCCACGCCAACGGAATATTTTGTTCCATCATCGGCCACCTCATGTTTGGCCGCTTATGAGGGTTGCGACAGTTTCACCAATTTGGATAAAACCATCGGCGACAACACGGAATACTACAACGCTTTGCGGCGGTGTGAAAAACCGTCGCCAGATATTAAACACGGCACTTATTACTATTGGGAAGGATCGGACGTCAGCGGGTATGAACTCAAAAGCATTGAACTTCGCAGTGTCGTGTCAAGCATCGTCCCGCAAAACGTTACCCTCACAGGCGTTGCGGGCGATGCACTTGTTTCATCATCCGGCTCGCCGCCGGTCTATGACACGTCTGTTAGCGCCGTCTTAACCGGCTATATGAAGGCGTGCAATCAATACACTTACACCAATCGTGATAATCCGTTGGTAACTTTTGATCCGGACTGCCGCGAACTTTTTGACGGCGCCGGAAAAGTTAGTTACCGTTTGCTTGCTCATACCATCATTGTTTCTGATCAATGCGTCAAATTGCGTAAAACGTTGAGTGATCAAGCAACTTGCGGGGCAACCGGCGGCGTTTGGAGCGCGGGGACGGGAACTTGTTCCTATAATGCTTTGCCGTCACTTTCCGGCGCTTGTCCGGCGGAAGCCAATCTTTGCCGCGGGTATCGCGGCAATGCCGCGCAAATTACCAAGAGTGTTTTTTACGATGAGTTCAATACGCTCGGCAACTGGACCGGCGGCGTTCTTTCCTCGGAATCATTGGCGGTTGGCGAGGGTTCCCTTAAACTGACGGCCGCCACGGCCCAAACGCCGGTGACACTCACGCCAAGTTCGCTTTACACTTTGACTTTTTGGGCAAAAGGATCCGGCGTCTTGTCCGTTGATCTGGCGGCCACATCCGCTGACGGCGCGCCGGTTTTGAAAACCTTCACGCCAACGGCGTCGCTCGGCAACGATTGGAAATTGTACATAATGGGCCCGGTGGATTTTGGAAGTTCCGCGGCCGTTAACGGCACGCTCAAAGTGAGCGCAACCAATGTCAAAGCCAGTCCAGTTTTTCTTGACAAAGTGAATTTGAAAGCGAGCGCCGGAAAAATTTACATCGTGAAAAATTCATGGAAAACGCCGGCCGTCTGCGACGCCGATCCGAATGACTCTTTGCCGGGCCTTGCTCTGGGCTGCAGCGCTTACAAAGATCGCGCCGGTAAAGAAGTTGACTTGACCGGTTTCACTTCTATTTGCCGAGAGAAGGCCGTTGGCTGTCAGCAATTTGTAAACACTTATAATTACGGAGATGTTGTGAGCAAGGTATTTAATAAAGGAGACTGGGAAGTTTTTGTGCCGGGCGACGCCATTGAGTTTTATGTGAATGATCCGAAGATGAAATGTCCGGCGGCTTCGCAGGGCTGTTCAAAGTTAGGCGTGGAAAATTCGTCGGGTAGTGTTGATGACGCATATTTTATTGACAATCCTGACAACTATGAAGGAAGCGGCGGGATTCTCTGCAAAGCGTCAGAAGAAAATTGCGATTCCTGGGGCGCCAACAACGTCACTTATTATTTCAAAGACCCGCTCGGCGCCAGATGTGTATATGACGACACTATCGGTTGGGTGGTTGAAGGATCAATAACGCCTTGCTCACCGGAAAATATTTTGTCTGACGGCAAATACGGGATTTGGAAAAACGGGGACACGGCTTACACCGGATTGACCGGCGTTTGCGATTCTGAACAAAACGGCTGCACAGAGTTTATTGATCGCGAAGACAAAACGATTGATGCGGACGGAAAAAGATATTATCTTTTGGACAACGGAAAGTTGGATAAGAAATCGTGCGGGACCGGTGTCAGCTTGAAGGAAGGATGTATTCTCTTTGATGACACGCGCAATCTCATCAAAAAATTTAGCTCGTCTTTCAGTTATGAGGACAGCAACGCGCAAGGCGGCGCCAAAGTTACGCCGGTTAATCTGACTGATTTAAAATCAGCATCAACACTCACAGTTAAGACCGTGGTTGAAGGCGTGGAAACAGAAGCGCCGGTCAAATTCTGCATTGACATTTTGCGCGATTTAAACACCTACTGCGCCGAAGATCAGGCCGAGCTTACTTCAACGGATCCGGCTGTCGTTGCGCTTGCCGAAGCCAGGCTGGCTATCAACTGTGATTTGGACATAACGAGCGACGCGTATTTTCTAAAGCCGGAGCTCGTATCTTCCTACAAACCAACTCAAGACGCCTGCCGCGCCGCTTTGGGCCCGAGCAATTTGATTTTGAAAGTGCAGAGGGATCGTGCGTGCAGTAAGTGGTTGGCGTGCCAGAGTTCAGCGCCTTATTTTGACCCCACAACTCAAATTCAGCGTCAGGCATGTTCATCCGTTGATTTATGCCAGCGCTTAAACACGGCGG
>JACTTX010000025.1 GCA_015661005.1 Candidatus Magasanikiibacteriota bacterium
GCCCCTTGCCGTCGTCATCAATCGTGACACTAATGGCGCGAGCAACCGCCACCCCGGTCTCCGGCCACTGAAACTTTTCCGGCGACTGCGTCAAAAACCGGCGGATGACAACATCTTTATCAACACCAATGCAAGCATCGCGCGCGCCGGTCATCCCAATGTCCGTGACGTAAGCGCAACCGCTGTCCGGCAAAATCCGCGCATCCGCCGAGGGAATATGGGTGTGCGTGCCGTAAAAGCAGGACACGCCGCGCTCCGCGGCAAACCAGCCCAAGGCCACGCGCTCCGAGGACGCGTCGGCGTGAAAATCCACCACTACCGCGTCCACCTTTGCATTATCCGGCATTTTCAAAATGTCATCAAGAGCGGTGAATGGGTTCCCAACTTCCTCTTTCATAAACACTTGTCCAACCAAATTCACGATTAAAACCCGCCGCCCCGCGGCTTCCACTATAACATAACCACGTCCCGCCGTTCCAGCCGCGTAGTTGGCTGGCCGCAGAAGCGGAACAACATCTTCCGTAAAGACCTTTTGCACATCCGGTTTGTTGAAAATGTGATTGCCGCCGGTGAAGACGTCAACACCGACGGCCATCATCTCTTGAATAGTTTTGGGAGTTGCGCCGGCGCCGTGCGCCAAATTTTCCGCGTTGATCAAAATCAAATCCGCCGATGTTTCTTCACGCCACAACGGCAAAAAATGTTTAACTACGGCGCGGCCCATTTTACCAACCACGTCGCCGAAGATGAGAAATTTCATATGCTTTTTCGGTGAGCATACTGTACGCTCGCCTAATATCGCTATAAATTTTACCTGGCGTATTCAATCACCCGTGCTTCTCTAATCACCGTGATTTTGACTTCTCCGGGATAATTCAGTTCCGCTTCAATTTTGCGGGCAATGTCCTTGGCCAAGTTATACGCGCCATAATCATCAACTTCCTGCGGTTTGACAAAAACGCGAACTTCGCGACCGGCTTGAATGGCATAGGCCTTTTCAATTCCGGTAAATGAGGTGGCCACTTTTTCCAGTTCCTCCAGACGATGAACGTACTGCTCATAAGTGTCGCGCCGCGCGCCCGGCCGCGCGCCGGAGATGGCGTCGGCCGCTTTGGCAATCGCGCCCAAAAGCGTTTTTGGTTTGTCTTCATGATGAGCAATGCAACAGTACGCGATTTCCTCCGGGAAGCCGAATTTTTTTAACAACTGATAACCGAGTTCCGGATGTCCGCCTTGCGTTTCGTGATCAATCGCTTTGCCGATGTCATGAAGGAAGCCGGCTTTTTTGGCTATCACCGGATCCGCGCCCAACTCGGCGGCGAGCATCGCGGAAATGTACGCCACTTCCGTGGAGTGCACTAAATTGTTCTGTCCGAAGCTCGTGCGATATTTCAAACGCCCGATGATGGAAACTAATTTCGGATCCATCATTGGCAGGCCCAGTTCATAGAGCGCCGTTTCCCCGGTTTTTTTGAGATCCAACGCCAGTTCTTTCTTGGCTTCCTCAATCACTTCTTCAATGCGCGCCGGATGAATGCGGCCGTCGGCAATTAATTTTTGGAGCGCAATCCGCGCCACCTGCCGACGGATGGGAGAAAACGCCGAGATCATAATTTCCTCCGGCGTGTCGTCAACAATCAGCTCACAGCCGGTCAGCTTTTCAATGGTCTTGATGTTGCGTCCTTCTTTGCCGATGATCCGTCCTTTCATTTCATCATTCGGCAGATGAACGGAAGTGGTGGTGGTTTCCGCCACGTGCGAACCGGCGTAACGGTAAATCACCGTGCTCAAGATATTTTTGGCTTTCTGTTCAAACGCTTCCTCGCCGGCTTGATCCAGTTTCATCATTCTGACCGAAAGATCTTCGCTGGCTTGCGTTTCAATATTTTTTATGAGCATGTCTTTAGCTTCTTCTTTACTCATCTGCGCGATGCCTTGCAGTTTCTGCGTTTGCTCATCGCGAATCTGTTCAATTTGCGTTTTGGTTTTTTCAATCAGCTGGGCTTTCTCTTGAAGCTTGCCGGCTTTCTCTTGAAGCTCCAAAAGTTTTTGATCAAAAAGCGTCTCCCGTTTTTCCAAACGCTGCTGGCTTTGACTTAACTCGTTGCGACGCTGTTGTTCTTCATGCTTGGCGTCGTCAATAACTTTGAGCGCCTTTTCCCGGGCGTGCAACATCAGTTCTTGCTCTTTGCTTTTGGCTTCGTTCAAAATTTTGTCGGCGCGCGCTTCCAATGAATTAACTTTTGATTGCGCAACGGCCTTGCGGATAAAATATCCCAGCGCGATTCCAACACCGGCGGCGGCCGCGGCAACGATGAGTATGTAGAGAATAGTGGTTGCGGACATAGAAAAAATTAGCGGGCTTGTCCGGCCGCTTCGTTATGATTTCACAAAGACCCCTTCTGGGTCCTCCTTAGATACGCCAGTTTTTGGCCCGCAAAATAACGGCGAGCTCGGAAACGAGAGTTCTAACAATCGGTGAAGTCATAACGATGCCGCCCTCGGCGGCTGGCCTCAAATTACGTGAACAAGTCCTTTAATAAGGTAGAAAGAGTATACATTTGCCCGCCGCGATTCGTCAAGGGGTTGTGTGATGGGTGCATGATGGGGGCAACGGGAAAGCGGCAATAAAAATGTTTAAATTTGCAAAAATAATCAGCTCGGTATAAGGTGACGCCACATTGATTTGATATGATATCAAATTTCGTAAAAGGTAAAACCGCTGTTTTCATTGATGCGTCAAATATTTATTTTTCCCAAAAAACTCTTGGATGGCGGATCGATTTCAGAAAACTTCTTATTTACTTTCAAAGGAACACTGATCTTTTTCGGATCGCGTTTTATGGGGCTCTAAATCCTGAAAATGATCATGAACGCCGATTTCACGATTTTTTGGAAATAATTGGCTTCGTCGTGAAACACAAAAAGATAAAATTTATTAAAGACGCGCACGATGAAAAATTCGGTGGTCACCACAAGGGGAATGTGGATGTTGATTTGGCAATAGATGCCGTACACTTTCGCGATGCCTATGATTCTTTTATATTGTTATCCGGTGACGGCGATTTTGAGTCGCTTTTAAAATATCTGAAGACATATCAGAAACGGTGCGTCGTACTTTCAACAAAAGGTCACATTTCGATCGAACTAATCCGCCAAGCAAAATTTATTGACTTCAGAAAAATCAAAAAGGAAATTTCTTTTTAAAAAACAAATTTCCCCGACTTACGCCGGGGAATGCCTGGTACCACCTTACCGTAATAAGGCGTATTGAGTATACCAGAGTCGTTGGAAATGTCAAATTGCGTTCGGGTGGTTTAACTTGACATTTTATTTGGTTGGATTATAATTTTGATCACATTTTGGCTATACGTTAGGCATAAGGCTTGGCGTAGTGGTCAAAATGACCCTGCGGAGATAGACAATGGCGACGACCACCACGCAGTAGTGCCGGGGGTGAATAACCCCCCGGCGGCGACCAACAACGCGCTGATGTGTGCCTGTGTGACAGATACACGTCAGCCCAACATGGCCAGGATCCGGTGTGCTAGTTTGAACCAGCGCACAACACACCGGTACTGGCTTACTTCTTTAGTTCAAAATTATGTCCTGTGAAAATTGTCATTGTGGCTGTCAACACACGGATGAATCACGCCCGATGGTCATACCCGGCAAAGATGTGATTCAGGTTTGTGAATCGCGAACCTGCGGGCCAAGATATTCCCGCGCCATCATGGCCGAGTTGGAAAAACATTTTGGTCTGGCCGCCAATTCCGAAAATGAAAAAGCGCGATTGGAGTTTCGCGGCTGTCTTGGTTATTGTTCCCAAGCCAACAACATTGCCGTCAATGGAAATGTTTTGAGTAATGTTTTACCGGCAGAGGCCGTGGCGCGTGTGGATTCAGCCCGCCTGCTCCCGCCAAGTGACGGCACGGCGCCGGAAATACAAAAAGAGATTAGCCGGATTTTAGAAGAGGATTTTTTGGCGTGATCGTGGGCGTGATCGTGGGTTTGCCAGTTTGAATTATCTATTGTATCTTCATTATAGTACACCAACGTTAAAAGTCGCCGTTCGTGAGGATATTACGATGGCTTATATTCAATCAAATTTGCAGTCAGGAAGAATTTGATGCGCGATTATGGGAGCATGACACGCGCTTGACGGAAAACAGTCCGAATAGTAACGTCATGGCAATATTATTCTTATGAAATCCTTCACGATTGACACTCCCCGCGGTCCGCGCCAAATTGGCGGCGGCGCGCCGTCCTTTATTGTCGCGGAAATGTCGTGCAATCATTTGCAAAAATTTGAGAAGGCCGTGCAAATTATTAAAGCCGCGGCCGCCGCCGGAGCTGACGCCGTGAAACTTCAGACCTACACCGCCGACACCATCACGATTGATTGCGACAAACCGTGGTTTGTGGAACGCGCCGAAGGAAATCCGGATTCGTGGAAGAAAAAAACGCTTTACGAATTGTACCGGACAGCTTACACGCCTTGGGAATGGCATCCGCGGCTCCATGAAGTTGCCGATGAATACGGGATTGCGCTTTTTTCCACACCCTTTGACGGCACGGCTGTGGATTTTTTGGAAACGCAAAAGGCGCCGTGCTATAAAATCGCGTCGTATGAAGCCACGGACATTCCTTTATTGAAACGGGTGGCGCAAACCGGCAAGCCTGTCATTATGTCAGTCGGGTTTGCCACTTTGCCGGAGATTGAATATTCGGTCCGCATTTTGCGGGAGAATGGTTGTCATGATTTGGCGCTTCTGCATTGTCTCACTTCTTACGCTGACGCGCCGGATTTAAAACACGTTAATCTTCGCACGATTGATGATCTGCGTGAGCGCTTTGATGTCATTGCCGGTTTTTCCGACAATAACGGCGGCATTGAATTGCCGGTGGCGGCCGCTACACTTGGCGCTTCCATCATTGAAAAACATTTGGTCATGGGGGTGAATGAAGGCAGTTTTGATGACCGTTTTTCCATCACGCCGGCGCAATTAAAAGAAATGTGCGCATCCATCCGCCGGTCGGAAGAGGCGCTGGGAACGGTGCGTTATGGCGCGCAAAGCGCCGTTGAGGAAGGGAATAAATATTTTCGCCGCTCACTTTTTGTGGCGCGTGATATGAAAACCGGTGAACTTTTTACGAATGAGAATCTTAGGGACATTCGTCCCTCGCACGGCCTGCCGACAAAATATTATGACGAGATTATCGGAAAGCGGGCGGCAACGGACATTGAGCGCGGCACGCCGCTCACTTGGGAGATGGTTGTCGGCGCTTCTGTCGGCGCTTCTGTCCCACGGACGTGATAATGTCATACTTGAGGGAAATTAAAGTGTCATAGTTCTGGTAAACTGATACGGTTACTTTTAACCACCGTATCGTATGAACCTCATCACTATGACACCACAAGAAATAGACCGTCACGGCATTATCACACGCCTCATTTCCAAGGAAATCAACGGCACCGAAGCGGCGAATATCCTCCACTTATCCGTCCGACAAACGAAACGATTGAAAGCGAAGGTAAAAAAGAAAGGCGCCGAAGGATTGGCCCATGCCAGCCGTGGGAAAGCCGGCCACCATCGACTGGAAGAAAAAGAAAAGAAAAAAATAGTTCAGCTGTTGAAAAAACACTACTATGATTTCGGACCCACCTTCGCAGCCGAAAAATTGCGGGAGAATCATGCGATCGATCATGATCAAAAAACAATCCGACAGATCATGATTGGTGAAAAATTATGGCAGCCTAAAATACGCAGATCAGATCCCATCCATCGCACCTGGCGGGAAAGACGGGTGGCATATGGAGAGATGGAACAATTCGATGGATCGTATGAATATTGGTTTGAAGATCGGGCGGGTAAATGCTGTCTCCTCGGAGCCATTGATGATGCTACTGGAAACATTACGAAACTCGTTTTTGCCCCAAGCGAAGGAGTCTTGCCGGTCATGAGCTTCTGGCAAGGGTATGCGGAACGTCATGGGAAGCCACTGTCCATTTACCTGGATAAATTCAGCACCTACAATATGAATCATGCGCTGGCGAAAGAAAACAGCGATACGCTCACTCAATTTGAACGGGCCTGCCAAGAATTTCATATTGAGCTCATCAAAGCCAACAGTCCGCAGGCAAAAGGCAGAATCGAACGGCTCTGGCATACGCTCCAGGACCGGCTCATCAAAGAATTGCGGCTGGCAAATATTTCGACCATTGCCGAAGCAAATATCTTTGTCGAAAAAATATTCATTCCAAAGTTCAATAAGCAATTCGGAGTGGTACCGCGTTCCGACGTGAACCTGCATCTGACCCTGGCGGCAAAGGATCAAAAACAACTTCCGGCAATTTACTCAAGACAGACCGAACGCACTGTACAAAATGATTTCACGTTCAGCTTCGATACGCAGTGGTTTCAACTTACCAAAGATCAACCAGCAACGATTTGTAAAAAGGACAAAGTCATTGTCGAAGAGCGGACGGACGGCACCATACACGTTCGTCTGAGAGGTAAATATTTAAATTACAAAATCCTGCCCACGCGACCTATGAAAACAAAACAACCTTGGATTATTCCGGCAACTCAGGCAGAAGTGAACGAGAAGAAAGCCCATACTCCTGCTCCAAACCATCCTTGGAGACTGGCCATGACAAACACGGTTACCAGACACCAAACCCACCGGGTATGACACTTTTATTTCCCTGAAACTATGACATTTTGATTTCCCGTTGACATTCTGTCGGCGCTTCTTGACGGCGGCCACGGCTTTTGATACACTTTCCGACATCATTGATTATGTTGTCATTCAAGCTATCGCGAGTTGGAAAAAAGAAGCAGGCCTACTTCCGTTTGATTGTAACGGAAAAAGGTCGGGACCCATGGGGCAAACCCTTGGAGCAGGTTGGTTTTATCAATCCCAGAACTGAACCGGCCACCGTGGATCTGAAAATTGACCGGATAAAACATTGGTTGAGCAAGGGCGCCCAACCAACGGAGACGGTGCACAATCTTTTTGTTGATCAAAAATTGATTGACGCCAAAAAGAAAAAAACCATTTATCTTTCCAAGAAGCGTCATGAAAAGATGAGCAAGAAAGCGGAGCACGCGGCGGCTTCAAAAATTGCGGCTCCGGCGGCAGAAACCGCGCCGGAAGTGGCGGTCGCGACTGAATAGTGAAGGGGCAAATGGTGTGCATGTTGAATGGTACTTGAAAATATCGTTCTTGATTGGAGAACACGATATTTTCAAGTACCATTCAACATAAGACAAAAACGACATTTGCCGATTACGATTCAACATACACGTCATTTGCGCTTCACTCTTCTCTCACTTCCAGTTCAACGGCCTCTCGCCGTTTTTTGTTTGGCGCCAATTATCTTTCTGCGAATTTTTTTGATACAATATCAAGATATGTTTAAACCATCGCGAATTTTTACGGCCTTTCTTTTTTTGGCGCTTTTGATGATGCCGACGGCTCCGGCCCGCGCCCAAACTGATGACACACCTCCACCTTCAATTTATGACACGGCTCCGCGTCCGGGTGAAACCTTAGCCGAGCCGCCGGACGAGCCGGAAGAACCAATCAACTACGCTGAAGTTTTTAACATTCGTCGCCTGGACGCTGACATCACCGTCGGCACGGATGGCGTGCTCACCGTCAAAGAAACCTTGTGGCTTTATTTTACGGAAGAGCGGCACGGATTGATTCGCGTTATTCCGGTGGTGTATGACACCGGCAGTTGGCGGGGCAAAATGAACCTGCGGCTCAAAGTGACAAGCGCGACGGATGCGGAAGGTCGGCCGCTCACGTATTCCACGTCTAAGGTCGGCCGCAATTTGGAAATTAAAATCGGCGATCCAGCGGTTTTGATCAAAGGCAGTCAAACCTATTTTATCACTTACACCGTGGAACGCGGTCTTTTATTTTTTCCCGATCATTATGAAGTGTACTGGAATGCCACGGGCAATGATTGGGATTCCGTCATTCGCCGCGCCGGCGCCACCGTTCATTTGCCGGAAGCCAGCGACGTTGGAATAGAGACGGCTTGTTACACCGGGGTCTTTGGTTCGCAAATTTCCAATTGTTCCGCCAAAATTACAAATAACACGATTCATTTTGAAACCACGGCGCCGGAAGCCATGACGATTGTTGTTGGCTGGCCAACGCTCGGGACCGGCGCGGCCGCGGGAAAAATAAATTATCCGGCGGTGGCTAAACCATCGTGGAAAAAATTAATGGTGTGGTTTGTTGAAGATAATTGGCCGGTGGCTCTGCCGGTTATAGTTTTGGCGTTCATGTTTTTTGCCTGGCGCTCTAAAGGAAAAGATCCGCAAGGCCCGGCCGTGGTGGTGGCGCAATATGAGCCGCCGACCGTCGGCGCGAACGCCAAAGATTTAATGCGTCCGGCGGAAGTTGGATTTTTTTTGCAAAATAAACTATCCGCCGACGCCGTGTCCGCAACCATAATTGATTGGGCGGTAGCCGGTTATATTCACATTCGTCAAAAAGGTGAGGGCGAAGAGGCATGGAAATTGCCGCCGTTTTTGGTGGTGAAACGGCCGCCGGCGGAAGGAGCGTTACGCGAGTACGAACAAAAATTGTGGAACGTGATCTTCAAAGGCAAACAGCCGGTTGACGGAGAAATTATTGTTGATATGAAGTCCTTGAAGCACGTCATGAGCAACACGGTGGAGCAAATGTCTTCGCTTTTGAATGAGTGGACAGTGTCCGCCGGTTTGCGGGACAAAAAAGTTTGGTCGGCTCGGGGGCCGTATATTATTATCGCGGTACTGATTAGTTTTGCTTCCCTTTTTTTGATCGCTTTTAGCCCGCTCTTGGCTTTGATGATGTTTATCTCGGCTTTGATCATCGCGATATTTGGAATGGTGATGGCACGCGTTACCATCAAAGGCGCTACCGTGTTGAATCATCTCAAAGGATTAAAACTTTTCATCAAGACCGCGGAAGAACGGCGGTTGGAATGGAAAGAGAAGGAGAAAATTTTTGAAACGCTTTTGCCTTACGCCATGGTTTTTGACCTGGTGCAAAAGTGGGCCAAGAATTTTGCTGATGTTTTTGAGAAGAAGCCGCCGGAGTGGTTTGAAGCAAAAGGGCCTTGGCAATATAATCGTTTTTGGCAGTATCAGGCCTTTAATGCGGCCGTGGCCAGCGCTATCACGGCGCGGGCGCCGCGTTCTTCCGGCGGAAGATCGGCTGGGAGCGGCGGGAGCGGTCTGGGCGGGGGCGGTTTTTCCGGCGGAGGATTTGGCGGGGGCGGAGGGAGATCGTGGTAGATAACGGGTATTTGACGTTTTTTGGCATTCAGGTATACTGGTAACAGTTAATCTCACTGCCTTCTCTCGCGGGTAACCGCGGGGGACGGCAGTTTGTTTATATGAGATCAATCGTTTTTATAGATGGGAGTAATTTTTATCATCGGCTCAAGATATTGACAGAGCAGATCCGCGCCGAAGTTGGTTTGTTAAATTTTCAATTTCGGATATTTACAACAGCAGGATGTTTTCATTACCTTCGGTCACATTATTAAACATCCAGACAAAACATTTCATGAGAAAGGCGTTGATGTTCGTCTGGCCGTAGAAATGATCCGATTTGCTCGAGAAGATAAATACGATATTGCCTATTTGGCAAGTTCCGACACTGACCTTGTCGCCGCTGTAGAAGAAGTTCAATCACTCGGCAAAAAAGTTCATTATGTTGGTACGGCGCTGGGGCAATCCTTCGGCTTGACTAAAACGTCAAATGACACAACTTTGCTACGCCTTGAAGACGTAAAGAAGTTTTTATCAACACCGTTATGAATAGGATTGCAATTTGACGTCACGATTTGACATCGTGCCCGCCTTTTTGTACGCTGATAATATTACAGTTCTGGAAGGTCGACAGGACTGCCGAACCATTGATGAGCTCGCGCCAAGAGCGCGACTCCAACCGATATGTATCAAGACCAGGAATTTATTGAAATGGTCGTCAAAGCAATCGTCAATCATCCGAACGATGTGACAACGGAACGGACGGTTGATGAACGCGGCGTGCTGATTACTCTGCACACCAATCCCGAAGACATGGGTTATGTGATCGGCCGGGAAGGACAGACGGCGCGCTCTCTGCGCACCCTGCTTAAAATAGTCGGCGCCAAAAATAACGCGCGCGTCAATATGAAGATTTGGGAACCGGAGGGTTCAAGACGTCCCTTCCGCGGACCAGGCAACGCTATGAGTCAGAATGGCATAAGCCAAAGTGGAACCAGCCAGAACGGATCCAGCCGTAATTTAGAGGACGTGGACGTTTCTACGCTGGATGATCTAAATATCTAGCGCATTTAGCAAAAATCCGTTTCGCAATGCCGAGGCGGATTTTTGTTATGAATGTTATACTGATCGTGGAGAGTGAGGTGCCAATTATGAATTTGTTTGAATAGTAAGTTACTAATGACGGGTAGAGAATAGTGAGTGGGAAATGGCGTTCTTGATTGGAGAATACGCCATTTCTCACTCACTATTCGAGCAAGCACGCCATTGGTAGGCCACTATTCTGAACAACCCAAAACTTTTAACTTCACTCTCCACGATCTCCATTCACTATTATGTCCATTTTTTGGAAATCATTTTTTATCGCGCTGGCCGTGACCGTTGTTTCCGTTGTGGGTTTTTTCTTTCCGGCCGTTCGTCTTGGTGGATTCGTTTTGATTGTCGGCGCGGCGCTTTGGTTAGCATGGAAGAAACCGGCGCAAGCATTTTTGATTGTTGCCTTGGAGTGGGTGGCCGGGCATGAAGGTCATCTTTTTGAAGCCGGTGGCGTCTCCTTGCGGCTGGCGCTTTTTGCCGTTTTAATGCTCGCCAGCGCCCGCTACCTTTATCAATGCGACATCCGCTTAAAAAATTGCGTGCGGCTTTTGGCTGATCGTTTTGGCGCACCCGTTCGCCACGCCAAATTATTTTTGGTGATTATCGCCTTGGCTGTTTTTGCCGCCGTGATTGGTTGGTGGCGCGGCAATGATTTGATGAACGTTGCTCGCGGTTTTATTTCTTACGGTTTTTATTTGACGGCCGTTCCGTTGGTGATTTTTTGGAACGAGATTAAAAACCGGCGCGATCAATGGATCCCATGGATTGTCGGCGCCATTGCCGCCGTCTCTTTGGTAACGTTGATTTTGTTTTTGGGATTCAGTTGGGGACAGATTGCCGTTCACGATTCGCTTTATAATTGGTGGCGGGAGTTTGCCGGCGGCAAAGCCACGGACACGGGTTTGTATTTTTTCCGCCTCGCCTCGCCGACGCATTTGCTGAATCTCTTATTTTTCTTTGTTCTCGGTTACTCTTGGCGCGATTCGTTTGGGCGCCAGCGGCGTGGCGAGCGGCGCGCTTTAACCTTAATGCTCGCCGTCGTGATCCTTGGTCTGGTCATCAATTTTTCCCGCGCTTATTTTTTGGGGCTCGCGGTCGGTTCGCTTGGTTTTTTCATTAGAGCGCCGTGGAAAAAAAGCGTGGCAATAGTTGCGCTCACCGCGGCAATTTTTTTTGGAGAATTTGCGGGGCTGAATCTTTTGGCGTCAAATGGAAAAACTTTTGGTTTAGAATTATTGCGGGGACGCGCCGTCTCGCTCATCGCGCCGGAAACGGAAACTAGTTCACGCTTGCGCCAAGAAATTTTGCCAATGCTTTTCTCCGCGATTGGCCGTCATAAAATTTTAGGAAGCGGTTTGGGAACGGAAATTACTTTTTGGAGCGCGTCGTCCGAGCGCTTGTTCAAGACCCGTTCCTTTGATTGGGGGTATCTGCAAATGTGGATTGAACTTGGGCTTTTGGGGGCGGCGTTTTTAACGGCTTTTATTTTGCTTTTGAACTGGCGGTATTTCAAAAGTGTGGTGAAAAATGGCGATACGACTTCCGGTATTGGCTGGTCATCTTCCGCCGCATTGATGGTCACGGCAATTTTTACGCCGGTCATCTTTCATCCACTCGGCATCATCACCATTGTCTTTTTATGGCGGCTATCTTATGATAATCCGTATGAAATTTGAGATTCTGACAATTTTTCCGGAGGTGATCAACGCCTACGCGGCGGAGAGCATTTTGGGGCGCGGCCAAAGGGCAAAAAAAATTTCCGTGCGGGCCATACAACTGCGCGATTTTACCGCTGACAAACACCACACCGTTGATGACCGGCCTTACGGCGGGGGTGCGGGAATGGTGATGAAAGTGGAACCGATTTACAAGGCCCTGCGCCGTCTCAAAGTGAAAAAGGGCGGCCAGAAAACAAAAATTATTTTGACTGCGGCCGGCGGGCGGCCGTTCACGCAAAAAGACGCTCGCGTTTGGGCCAAGCGTCACATCGCCCAGGACCACGGCCTGCCGAACATTTGGTTGATGAAGAAATTTCCATTGGGCCTTATGTTTTGACCGGCGGGGAAGTGCCGGCGATGGTCATTATGGACGCCGTTTCCCGCCATGTGCCGGGCGTGCTTGGCAACGCCGCTTCTCTCAAAGAAGAATCATATGAAGGTGGCTTAGTCAAAGAATATCCGCAGTACACGCGACCGGAAGTTTTTAAGCCGGCGGCAAAAAAATCTGGGCGCAAAGGGAAGGAATGGGCGGTGCCGAATGTTTTGCTTTCCGGCGACCACAAAAAAATTACTGAATGGCGGGGGAGAGTTGCCAAGAGCGCAAAGGTTGCCAAGAAACGAGCAATGTGATAGTTTATCGTCCAGACTTGAGACGGTAACGTTTGCGGGTGCAGACGTTGGTTGTCTCAACTAACTCCAACTTGGAGGAAATGATGGCGAAGGGGCCAACCTTTCAAGAGATGTTGAAGAAGTCTCCGTACGCCAAGCGGACCGGCGGATCGAACGGCGTCGTTCCGAAGGACGACGCGGGGGATGGTGGATTTGGCGCGAAGCCCAAGGACAAGATCGACGATGCGATCGAGAGGGAGCGGAAGAACCGTCAGAAGCCGCCGACGGTCAAGAGGGACCGTGGCAGGCAGGTCGGCGCTTTCGCGCGGCGGTAGTCGCGCGGAAGTAGAAGAGGGTAGAACGTAACGGTAGTCCTGCGGACGCAAAACATCGCGCCGCAGGACTGCCCGAAAATTTGACTGTGCCACAATTTGACTACGCCAAAAAATACTGATACGCTGACTTTAGATTATGAAATTGGAAACTATCACTGTGCGAGCGCCGATCTCTTTTTCCACCAGCAGTAAGTTGCGGAGTGGTTTGGCGCATCTTAAAAAAACTTTTAATACCTGGCGGTTGTGGCGGAACGTTCAAAAAAATCGGCGTGATTTTGTTAAAGGTGACGGGATCATTCTCCACTCATTTAAAGATTTAGATTAAATTAATTTTAGGGGGGTATGGACATATATTATCGTCCTAAATTTCGGCGACACTACAAAAGATTGCCACCAGACATAAGGGATCTTTTTAAAAAGAAGGAGGGCGTTTTTCGGCAAGATCCTTTTGATTATTCACTTAGAACTCACAAACTTCATGGAAAATTTGAAGGACTGCTGGCATTTTGGATTGACTATCAGCATCGGGTAATTTTTGAAATATTTTCGGAGGGCCACGTATGTTGGTTTCATGACATCGGCGCGCATGATGTTTATGATTAAACCACCCCCTTGACGCCATTTTTCATCCCCCGTATACTTCAACCGAAAGATATCCACAACTTGACTATCCCTTAGGTCTGCGCTTTACTTTTCGGGCAGAAGCCCTGTAAAATCGTGGAAACCGAGGAGAAGAAACAGCGACCGTTCGTTTTGCGCCAAGGGCTCGGGCCAAACCGCAACACCAAAGAAAGGTCTCTGTTTTTTCTTCGCGAAGGAAAGGGAGTGGAGGAAGCCATCGTGAAGAACGGACTTTAACAATTCAATGAATTCACACAAGAAATGTGATAGGAACACGGCGCGAATAAAATCGCGCCAGTGCGTCTATTCCAAACAAGTTAATTATGTATAGAGCTGTTCCGCATGAGTATACGGAACAATGGCTCGAACTTTACTAAGAGTTTGATCCTGGCTCAGGATGAACGCTGGCGGCGTGGCTAAGGCATGCAAGTCGTGCGGATTGAATCGCGATTACATCAAAGTTCAATCAGCGGCAAACGGGTGCGTAACACATTGGTAACCTACCTTCGAGACGGGCACAACCATGGGAAACTATGGCTAATTCCCGATGGTCATGCGGGGACAAAAGTCATTCGCATGTAAAGATGAAAATCACTCGAAGAGGGGCCTATGGCCTATCAGCTTGTTGGTGAGGTAATGGCTCACCAAGGCAATGACGGGTCGGGGGCGTGAGAGCGCGACCCCCCTCACTGGGACTGAGACACTGCCCAGACACCTACGGGTGGCTGCAGTCGCGAATCTTCCTCAATGGACGAAAGTCTGAAGGAGCGACGCCGCGTGTGGGAAGAAGCCCTTCGGGGTGTAAACCACTTTTATATGGGACGAACGATGACGGTACCATACGAATAAGAGGTTGCTAACTCTGTG
>JACTTX010000026.1 GCA_015661005.1 Candidatus Magasanikiibacteriota bacterium
TTTCGCTCAAAGAAGGTTCGCGCATTTTCAAACAAAGGGCACCAAACTGGACTTCCTGATTTTTTGGAAGCCAAAGCGGTAGTTTGCTCGCCGCGCCATTCGGCGCGGCGAGCAAACCTCTGCTTCCCCCCACAAAAAATCACGAAGTCCAATTTGGTGCGTCCGAGAGGATTTGAACCTCTGGCCTTCTCCTTCGGAGGGAGACGCTCTATCCGGGCTGAGCTACGGACGCGAATTGAGATTAAAAAATTATCGTCTAAATATCTTGTTCACCGCTCGCAGGCGAGCATACATCGTGTAAGAAAATTTTTCAAGCGGCAGATCAAAGGCCGACGGGTACAACATCACCTCACCGCCGAATCCTTTTTTGAAACGCGTTACGCCAGCGAGTAGCTCATCCGGAGAATCTGTCGGCGCAATCCCCCACCAATCATAATTAGCATACCCCTGAAGCCGCGCCCATTGCAAAGCGCGCCAATGCAGGAGATGGGGCGCCATGGCGGACTTATACGAATCATCGGACGCGCCGTGCAGATAAGTCAAGGTGTCGCCAAAGCCAATAAGCAACGCGGCGGCTGAAACGTGATGATTGTAAAGCGCCGTCGCCGCTTCCAGATGGACGTCATCACCGGATAGCGCCGTGATCATTGTTTCATAATGGTGACGCGGATGCAGACGGAATTTATCCCGCGCCGCCGTTTGTTCAAAAAGCGGCCACAAGACGCGCAAATGTTCAGCTGTCGCGCGATCAATTTTCACGATCACTCCCTTCCTCTCCGCCAAACCAATATTGTAACGCGTCTTCGGATGCATCGCGCTCAAAAGTTCTTCATCAGAACGGAGACGAGTAATCAAGGTTGCCGTTGGTTGTAAATTTTTTACTGACACAGCTCCGTCGGGCGGCAGAACCGATCCGGGTAGTGGTTCAAAGCGGATAAAAAGCGGCGCGCCGGAAACGGCGGTAGCTTCATTTTTTAAATGCTCCAGCAAGTGGCCGGTCAAAGGCGCTCGCGGCACGTACCAATATTTTTTTCCAAACGGAAGATGGTGCTCAATCACTTGCGTGTCGGCCGTGCGGTGCACTACATGTCCCAGCGCCCGTTCAAACTCACCCCATTCCCACGATTGCAAAAAAATTCCGGCCTGCGACGGCAGAGCCAGCAAATGTTCATTCCATGTGCGCGATGAATAGGACATAAGCGTCAAATAGTGGCGACATCGGCAATTGGTGTGGCGCAACTGGCGTGTTCTTCAATCAAGAACGCTACAGTGACTGGAGATTGGAAGGGCGCAAATATCGCGGAGAGTGAAGCGCAAATGGCGTTCTTGTCTTGTGTTGAATAGTTACCGGCAAATGTCGTGTTGCTTAGAACAAGAACGCCATTTACCGATAACTATTCAACATACACGTCATTTGCGCCTAACTCTCCTCCGGCTTCTATTCTCTATTCTCTATTCTCTATTCTTCTCCGCCGTAGCGCCATCTTCAATAATTCTCCAACTTCTCCGTCCCGCGGTAAATCTTTAACGGCGTTACGGGCTTCAACTTCCGAATATCCCATGCCAATCAGAACGTCCGCGACTTCTCCCAGAACGCCGCTCGCGCTCCGTCCGTCCGCGTCGCTGTCTGACGCGCCGCCGACCAAAGCCAATTTATCTTTGAGCTCAACCACAATCCGCTCCGCCGTTTTGCGGCCAATACCCGAAACCTTGGTCAAAAAAATCAAATCGCCCCGCGCGATGGCATTTTGAATTTCTTCCACCTTGCCGAGACCGCAGATATTCAAGGCGCTTTTTGGACCGACGCCGGAAACGGAAATCAATTGTTTAAAAAATGCGAGTTCGCGGACGGATAAAAAACCGTAAAGCTCCAAAGCGTCTTCCCGCACATTTAAAAAGGTGTGCAAAGTCACGGCGGCGCCGACCCGCATTTCCAAAATAAGCGCTGGCACGACGGCAATTTCGTAGCCAACGCCATTCACATCAACCACCAAATTCTTTCCCAGAGCGACAATTGTTCCTTTAATTTGCGCGATCACATGATTGGCGCGATCACAAACTAACTTTCAAAATCAGCTACGCCGCCTCTTCAAGTTTGTCAAATTCCGCATTGAGATTTTCCAGCTGAATATCCGCGGCATCCAATTGACCTTCCGCTTCCAATATTTTTTGATCAGCCAATTTCTTGGCGTAACGCCAAACATCAGCCGCCTCCGAATTTTTTGTCTCGGTGAGACGCCGAGTTGTTTCCGCGAGCGCCGTTCGCTCGGCGTTCACCGCCGCTTCCCGCGCGCGACGAATTTTTTTCACTTCCTCAATCTGCTTCTGCAATTTTTGCTTTCTCACTTCATTCAAATCAAACACTTCGGCCATGCGCTCAACGGGTTTGGGCATTTCCGCTGTTTTTTCTGCGGCAACTTCCGGCTGTTCAGCTGGCTCATCAATCAAACCCTCGGCCGGCGCCTGGGTAAAATATTTTTCAAAATCTTTTGCTGATTCGGCGGACATAATTTTTTCGCTTCGCGATTCAGATTCAGATTCGCGATTCAGATTAACAATTTTAGAACTGTCCCCTTTAGAACTGTCCCCATTATACAAAACGCTTGGCCAACTCGTAAAGCAAATGCACGCCAAACCCGGATGCGCCGACGCGAATCCACGATTGCGGTTTCATTGACCAAGCCGTGCCGGCAATGTCCAAATGCGCCCACGGGAAACTGGTGAACTCTTTTAAAAATGCCGCCGCCGTGCTGGCGCCGCCGCCCTCGGATTTACCGGCTGTGGTATTGCGCATATCCGCCACTTCACTTTTGATGAGGTTCGTAAATTGCTCATTCAGCGGCATTGGCCAGACCGCGTCTCCTGCCGAAGCGCCCGCGCTCAAAACCCGACCCAAAAATTTTTCGTCATTCCCGAAAAGTCCGGCGTACTGATCAGACAAGGCCACGACAATCGCGCCGGTCAAGGTGGCCAGATCAATCACGGTCTTAGGTTTATATTTGGCCGCATAAGAAAGAGCATCCGCCAAAATCAAACGCCCTTCCGCGTCCGTGTTCAGAATCTCAATCGTTTTTCCGTTCAACGCTCTTAAAATGTCGCCGGGCCGATACGCTGATCCGCCGGAAAGATTTTCCGTGGCCGGAATCAAACCAATGACATTCACCGGCAATTTTTGCGCCGCGATTAAACGCACCGCGCCCATAACCGCCGCCCCGCCCAACATATCAAATTTCATTTCATCCATCCGGTCCGCCGGTTTAATGGAAAGGCCGCCGGAGTCAAAAGTAATTCCCTTGCCGACAAAAACATTCACTCCACGCGCCCGCGCCGCCCCAAAATATTCCATCACAATGAACTTCGGCGGCTCATTGGATCCGAGACTCACGCCCAGCACTCCGCCCATCCCCAATTTTTTCATTTCCGCTTTCTCCAAAACCGTCACTTTCACTTTCGGAAATTCTTTTTGAATATTTTTTGCCGTCTGCGCCAAAGCCGTCGGCGTCATTTCCATCGGCGGCGTGTTGCCAAGATCGCGAACAAAATTCATGGCCGCGGCAATGGCCGCGCCTTCCGCCGCGCCCGCCAAAAAATTCTTGGCATCACGCGCCGCCAGTCCGGCCACGCCAAAAAAATTAAACGGCGGAAAAACGGCCTCTTGGTCCGTTTTATATTTGGAGAATTGATAAGCGGCCACACCCGCGGCTTTGGCGGCGGTGAGTCCCGTCCGAGACGCGCCTAATTTTTTTATGGCCACCGCCGGAATCAAGATGGCCATTTCACAAATTTTTCGCGATTGCAAAGCGGCCGCGGCCGTGCCAACGGCTCGCGCCCAAACGGTGGCGTCAAATTTTCCCGCCTCGCCCAAACCAACCAACAAAATCCGCGGTGTCGGCAAGAGGCCGCCGGTGTAGAGCAACATGATCTCATTTTTTTCTTCCTTAAAATCAGCGGTCCGGCGCGCCATTTCAATCATGCCGCCGAGTTGTTTATCAAGCGCCCGCAACTCCGTCGGCAAAGACGCGCCTTTGAATAAAAAAACCGCCATCGCGCCGGTTTTGGATTTAATCGCGTCAAAAATATTGACTTGCATATAAGGAACCTACCAAAAATTTCGCGCCGTGTCAATGCCTCCACCGGTCAGACACACAACCGGTCAACCACCGGCCTGTTCCAGTATGGCCACCAACTTTTCAACATGCTGAAGTTTTTTTAAAATAATGTCAGCGCTTTCCGTGGCGGAGGCGCGAATGGCTTCTCCATAACGGCGGTACGCGCTCTCCACCATATTAAACCGGGTGGTGATTTCATTGCGTCCATATAATTTTTTGAAACGTTTGGCGAGGGTCGGCGCCAACTGGCAAACCTTTTCTATCACCGGCAAAAAATTTTCAATTTGTTCCAAACATTTGAGTGATTCTTCGTGCGCTACCTGTTTACGGTTGCCGACGCATAACGCCACCTGATTAAGATACCACCGGCTCATCTCGCGGACGCTTTCCACTTCCATCCCCAAAATTCGTTCAATAAGTTCCTGACCTTTTTTAATGATTGATTCCCCTGCCCCGTCAAATAATTTTTTTTCAAAATGCAAAACTTCATCAGCCAGTTCTTTTAATCCGCGATCCGACAAATCCTTGCCAAGTTTCCCCAACTTAATCATTAGCACGTCCGCGTCTTCGCGCCTGGCGTGGACCTGCGGCTTGGGGGAATGTTTTGTTGCCCATTGTTTGAGCCAAGCCACCTCATCAAGAAGATTATTCACGGTAATTTGGCCGGTGATGCGTTGCCTTTCCTCCGGCGGCAAACGATGAAGCGCTTCCTGGCGCATCATTCTTTTGGGATACGTTTCCGCCTCACTGGACGCATGAGCAACCGGCGGCTTATTCTCCGTCTCGCTGAATTGTCTTCCGATTTTCTTCATACCAATTATCATCCCCTATTACCAACCGGTTATCTGTTGTCTGTTATTTGTTATTCCCTTTGGTGCTGGAGGAGAGATTTGAACTCTCAAGCCCTTGCGGGCACTGGCTCCTAAGGCCAGCGCGTATACCGTTCCGCCACTCCAGCCATTCATCTCAAAAAACCTCAACACCAATGTGCACAACCTGTGGATAGAATATCTAATTTCGCTCTACGACGCAACTTTGACAAGTCGTGTCAAACCTTTATACTCAATATATCCCGTGTCTTCTGTACAACTCGTGTAACCCAAAAAAACCGTCAAAAACCCGTGGGCTAACTCAAGTTATCTTGAAGGTATGTCCCACATCACAACTATTCCGGAATTGCACTCTTATCTTGAAGAGCAAATGGTAACCAAGGAGGAATTTAACGAGCATTCAGCCATCATTGAACAAACCGTCTGCACTTTGGATGCGGAGGTTATTTCTCTTGGACTTCGCCAAAAGGAACACGATTCACGCCTCTCACATTTAGAAGCGGTGCTTGGTATTGCCCCAAAACACGAGTTGTAAAGGCGCGCATAATTTAAAAAAGATGACAAAAAGGTGATTGCGGATAAACCAAAAACGCCTTATACTCCGACTATATGCCCAATGAAACCTTAAATAATGTAAAAAAGGTGGGGAATTGGTTGTCAGCCATTCTTTTGGGTGATACTCGTGAACTCATTGCTCGCATAGACGAACGAACAGAACATATTTTAAAAGATCTAGATGATATAAAACCAAAAGTAAACGATATGGTGCCGAAAGTTGATATCCTTTGGAGGGATAAACTCGCCCCAACGCATTCACCTCGCCAACTTAATGACCGTGGCAATTCTATTCTGGCAAATAGCGGGATCAAAGAAATTATTGATGAAAATAAAAGCAAACTTCTCGCTTTGGTGAAAGAAAAAAATCCCAAAACCGCTTATGACACCGAACAAACCATTCTTTCTGTCGTTAATGAACTGCAAAATCATTTTCCGGAAATAACTGACCGTCTAAAAGATGGAGCATTCAGAGTTGGTGAGGATATTCCCACCCTTTTATTTGTTGGTGGAATTTACCTGCGAAATCAAATTTTTACTGAATTGGGATTTTCCTTAGTTGACTTGACCAAAAAATGATTTTAGTCCCAGTAGCATGAAGACACCTTAAAATAATTCTTAACAAAACTTGTATGAAACAAGGAGGATTTTTGATACTCGCGATGCTCATTTTTTGGGTGGCTTTGGCGCCGACGGCATCAACCGCGGCCGCCGCGGTTCTTGATCATCCAGTCATTGCCGCCGTTCAAACGGCCGGTGTAACGGCGAGCGATGAATGGATTTTACTTTATAATCCAGCGGATGCGCCGGTCGCGCTTTCCGGTTGGTCAATGCAATACAAAAGCGCTGTTGGCGCAACTTGGATCAGAAAAAATTTTCCCGAGGAGGCATTTATTCCGGCGAGCGGCTGGTTTTTAATCGGTCGGCCGGAGACAGTAAGCGCGCCAACTACAACTTTGGCGAGTGCGCCCTTTAGCGTCACGGTCAGCTCCACCATGACGCAAAGCACTTTTTCTTTGGCCGGTGAAGGCGGAAATATCTTTTTGGTGGCGGCCACCGGCACTTTGAAAAGCGCCACCAGCACGAGCGTTGTTGATCGCGTTGGTTATGGAACCGGTGATTCCTTTGAAGGCGCGGCTACCGGTGAAGGCGCGGCGGCGTCTGCGCCACCGATTGGAAAATTTTTATTGCGCCGCCAAGATGAAATCGGAAATTTTCTTGACACAGACAACAATGTTGATGATTTTTTTGTCTGGGAACCGCCGACCTCCAACCCTCCGGCTTCCGATCCCCAGCTTCCGGCTTTCATTTTACAATCTCCAACATCTTCTCCTCCCGACGCCGGTGTAATCGTGCCGCCGCAAAATATTTTTATCAATGAATTAATGGCTGATCCCTTGCCCGATGATGATGAATGGATTGAACTTTATAACAAAGGAGACGCGAGCGTCTCTCTTGAAGGATGGCGGCTTGAGGATGCGAGCCGTGCCAAAACTTTCTTGCACGGCAATGTAAATGCCAATGATTTTTTTGTGGTGAATGCAATCAAAGGTCATCTGAATAATGACGGCGATGATGTTTATCTTTTTAATTCGGAAGAGCGCATCATTGATTTTGTGCGCTATGGAAAAGTCAGTGAGAAATCCGACGGCGCGGAAAAGCCCGGAGACGGCCAAGCGCTGTCGAGAGTTATGGATGGTTTGGACTCTAATCGCGATCCGCTTGATTTTGCCGTGACGGACGCGCCTACGCCCAATGCGCCAAATAAAATTGTTCGTTTGTCTTATGCTAACAGTTCAGACAAAACGCCAACCACCGGTTTTGAGCCGCGCCGCCTGACGCCACTCAATTTCAAACCGCGACTCGTCATTCAATATGACGGCGCGGGCGCGCTCGGCGACGCGTTTTCTTTTGACGCTTCGGAATCAACGGATGCTGATGATGACACGCTCGCGTTTCTCTGGCGTTTTGATGATGGTTTCACGGCCACCAGTTCTCTCACAAGTTATATTTTCGGCGCCACCGGCTCGCATCGCGTTCTTTTAAGTGTGAGTGACGGGCCGCATACGGTCACGAAAACCGTCAAAGTCCGCGTTACCGCGCCGCCAGATGAAACCGATACGGTAATTGTGAACGCCGCTACTGGCAAAAAAACCATCGCTAAAAAATCTTCACAAAAATTAGCCGCGGCCGACGGAAATGTCACTCTGCGGGGCATAGTGCTGGCGGCTCCGGATATTATTGGCAGTCGGGAAATTCCGCTTCTGCTTTTGCCAACTTCCACGGAACGCGCCGCCATAATTTTGCGCAATAAAAAAGATCGGCAAAAATTTGCGCCCGGTGACATCATTTCTGCCACCGGCCGTTCCGGCGAACACAATGGAATTATGCGCCTCACGAATGTGGCGCCGCTCGGCATCAAAAAAATTTCCGACGGGATGGCGCCGGAGCCGGAGGAATTGAACATCAACGAACTTGATGAAAATTATTATGGAAAACTTATTCGCCTTCACGGCGTAATTTCGGAAATAAAAAGCCCACGCTTTTACCTGGCTGACGGCGGAAGTGAAATCACCGTCTATCTGCGCGAACCGGCAAAAATTCCGAAAAGCGCCATCAAAAAAGATGCGGTCACCACCGTCACCGGAATTTTCCTGCCCTCGGCTGACGGTGATCAAGTGCTACCGCGGTCAAAGAGTGATATAATTTTGGAAATGGCGGATGCGCCGTCGTCCACGCCGCTGACCATTTTAAACAACAATGAGCGCGGACGAGCTCGTCAATATCTGGCTCTGCTCACCGGCGGCGCGATTGGAACTTTCGGCGCGGTCCGAATCGTGAAAAAAATCAGACGGAAACGGAATGAAGCGGCGCCCATTGGTGCGGCGCGTGGTGCGACGCAAAGTAATGCGCCCGTGCAAAAAAACGAAAGCGGCGCGAGTTCTCCAATCTCCGCCGCTTAGTGACGATCAGCATCCGGCTCGGTGATGTTAACTCCTTCAACGCCCCTGACGCGGCCGTCCGGCCCATAGGAGAGCATGGCTTCGCGGTCAGGCCCGAGTTCCCAACGAGCCAAGAATGAACCATCGGAGCAGATCAGAAACCTGGCGACTCCGGGCCAGCCGATCCCCGGAAAATTCTTCTGGAAATCACCCCAGACCAAGTCCATCAGAAAAACCCATTTGCTTTCAAAGACCGTTTGCATTTTCACCTCCGTGGTTGGTTGGCGCACATTATACTTATCCCATTCATAATGTCAATATGCCATTCCTTATTGCCGTGACTCGCCGCGTGCCGGAGGAGGGATTGAAAATTTTACAAGCGCAAAAAAATTTCCGCCTGCGCGTTTCACCGTATGACCGCATTTTGACGCGGCCGGAACTTTTGAAATTTGTAAAAGGCGCGGACGCGATTCTCACCCAACTCACGGATAAAATTGATATGACCGTTTTGCGCGCGGCCGGACCGCAACTGAAAATTGTCGCCAACTACGCCGTTGGTTTTGACAATATTGATCTGGCGGCCTGTCGCCAGACAGGTGTCACCGTTACCAATACGTCCGGCGTTTTAACACAGGCCGTGGCCGAGCATACAATCGCGCTCATGATGGCCGTTGGCAAGCGCCTTGTTGAAGCTGATAAATTTTCCCGCGCCGGAAAATATAAAGGATGGGCGCCAATGCTCTTGCTCGGCATGCAATTCACCGGAAAAACTTTGGGCATTGTCGGAACCGGAAGAATCGGCAGTGTGGTGGCGCAATTTGCGGTCAAAGGATTGGGAATGAATTTGATTTACTCTGATCCGGTGGCTAATAAAGAATTGGAAAAAAACCTGAACGCGGCGCGCGTG
>JACTTX010000042.1 GCA_015661005.1 Candidatus Magasanikiibacteriota bacterium
TTTTCCGCGCCCATTCCGGAACATCGTGAACTGCTTCTCCGGAAACAACGGATCGGTGAGATCGTGGCGACGCAATACGATATTGTGTTGAACGGGTATGAAGCGGGTGGCGGCGGAATTAGAAATAACACGCCGGAAGCGCTACGTTCGGTTTTTGAGATCATGGGCATGTCGGCGGCGGAAATTGACGGGCAATTCGGGCACATGTTTGAGGCGTTTAAGTACGGGACGCCGCCGCATGGTGGTATCGCGCCAGGGATCGATCGTCTGGTGATGATTTTGGCGAATGAACCGAACATCCGCGAAGTCATTGCCTTCCCCAAAACCGGTGACGCTCGCGATCCGATGATGAATGCGCCAAGCGTGGTCAGTGCGAAGGCGCTCAAAGAAGTTAATTGGGGACACTTCTAAAGTTCTCCGTGGGGATACTCTCAAATGCTTTGCATTTAGAAGTGTCCCTAAAAGCGTTTGAGAGTGTCCCCGGGAGAGTATGTACGAAGTTCAGACCGATTCTTTTGTCGGGCCGTTTGATTTGCTCCTTTCTTTGATTGAAAAGGAGGAGCTTGATATTTCCGAAATCGCGATTTCCAAAGTGACGGACGCGTATTTGAATTATTTGGACGCCCAAAAAGAAATTCCGGCCGAGGAGCTGGCGGATTTTTTGGTCGTTGCCGCCAAACTTTTGTATTTGAAGTCGCGCGTGCTTTTGCCGCAACTGACTGCTGGGGAAGAGGAGGGGCTTTCTCTTGAAGAACAACTCAAAATGTATAGAGAGTTTGTCCGCGCCGCCGCGGAAATTGAATCGCGGATTAAGGAACAATATTTTTTGTATCCACGTCAGGAATTGATTTGGAAACGGGAAGTGGAATTCAGCCCGCCGACAAACGTCGCTGGAGAAAAGATGCGCGAGGTATTTTTGGAAATAATTGAGCGTTTGAAACCGTTTGTCCGTCTGCCGCAGGCCGCCATTTTTAAAACCATTTCCATTAAAGAAAAAATTTCCGCGATTCGCGCTTTGTTGGAACGGGCCGGCCGCGCCAGTTTGAAAGACGTTTTGGCTGATGCCGGCAACAGAACGGAGCTCATTGTGACTTTTTTGGCGCTTCTGGAGCTGGTAAAGCAGAAAAGCGTTGTCGCTGAACAAAATTCTCTCTTCGGAGATATTGTCTTTGAGCGGGTGTAGAGCGTATAATGGGTGAGAACATTCTTTGTTCGACAGTGCTTCGCGCGCTTCCAGCGGGTACAGCGCACCCCGCACCCCGTTCTGGGAAACCGGCGGTTTCCCAACCTTCCGCAACGCGGGGTGCGCTGCTCGCTTATTTGTCCTCGCCTCGCTCGTCGCTCGCCCGGTGGGCTCGCGACACCAAGCCCGCTCGGCTGTGGGCTGTCTCACAAAGAACGTTCTCGCCCATTATGGCCAAACTTGAAGCTCAAATAGAATCCCTCCTCTTCGTTTCGTCCAAACCTTTCAGTGTAAAGAAACTTTGTGAGTTTGTTGACGCGCCGGAAAAAGAAGTGGACGCCGCTCTGGTCGCGCTCGCGGAAAAATGGAACGGCAAAGAGAGCGGCGTGAATCTGGTGCGAGAAGGGAAAGAAGTGCAACTGATGAGCGCGCCAGCCCAGGCGGAACTGGTCAAGAATTTTTTGAAAGATGAAACTACTGGGGAACTGACGCGGCCATCATTGGAGACGCTCACCATTATTGCATATCGCGGGCCGATCACCAAACCGGAGATTGAACAAATCCGCGGGGTGAACTGCTCGCTGATTTTGCGCAATCTCCTGATGCGCGGACTCATTAATGTGGAAGAAGACAAAACAAAAATGCAGGCGGTGTATGCCGCCTCATTGGAATTTATTCGCTACCTTGGCCTCACCAGCGTTTCAAAATTACCGGACTATGAACGTTTGCGCGGTTCGGAAGTGATTAGAGATGTCGTTGCCGCCGTTATGCCAACAGAGTAAAGAAGCGTTATGGAAATTCTTGCCCTCATTCTTCTCATAATTTTTTTCATCTTGCCCATGCCGCTCCGGGAAACGGTGCAGTCCGCGGTAGTGCGGCAGGCGGTGATCGCGCCTTTCCATGGCATCCAACGCGGCGGGGATATGCCAGTGGAAGGTTTTCCGGAAGCGGCTACCCGTCCGGCCGGGCCGACAAAAAATTCCGATGCCGAATTTCCTTATGAACTGACGGCCATGAGCGCCATCGTGACGGATGTGGCCTCCGGCCAAACAATTTTTGACCGCCACGCCAATGACGTGCGTCCACTGGCCAGCATCACCAAACTCATGACGGCGTTGGTTTTTTTAGACACCAATCCTAACTGGGCGGAGACCTTAACGCTCACCATTGATGATGAGAGAGCCGGTCATCTTTATGTTGATACCGGCGAGACCCTTTCCTTGCGCGATCTTTTTTATGTAAGCTTGGTCGGTTCGTCCAATAACGCCACCGTCGCTTTGAGCCGAGCAAGCGGGCTTTCTTCGGACGCGTTTGTTGCCGCCATGAATAAAAAAGCTTCTGATCTTGGAATGACGCGCACGCGATTCACGGAACCGACCGGTTTGGACAGTCGCAATGTTAGCTCCGCGGAAGACACGGCTATACTTTTGGGCGCGGCGCTTGAAGAACCCTTGATCGCGCAAGCAACAACCATGGCCTCCTATAACGCCCGCATTGTCGGAGAGAAAAAGAAGCGCTTGATAAAAAATACGGATATGCTTTTGACGCGCGGCGTGGCTTTGCGCGTGGCCGGCGTGGAAGGCGGGAAGACCGGTTACATTCCGGAAGGCGGTTACAATTTTGCCGTTCAAGTTCACGATGCCGCCAATCACAATTTGCGAATTGTTATTTTAGGCGCCGCTGATCCCTTTGCGCGATTCATTGAAGCGCAAGATTTGGCGGAG
>JACTTX010000027.1 GCA_015661005.1 Candidatus Magasanikiibacteriota bacterium
CTGCTCTGCCGTCTGCTTGACAAAAAATGATTTCTGGCGTAATATATGGGGGTCTCTAATAGACCGAGAAACGTCGTCGATTTTCTCGCAAAAACAATCATAAAAAATATGATCGGTACAATCAAAACGCTCACGCCCCGTGGGTTCGGATTCATTGCTCGCGAAGGCGAAGCCAAGGATCTGTTCTTCCACTCCAAGGAATTGGTCGGCGTGACCTTTGACGAATTGCAGGTTGGCGACAAAGTCACCTTTGAAATCGTTGAAGGTGAAAAAGGCCCGGCCGCTGTCAAGGTTTCGCGCGCATAAGCGTGCGGACCATGATGAAAAAACTGCCCTCCTCGCGAGGGCGGTTTTTTGTTAACCCGGTGTTCGGGTTAATGAACACCGCGTCGTTCTGCCCAAAGGGCCAGGCAACCGGGGAAGTCTGTCGGAAGCCGCATGAACTATCGCGACTAACTGCTAAGCGGTTGGGAGATTTCATTCAGCATGTCGAGCTGGATCAAGTCTCTTAACCGCTTTTTTCATTCACCGCCTAAAACAATATGATCTATACCACTCTCATCAAAGACGCCATTAAGTTTTCCATCAAAACCCACGAGGTCTACCAAAAACAAAAACGCAAGGGCAAAGATATCCCCTACATCACACACCCGCTCACCGTCGGACTTATCCTGTCGGCCGCTGGCGCCAATGAAGAAACGATGAACCAAGAACTCTGCAATTACAGCAAGGTTCTTTCTACAACAGTGACAGTGACCGCTTCGTGGATTTGGGTTGCTCTCCATATAAAAAAATTACCGTGTCGGCAAAGTCAGCGTTTCAAATTGACCAACTGGATTACCGCGAATTGGATTTTACCACCTATTACGATATACAAGCTGGTGATAAGAGTTATTCTACCCAGGTAAGCGGCCTATCTTTTTACCAAAATAGGTTGGATCGTATACCAATACTCAATGAAAAAGGTTATTTGTTCGGATTTAGATGAGTTGCATTCATCAATTTAACCAGACCAAAATACCACTTATACACACCCTGTGGATGAAATGTGGATAAAAACCTTTGACATACTATCGCGCCATTGATAAAAGATAAGGGAGAGCCATTTCACGGGTTTGGCGCTCAAAGATATCATCGTGTCTGGATCTCGCGATCGAAGAACTGGAGCGTTGATGTCACATTACTTTTGGGAGGAGGGACAGAGGTCAGGAGGAATTAGGAGCGGGTATGGAGGTAACATGGAGAAAGCGACGCCGCCTTGATCGGGCGGCGTTTGCTTTTCGCTAAGAAACCAGAGCGCCACCTTGAATATATCCGCAATTTCTGATAGGATTCGGGCAACGTATGACACCACTTGAGCCCGATTACTATTTTGATCTCGCATCTTTCAGTCACCGCCAAATTTTTGAAAGTGGTGAAAGAGACGGTGACGCGATAAGTTTACTGTCCGTCATCGCGGCCATTGCGCGACTGGAAATTTACACTCAAAAAAATCTCCAACCGCAAATTCTTGGCATAGTGATGGACGGCGCGCGCGTTGAGAAAAATGTTTTTATAGATGAAGGTACGGTGATCCAGCCCGGCGCTTGGGTGGTCGGCCCGTCAATCATTGGCAAAAATTGTGAAATCCGGCATAGCGCTTATGTTGGCGCCAACACTTTGCTTGGCGACAACGTTGTCATTGGCCACGCCTCGGAAGTCAGCCACAGTATTTTTTTGAACGGCAGCCGCGCCGCTCATTTCGCATTTGTCGGCCACAGTATTTTAGGGAATAATGTTAATTTGGGAGCCGGCGTCAAACTGGCCAATTACAAATTGGACGGTTCGGAAATAAAAATTGACGGTGTCTCCACAGAACTCAATAAATTTGGCGCGATTATCGGCGATAACTCCTCGCTGGGTTGTAATGCTGTAACACAACCGGGAACTTTAATCGGCCCGCGTGTCCGCGCCTACCCCCTCACCTTGCTTCGCGGTTTTCTTCCGGCGGACAGCGTCATCAAAAAAATTTAACATGAAACGTTCCGAACTCATCTTCACCGCCCTTCTTCTCCCAATAGATTTCCTGGCCCTTCTGGCCGCCGGCGCCTTGGCTTACTTTTTGCGTTTCGCGCCGCTCATTGTTGGCGTGCGCCAAGTCCGCTTCACTTTGACCTTTGAACAATTTTTTCCGGTTGTCGCGCTCACGGCTCTGGGCTGGATGATCATCTTTGCCTTAAACGGTCTTTACTCAATTGATCCCAACCGCAAATTCGCGGCCGAGCTTTCCAAAATTTTTTTTGGCTCCGCGGTGGGCTTGGCCGCTATCACCATTTATTCTTTTTTCCGCGCGGAACTTTTTAATTCGCGATTCATTGTTTTGGCGGCCTGGGCCTTGGCCATTATCACCGTCTCCCTTGGACATTTGTTGGTGCGTCTCCTTAAATTGGCGCTGGCCAGCCGCGGAATTGGCACGCGCCATGTGGTTGTAATCGGCGCTGATAAATTGACGGATTATTTTCTGAAGACATTGCGCGATCGCAAGGCCTTGGGCTACACCGTCACCGCTCATTATCCGATTTTCAATGAAGCGGTGCGCAACGAGATTTTAAAACTCCATGAAAAATTGGGCGTTGATGAAATTATCCTGACCAGTCCAAAAAAAACGGAGGAGGAAACGCTCGCCGTGATGGATTTTTGCGATGAACACCACTTTGGTTTCAAATATTCCGCGGATTTATTCTCCACCTTCGCGCCGCACTTGTCCGTTTCCACCATTGCCGACATTCC
This sequence comes from Candidatus Magasanikiibacteriota bacterium, assembly GCA_015661005.1. Taxonomy (GTDB): domain Bacteria; phylum Patescibacteriota; class Patescibacteriia; order Magasanikbacterales; family JACTTX01; genus JACTTX01. The sequence goes on from JACTTX010000027.1 coordinate 2,770, forward strand.
GGTGGTGGAATTCAAAAAAACCGCGCTGGACGGCTGGGGGAAAATTGTGAAACGGGTGATTGATATTTTTGTTTCCGGCGTTCTGCTCATTATTCTTTCGCCCGTCCTTCTCATCATTGCGCTCATTATCAAAATTGAATCCGGCTCGCCGGTTATTTTCAAAAATGAACGCGTCGGCGAGCAGGGAAAAATTTTTAATGCCCTTAAATTCCGCACGATGCTCCAAAAATTTTCCATCGGCAAACAATTTCCAGAGAGCGCAGAGGCGCTCAAATATGAAAAAGAACTGATTGAAAAACAATCCATCAAGGTTGGCCCGATTTACAAAATTAAAAACGACCCGCGCGTGACCAAGTTTGGAAAAATTCTGCGGCGCTGGAGTTTGGACGAGTGGCCGCAATTATGGAATGTGCTCAAAGGTCAAATGAGTTTGGTGGGACCGCGACCGCACCAAACGCGAGAGGTGGAAAAATACGAACGGCGCCACAAACGCGTCCACACCATCAAACCCGGCATCACCGGCATGGCGCAAATCAGCGGCCGGAGCGACCTTGAATTTGAGGAAGAAATCAGGTTAGATACTTTCTATATGGAGAACTGGTCGCTTTTGATGGATGCGTTCATTCTCCTCAAAACGCCGTGGGCCGTTATTCGCGGACGGAAAGCGTTGTAACTTAACAAGAGAAAAGCATACCCGTCTGTTCAACACGGGTCCCGCGCCTCCGTCTATCTGTTCGCGAAAGCAATATGCAAATGACGTGTTCTCCAATCAAGAGCGTCATTTGCACATTGCTTTCGCTACCGATACTTCATTAAGGTGGCGTAAACCCATGTCTCATAGACGGGTATGCTTCCCTATCGTCAAAGTATGAAAATCGCTCTCGTCCACGATTTCCTCTCCCAAGATGGAGGCGCGGAACGCGTTCTCAAAATCTTTCAAGAAATGTGGCCGCTTGCCCCGACCTTTGTTTTATTTTACGACCAAGAAAAAATGAATCCGGTTTTTCAGAATCATGATCTGCGTCCGACTTTTTTGCAATATCTCCCCGGCGGCCGCAGACACTATCAATGGTACTTGCCGCTCATGCCGCACGCCACCGAACGGCACGACCTGCGTGATTTTGACGTGGTGATTTCTTCTTCCAGCGCCTTTGCCAAAGGCGTCATCACCAGTCCGGATCAAACGCACATCTGTTACTGCCACACTCCAACAAGGTTTCTCTGGAGTGACGCCCACTCTTATGTGGAAGAACTGCCGCGGAATTGGCTCATCAAAAAAATTGTTCCTTTGATGCTCACCCGCATCCGCCTTTGGGATCGGCTCTCGGCGGATCGCGTTGATAATTTTATTGCCAACTCGGAAACGGTGCGGACGCGGATTAAAAAATATTACGGCCGCGAAGCTACCGTCATTCATCCGCCGGTAGAGACGCAACTTTTTTCACCGGCCTCGCCCGCGCTACTTCAATCCGCGCCGTCCGCGCCGTCCGCGCCGTCCGCGCCGTCCGCGCCGTCCCGTCCGCGTTGTCCACTCCGCTTCACTCCGCGCCGTCCGCGCCCAAAGCTGAAAATTATTTTTTAACCGGCGGACGATTGGTGAGTTATAAAAGATTTGATATTGTCATCAACGCTTTCAATCGCTTGGGACTGCCGCTCAAAATTTTTGGCATCGGGCCGGCGCTGGATAGTTTGCGGGATCAAGCGCGCCCGAACATTGAATTTGTCGGTCGCGTCACCGATGAAGAACGCAGTCGGCTTTACCAAGGAGCCGCCGCCTTCATCAATCCGCAACTGGAGGACTTCGGCATCACAGCCATTGAATCCATGAGCGCCGGGCGGCCGGTGATTGCTTACGCCGCCGGCGGCGCTTTGGAAACGGTGCAAGAAAACGTAACGGGAAGTTTTTTCAAAGAACAAACGTGGGAAAATTTGTTGGATGCTGTTTTACATTTTACGCCGGAAAAATTTGATCCCGCGGTTATTGCCGCCCACGCCGAAAAATTTAGCGTGTAGCGTTTCAAAAAAGAGATGATGGATTTTGTGAACCGAACGGTCAGCTATGCTCACGATTGACGTTCGCTCGCTCCAACATCCGCATCTCTCCGGTGTGGGCGCCTATGTTCATGAGCTCGTGAATAATTTAATCACCGTCGCGCCGAGCGAGCCGATGGTTTTTTTTAGAAATGCTTGGGGTGAAATCCCGCCTCTGCCGACCGATTGGCTGACGGCGCCGCGCGCCGAAGCGCGAAGCCGTGTGCCCAATAAACTTTTGAACGCCGCGCTGACGCTGGGCATCGGACCAAAATTAGACGCCAAAATTCCGGCGGCAACTTTTTTTTGTCCTAATTTAAATTTTGTTCGCCTTCGGCCGGAAACGCGGCTGGTTCTCACCATTCACGATCTCACTTTTGAAATCGGACCTCACTGGTATTCCAAAAAACATTTGCTAGCGCACCGCTTGATGCGTCCGCGGACGCTTGTCCCCCGCGCCGATGCCGTCATTGCCGTTTCCCATCAAACCAAAGCGGACTTGATCGCGCTTTACGGAATCAAACCGGAAAAAATTCACGTGATTTATCCGGGTCTGCCGTCGGCGGCGCCCGCCGAACCGGTAATCCTCCCCAATGACGCCGCTCTGCCCGAACGTTTTGCGCTTTTTATCAGCACGATTGAACGCCGCAAAAATGTTCCGGGAATTATTGCCGCTTGGAACAAAATAAAAACGCAACCGTGCCACAAAGATTTGCATCTGGTGATTGCCGGCGCGCCTGGATTTGGATATGAGGAAGTTTTACAAGCGGCGGGGGCGTCCCCGTTTGCAGACGAAATTCATCTTTTGGGCTACGTCTCGCCCGGACAAAAAACTGCGCTCCTGTCCCGCGCCGCGCTTTTTGTCTATCCCTCTTTCTATGAAGGATTTGGTTTCCCGCCGCTTGAGGCCTTGCGAGTCGGCGTGCCGGTTTGCGTTGGCGTCGGCGGAGCGCTCACGGAAGTTGTCGGCGGCGCGGCGCTAATTGTGAACCCGTACTTGCCCGGTGAAATTGCCGAAGGAATGGATGCCCTTCTCACCTCGGTCGCTCTCTGCGATCGTTTAATGTCCCGCGCGCCGCAAGTTTTGCAAAGATACGACTGGCGGAGATCGGCGGAGGAACATTGGCGCGTTTTGTCCAGCAACGGTTCTTGACAAACTGTCAACCGCCCCGAGCCATCCCAAAACTCGTGGCTTCCTTTGTCATTGACAAATCTCCCTTAGGGCGTATAGTATATTCAAATTAAATCCTCAACCCTTTATGCCTGATTTCATTCTCCCCTTTCTCTACCCCATTCTCTTGATCCTCGTGTTCATCATTCTCCCGGGCCTGCGCATTGTTCAGCAATACCAAAAAGGCGTCGTTTTCCGTTTCGGAAAAATCGTGTCCGTGCGCGATCCCGGACTCAATCTGATCATTCCTTACATTGAACGCCTTCACAAAATTGATTTTCGCACCATCACTTTGCCGATTCCGGCGCAAAAAATTATCACCAAGGACAACGTTTCGGTGGAAGTGTCGGCCGTTTCCTATTATAAAATCACCGATGCCGTCAAAAGTATTGTCGCCATTGAAAACGTCATGACCGCCATCAACCAAATTGCGCAAACATCCATCCGCAATATCGTCGGCAAATTTCAGCTGGATGAAATTTTGAGCGAGCGGGAGGCCATCAACAAAGAAATCACCATCGTTTTGGATGCCCACACCGAACCGTGGGGTGTCGTGGTGCAAGTGGTGGAAATCAAAGACATTGAATTGCCGGAAGGTATGCAGCGCGCGATGGCCAAACAAGCGGAAGCGGAACGGGAAAAGCGCGCCAAGATTATTGCCGCCGAAGGGGAATTTATGTCGGCGCAAAAATTAGCCGACGCCGCCGACATCATTGCCGCCCATCCCATTGCTTTGCAGTTGCGGAATCTCCAGACCATGGCCGAAATCAGCGTGGAAAAAAACTCCACCATCATTTTCCCGGCGCAATTCATGACGACAATCCACGAACTGAAAGATTTTTTTTCCAAAGAAAAAGTTTAAAAAAATTATCAAATAGTGAATTGCAATTGACGTTCTTGATTGGAGAACACGACAATTGCAATTCACTATTCTAAATCTTATGCGCCTTGGCCTTGACGCCCGAATGTACGGCCCGGCCGGCGGCATTCCCCGCTACATCCAGCAGTTGATCGCCGAACTGGAAATTCTGGACACGGAAAACGAATACGTTATTTTTTTGCGCCAAGAAAATTGGCATGATTGGGAACCAAAAAATCCGCGCTGGCGAAAAGTTTTGGCTAATGCCCGCTGGTACACTTTAAAAGAACAGTTCATCATGCCGCGCCTCATTCGGAAAGCGCAAATTGATCTCATGCACTTTCCGCACTGGAACATTCCTTTTTTCTGGGCGGGAAAATTTACGGCGATGATCCACGATTTGATCCTCCTGCATTATCCGTCACAGCGCGCCACCACTCTCTCACCATTTTTTTTCAAAATAAAATATTGGGGCTTCCGCCGCGCGCTAAAAAAAGCCCTCGCCAAATCCTGCGCGATTTTCACGCCCTCGCAATTTACCAAAAATGACCTGCTCAAAAATTATCTAGCCCTAACCGGCGCGGCCCCGACACCGGAAACAGAAAATCGTATTCAGGTGACCGCGCTCGCACCCTCGCCTCTGCCACCGCCAAAACCAATAGAAGTGGCACCTTTAGAACTGTCCCCTTTTATTTTGTCCGTCGGCAACTCCTATCCTCATAAAAATTTGGAAGCGCTCTTTGACGCTTTCCTTGCTTCAACGCGCCTCATGGCGCATGTCCTTGTCCATGCCGGCAATCGCGACGATTTTTCAGTTGAACTCCAAAAAAAATTCTCCGCCAACTCCGACCGCCTCATCTTTATTGATAATCCGGACGATTCCGCGTTAAGCGGTCTTTATGCCAACGCCCAAGCATTCATAATTCCCTCCCTTTATGAAGGTTTTGGTCTGCCGGCGCTCGAAGCAATGACGAAAAACCTTCCAGTGGCCGCGGCCAACGCCGCTTCCCTGCCGGAAATTGTCGGCGACGCCGCTTTACTCTTTGATCCAACATCAAAAAACGCCGTCAAAAACGCTTTAGAACAAATAATTTTTGACCAAAACCTGCGGACAGAACTCATCGCCAAAGGAAAAACGCGACTTGTCCACTTTTCTTGGCAAAATACGGCAAAAAATACCCTCGCGCTGTGGAAAAATTGTGTATAATGTGTGCATCAGTGCGCAACGGTTACCCAAATTTGGGGATAACCGCCGCGTTTTTTGACGCTTATCCGACCCATGCCCAGGAAAAGGCGAACGAACGCGATTGTTCTTGAATTTCCCGAGCGAGCCCAAACCCGCCGTGTTCTTCCGATTGTCCGCGCCGTTCACTCTCCATCCCCGCATCTTTTAAATCTTCGCAAACAATCTTTCAGTTGGCAGGAATTGCCAAACGAACAAAAAACACCGGAACTGGCGCCGTTAAAAACCGCCGCGCCGACAACGCAAAACAAACCGGCCAAAACATTTTTTTTGGAAGCGCCGTCTTTTGCTCCCTTGCCGCCGCAAAAAATTTCCGCGCCCGCCGCTTCGGCAACCGCGTCAACCGCATCAACCGCGTCGGTAAAAAGCAATCGCCGTCAACGCACCTACGGCGCCGCTTTGACGTCATCAAAATTCTTGTCATCATTTCTGCGCAAAATCCGGCGCGCCTTGGCCAAAATAAATTTTCCGTCCTTTCAATCTTTTCAATTTTTCCCGCGATTTCAATTTATCCGTCGGGAATGGCAACGCGCCGTCGTTAGTATCGCCGTCATCAGTTTAATTTTTGTCACTCCGCTCCACGCTTTTTCTCTGGCGGAACAAGCCGGCGCCATCTTCCGTCTGGCCAACGGAGAAAATCCTCTTAATGATCTTATCAAAAATCCTGCCGGCCTCACCAGCAATAATTTTGAAAAATCACTTCAAACTTTGAATGATGCTCGCGCTGCCATGGAAGAACTGGCCAAACTGTCTGGACCCGTCTCACTCTTCAGCCCAAAAATTTCCGGCCAAATAAAATCCGGCTCACATCTCACGAACGCCCTCGCCACCGTGAGCGATGCCGGTCGCGCTTTACTTGCGGCTCTTAAAAATCCGGCGCTCCAAAATCGCCAGCCGTCGGAAAAATTCGCGCTCCTGCTTCCCGCCCTCGCCAACGCCGCGGAAAAATTAAAAATCGCGTCAACGGAAATTGATTTAATCAACCCAACCGACGTTCCGGAAAAGTACCGGCAAAAATTTATCTTAGCCAAAACCGTCGTGACCTCGCTCAGCAATGACTTACGTCTCCTCACTGATCATAAAAACGCTCTGCTGGCTTTGATGGGTCACGAACATTTCTCCCGTTACTTGGTAGTCTTTCAAAACTCCAACGAAATCCGCCCAACCGGCGGCTTCATTGGCTCCTTTGCCCTTGTTGACGTTGATCGCGGAGCAATAAAAAATATTGAAATCCCGCACGGCGGCTCTTATGATCTTCAAGGTTCCGAGCGCGCCGCCGTGGTCAGTCCTTCCCCGCTCCACATTGTGAACCCGCGCTGGGAATTTCAGGACGCCAATTGGTTTCCGGATTTTGCCTTGAGCGCGCAAAAATTGGCGTGGTTCTTTGCCAAATCCGGCGGCCCCACCGTTGACGGCGTCATTGCCATAAATTCCGGCACACTCTCACAATTACTGGACGCGATTGGCCCGATCCCGATGCCGGAATACAACGTCACGCTGACATCAGCCAACGCCGTGGCGGAAATTCAAAAGCAAGTGGAAATTTTGTACGACAAAAAACAAAACAAACCAAAGAAATTTTTGGCGGATCTGGCGCCGCGAATTTTGAGCAAGCTAAAAAATGCCGATGCCGCTGTTTCCAGCCGACTCGTGACGGAATTGATGAGCGCTCTCACCACGCATGATGTGCAAATCTGGAACACCAATCCGCAAGTGCAGAAGATGGTAGAGTCATTCGGCTGGGGCGGGCGCGTCAAAGAGGCGCCGCAAGATTTTTTGATGATTGTGCATGCCAACATTGGCAGTCAAAAAACGGACGGCGTGATGAAAACGGCGGTCAATCATGAAATCACCATTGCCGATGACGGCATCATTGAAGACACCGTCACCATGACCCGCACACACACCGGCGATCAACAATCCGAACTCGTCACCGTGCCGAATATTGATTATGTCCGCTTTTATGTGCCGTTGGGCGCCACCCTGTTAAACGCCAAGGGCTTCACGCCGCCGACGGAAAATATTTTCAGCGCGCCGGAAAAATGGTACGTTACTGACGCTGATGTGGTTGCCTCGGAAAAAAATTCCCGGTACGATGATCAAAGCGGCACGGCCATCGGTTCCGAGTCCGGCAAAACCGTTTTCGGCAATTGGATCACCACCAAACCCGGAGAAACGAGCATCGCGCAAATAACTTACCGCTTGCCCTTCCGCGCTTTTCTGCCGTCAGACGAAACGTGGACTCAAAAATTGGGTCTGGATAATGAGGCCTTCCTCTACACTTTACTCACGCAAACGCAATCCGGGCTCACCGTGAATAAAGCCGTTACCAGCATCCGTTTGCCCAAGCGCTTTACGGCCAAGTGGCTCACGCCAAAATTATCTCTCGCTGACAGTCACACCATGATTGCCTCCGGAGAGAATGGCGGCGATCAGTTTGTGGGGTTGGTGGCCGGAGAATAAAACTTTACGAATAAATTTTATGGACGATCAAATCATTGAATCAAAACATTTCAAAAAAAAACGCGTGAGCGGCGGACGCGGCGGAAAAAGCGGCCGCGCCAGAACAGCCGCCGGTTCCAAGCAAATGGACAAACATCTCTCCTCCATTTATGAAGACGGCGATGATCTGCCGGACATGAAATCTTTAGAACAAAAACCACGGCGTGGAGCGTTTGCAAAACTCGCCGTTACTTTGCTTGTCCTTGCCGTCTTGGGCGGCGCGGCCTGGGCCGGACTAATTCTTTTGAATCCTAAACGTAATTTCTCCGAAGAAAAAATTATTTTTACGGCAGAAGCACCAGCCACCGCGGTCAGCGGTTCCATCGTGAATTACATTATTACTTTTGGCAACACCTATTCGGAACCGGTGGCGCAAGCGGAAATCAACGTCCGTTATCCTGATGATTTTTCTTTCACTTCTTCCACGATTGAGTCCTTCAACGACGAACACACCGTCTGGAAAATCGGCGGACTGCGCCCGGGTGAAGTGCGGACATTGCAAATCAGCGGCACCGTGAACGGCGCGGTCGGCGCCGACGTTTCTCTGCGAACATTTTTCACTTATCGCCCAGCCAGTTTCAACGCTGATTTTCAAAAAACGGCATCGGCGGCCACCAAATTAGCCGGACATCCCATCACTTTGCAACTGACTCTGCCCAAAAGCGTGAACGCCGGCGCGGAAGTGCCGCTTAAAATTGCGTTGACAAATGACGCTCCCGAAAAACTCACCGGTTTCGCTTTGCATTTGGCATTGCCTCCCACCATGCGACTGACGGCATCATCGCCAACCAGCACAAGCGCGGACGTAACCACTTGGGCTATTGCGTCCCTTGAACCCGGAAAAACGCAAACCTTCATGGCGACCGGGACTTTTGCTCAAGAAGCTGAAGGCGAACAGCCGCTGGCCGCGGAGTTGTTCGTGCAAGCATCACCAGAAAAAAAATATCTGGAGAGCCGCGCCGAAGCGAAAATTCTTGTTGATCAAGCGCTGATGGCCGTGACGCTTTTTGCGCAAGGAAGCAACGGCATTGTGCCAACACAGCCCGGAAAAATTTTAAACTTTTCCGTGGGCTATACCAATCGCGGAAAAGTGGAAGTGAAAAATGCGGTGTTGAAAGTTTTATTGGAAACGCCGTCGGCGCAAGATAAAAGTATTTTCAGTTGGGATGGTTTGGCGGGCACACCCGAACCGCAAATTTCCGGAAAGCAAAAAAGTAAGGACGTGCGTAGCGCCACTTTGACCTGGACGGCCAAAGAATTCAAGGCGTTGGCAAAAATCGCGCCCGGTGAGACCGGCACGATTGACTTCAGCATTCCTCTGCGCAGTTTGGAAGACCTGACAACAATGAAATTTCCGTCCGCGCCCATCACCGCCAAAGGCGCGGCAACGTTTACGGTTGGTGATGGTGATGCGGCCAACACGCGCAATTCCGAATCCGGTCTGCTCACAATTTATGTGAACTCTGATCTGGACTTGACGGTTACGACCGAACCGGGGTCAGAGGCCTTGCTTTCCGCGGAAGAAAAAGCGGCCAAGAAAACGGCCTACACCGTGAGTATGAAACTCGTGAACAGCTTCCATGATCTAAAAAATATTTCTGTCGGCGCCGTGCTCTTTGGCGATGGCGAAGTTGTTGACAGCTCCGTCAAGACATCAGTCGGCGCCGTAACTTTTGATGACAAAACCCGGGCGTTCACTTGGACGGTTGAATCAATGCCGGTTACGACGCCTGAACAGACAACCAGCTTCACCGTGCTGGTTACCAAAAATGAAACGCAAACCGCGCTCTCGGACGCTTTGCATGTTAAAGCTACGGATTTGAAAACGAATCAGGAGATGAGTGTGGCCAAAAATGGGTTACCTCTCTAATGGGGATATTTACCTTGGGGACAGGTCTGAATTCAATTTTAGTGCCCTTTGTTTGAAAATGCGCGAACCTTCTTTGAGCGAAACTGACGCTCCGCCCCGCCGCCGCTCGCTAACGCTCGCCACCCCGCAAAAAAGTTTTCTTCACATTTTTTAATTTGCGCGCGCCGATTTTTTTCTTCTAAAAGGAAAAGAAAACTTTTGTGCGGGGTTCTGCTCTTAACGAGCAGGACGGCGGGGCTGTCCGCTTTTTGTATTCGCTCGGGCGTGGCGGAATTCCCCCCAAACCCCCCTTCCGCCACGCCCTCGCGGGGACGATTCTTTTTTTCGGCGGAATTTGAGGCTGTGCCAATTTCATTGGCGCGCCACCCTGAATTAACCAAAAACTAAAACCTTGTCCG
>JACTTX010000004.1:0-18620 GCA_015661005.1 Candidatus Magasanikiibacteriota bacterium
TTATACGTTCCTGCGCCACCCCCGAACCAATGATCGGGGGTGAACATCTGGATGTAAATTTCGGCGGCTATCGCGGTTATGGCGGAAAATGTTTGCCCAAAGATGTGCGGGCGCTTTTGCAATTCAGCCGCCAGGCCGGAGTTGCCTTGCCCGTGCTTGAAGCCGCGGAAGAATATAACAACGCTCTGCTTTTGGCGCAGGGGCGGGCAGAAGCCATTCCGGAAAATCAAATGGATAAAGATCGTTAATATGAAGGTTTTAATTATTGGCGCCGGATTTGTCGGGACAGCAACAGCCGCGGCTTTGGCGGATGCCGGTCATGATATTACCGTCTTTGATATTGATATTCGGAAGATTAAAGCGTTTGCCTCCGCAGAGCGCGCGGAAATTGAATCGTGTATTTTTGAAGAGGGTTTGGCGGATTTGCTTAAACGGCACAAAGAGCGTCTTCATTTCACGATTGACCAAAAAAAATTGGCCGCCGTTGTTTTGGACTGCGAAGTGATTTTTTTGTGTCTGCCGACGCCGCGCACGGCAACCGGCGCCGCCGATCTTTCCGCTTTGGAAAAAGTCGTGAAGACGCTGACGCCGCTCATCAAGAAGCGTTCCGCCAAGTCGCCGCGATTGGTAATGGTGATCAAGAGTACGGTGCCAATATCTTACATTGCCGAGTTTGAAAAAAAATTGGCGGCCAGCGATTTGAAAAATGTCGGCGTCGCCGTTAATCCAGAATTTTTGGCGGAAGGAAAGGCCGTTTCCGGTTCACTGCATCCGGAAAGAGTGGTGGTTGGGGCGCGAACGCCGGAAGATTTTAAAACGCTGGCCAAATTATTTCAGCGTTTTGTGAATTCGGCCACCGTGAAATATCTGGAAGTCGGACCGGAAGAGGCCATGGCCGGAAAACTCGCCGCCAATTTTGTTTTGTTTGAACGGGTGATGACCTGTTTTGATGTTGTCGGGCGGATGTGTGAAGTTTTACCGAATTTGCAATTTGAACAGGTGCGAGAAATCGTGAAAACCGATTCAAGAATTGGCGGCTGGGGCTGGTATGATTCTCTTTACGCCGGCGGCAGTTGTTTTGTCAAAGACGCATCCTCTTTGGCTTATCAGATCAAAAAATCCGGCGCGAGCGCGTCTTTGGTGGAGGAGATTCTGTCCGCCAATGAACGTCAACTGAACCGGCTTTATGAGCGGATGATTAAAGAAGGCGGTGTCAAAATTAAGGGCGCGATTTTCACCCTGCTCGGCGCGGCTTTCAAACAAGGAACGAATGACGTGCGCATTTCCGGCGCGCTTTATTTTGCCGAAAAAATTTTGAAACAACATCCGGCGGAATTGCGGATTTTTGATCCGGTAGCCGGACCCGAGGCGCAAAAATATTTTGCCGGAAAAAAAGAAGTACGGATAATGAAAACGGCCGCCGCGGCTTTAGAAAATGCGCAAGTGGTGATAATTGGCACCGATTGGCCGGAGTTTCAAGCCCTAGCGCCGCTCATTCTTGACAAAGCCGCGCCAAAATGTACCATAGTTGACGGACGGCGTTTACTGCATCATGATTATGAAATGTTGCGTCGGGCCGGATGCACGGTGGTACCGGTTGGCGGGCCGACGGTTAAAGAAATAAATGGAGAAGAATGAGGCGCCACTGGCGTGTATTATTGAATAGTTACCGGCAAATGGCGTTCTTGTCTTCTGTTCAAATAGTAACCTATAAATATCGTTCTTGATTGGAGAACACGATATTTATAGGTTACTATTTGAACATTACACGACATTTGCCGGTAACTATTCAACACGAGACAAGCACGTCATTGGCGCCTCATTCTTCGGCCGACTTAGTATCTTATTTGTTTTATGTTATACGTTGTCACCGGCGGCGCTGGATTTATTGGAACAAATATCGCGCACACTTTATTGGCGCAAGGCCACACCGTGCGCGTTGTTGATAATTTCTCAACCGGCAAACGGGAACGCCTTCATCCGCAAGCTGAACTTTTTGAAATTGATGTTCGCGATTACAATGCGCTGATGAAAGCGTTCAGTGGCGCTGACGGCGTTTTTCATACTGCCGCCTTGGCGCGAATGCCGCTCTCCGTGGAAAAACCGATTGAAACCAATGACGTCAACGTGGGCGGAACGGTCACCGTGCTCAAAGCGGCCGTTGACGCCGGTGTCAAGCGTGTTGTTTATTCCGCCTCTTCTTCCGCTTACGGTTTGCAGGATCAACTGCCGTATGTGGAAACAATGACGCCGCGCCCAATGAGCCCGTACGGTCTGCAGAAATTAGTCAATGAAGAATATTGCCGTCTTTTTCACGAGCTTTACGGTTTGGAAACCGTTTCTTTGCGCTACTTTAATGTGTATGGCGGAAAGTGGCAGAGCGCGGACGGCGCGTATCCTTTGGTCATCGCGTTATTTTTGAAACAAAAAAAAGAGGGCGCGCCCTTGACCATTTGCGGCGACGGAGAATATTTCCGCGATTACACGCACGTTACCGACGTTGTTGACGCCAACCTTCGTGCCATGACAACGCCGGGAATCGGGCATGGGGAAATGTTCAACATCGGCGCCGGACATAATCATTCGGTGAATGAATTGGCCGTGATGCTTGGCGGGCCGACGGTTTTTATTCCGCCGCGTCCCGGTGATCCGCGCACAACACTTGCTAACAACACTAAAGCGCGGGAGATTCTAGGTTGGGAGCCGAAAGTGACACTTGAGGAAGGTGTGCGCGATTTGCTTGATCTACACGGATTCCAAGAAAGAATGTAGAATTAAGAAGCGGAGGACTGGAAGCCGGAGACACTCGAATGAATAATGAATGGTAAATGGCATGAAAGTTGAATAGTAACCGGAAAATGGCGTTCTTGTCTTCTGTTCAAATAGTAACCTATAAATATCGTTCTTGATTGGAGAACACGATATTTTTAGGTTACTATTTGAACACTACACGACATTTTCCGGTTACTATTCAACACATGAAAGGACCGCCATTTAGCATTCAATATTCTCTAAACTCCAGCTTCCATTTTCCAGCTTCTTAATTTTCTTTCCTATGAAACGACTTCTCGTTACCGGTTCCTCTGGCACCATCGGCACCGCCCTTTCAGAAGCGCTCATCAAAAGCGGCTTTGAGGTGATCGGCGTTGATCGCCGGAAAAATATTTGGAGTCCGGCCGTGCAAAAGCGCACCATCATCCTTGATCTTTTGAAACCGCAACTTTTCAAGAAATTGCCGCCCCGTGTTGATTTGGTGATTCATTTGGCGGCGCACGCTCGCGTATATAATTTAGTCAAAGAGCCGCGTTTGGCTTTGGAAAATATTGCCACCGCTTTCAACGTTTTGGAATGGGCGCGCACGCACCATGTGCCGCGATTTCTTTTTGCCAGCAACAGCGCCAGCAAAATGAGCGGCGAGGCCATGACGCACGCCTACCGCCAATCCTACGGAATGAAAACCGTGATTGTTAGATTTTCCAATGTGTATGGGCGGTATGATGAGAGTGATCGTTTTGTGCCGCTCGTTACCAAAAAACTTTTGGCCCGTCAGCCCATCACAATTTTTGGCAAAGACAAAGAACTGGATTTCACTTACATTGATGATTGCGTCGCCGGTTTGCTCCAGCTCGTCAAAAAATTTGATACTATGAACGGCCGAACGTTCAATCTTTCTTCCGGAGAAACTTTTCGCTTGATTGATGTCGCCAAAATTTTGGGAAAACTTTTGGGCATCAAAGCGGTTATCAAAACCGCGGCCAATCGTCCCGGCGAAGTTTTAAAATATTGCGGGGACATCTCTCCCGCCCGCCGTTTGTTTGGTTTTAGCCCGAAGTTTTCTTTGGAGAAGGGGATGACGGCGGCGGCGGAGTGGTACAAGAAATTGTACAAATAGAACGGCGAATGGATAATGGCAGACGAATAGGAAGCTGGTGTTGAATAGTTGCTGGCAAATGGCGTTCTTGTTCTAAGCAACACGACATTTGCCTGCAACTATTCAACATACACGTTATTTGCACCTCACTTTTCGATTATTTTACCGTCCCATTTTTCGCACCACCACGGCCACGGTTTTTAAAAGAATCGCGGCATCCAACATAAACGAACGATGTTTGATGTAATAAACGTCATATTGCAGTTTGGTCATCAGCTGTTCCAAAGTGGAAGTGTAGGTGAAATTAATTTGCGCCCAACCGGTCATCCCGGGTTTCACCAAATGCCGGACATTAAAGAAGGGGATAGAGGTTTTTACTTGATCCACAAACTCCGGCCGTTCCGGCCGCGGGCCAATAAAACTCATTTCACCGCCTAAGATATTCCAGACCTGCGGCAGTTCATCCAACCGCAGAGCCCGCAAAACGCGGCCGACGCGCGTCACTCGTTCATCACGCGATTCGGCAAACTGCGCCGCGCCAATCTCCGCACTGCCGTCAGCCGAGAGCGCGCGCATGGAACGGAATTTGTAAATCGTGAAAATTTTTCCCAAACGGCCGACACGTTTTTGTTTGAAGAGAATTGGCCCGGGTGATTCCAAACGAATGGCCGCCGCTATTGGCAGAAGAAGGGCAAATGTGAGCGCCCCAAGAGCCAAAGCCAAAGCATAGTCAACAATAATGCGGATTAAATCATAAAAACGTTTCCGCGATTCCTGCAGATTTTCCAAAAACCAACTTTCCGTGAAGGCGGAAGTGGGGACGCGGCCGGTAATCAGTTCATAAAAAGAAGTGAGATCCATCATTCCAACTTTCCAAAATAAAAGTTCGTAAAGTTCTCTCTGCAATTCAAAAGCGCCGGCAATGTGCGGCGAGAGAACAACGAGCGCCGCGTCATGTTCATTGACGGCCGGCCGAATGGTGGTCAAAGAATGATAAATGGAAATTTTTCCCATCATTCCTTCCGGTGATTTCTTTTCCGGATCAACAATCGCCGTCACCTCATATCCGAGCTGGGGCATATTTTCAAAAAGCTGAATCAGCTCGTCAACTTCCGGCGTGCGGCCAATGAAAAGCAATCGTGTTTTTAAAACAGCGCGGGCAACAAGGGCGTTAAAATTAATCCGCCACAAAACAAAGAGGAAGGTAAAAATTCCCAAAGAAATGAGGAGATTGGTTTTGGGCGCGATTAACACGCCGGGCGCCAAATAAAAAAAGCCAACCGAGAGCAGGGCCGAGATGATGAGCGCTTCCGAAAAGCGGCGGAAAAAATTGACGTTGTTTCTGGCCAAGCGCAGATCATAAAGACCGTTGATGAAAAAAATTATGAGCCAGACAAAAAACACCAGACCAAAGGGCCAGACGTGAACGCTCCACTGTTTGGGGAAATTGTCCGGCCCGTAACGCAAAAGCAGGGTCAAAGCGAGACCGCCGCCCATCAGGGCATAATCCACGATTAACAGTAAAACCTGCTTGATTTTGACGATTGAGTGTTCCATTGATAGAATATAGTTAGATAATTGGACAGAGGAACAGAGAATTGCCAATGGCGATCTTGATTGAAGAACTCGCCATTGGCAATTCTCTGTTCCTCTGCGCCTTTGTCTATCATTATTGTCCCATTATTTAACCTTAATTTCAATATGAATCTATGAATCGCGGAACATTACTAACAATCATTGCGGGTGTTCTTATTTTGGCGGCGCTCGTTGGCGGGAGTTACGGCTTTAAATCGTGGAAGGAACGCTCCCTTATTACCAAAATAGAGAAGCAACTGTCAACTGATGTGAAGACCAAAGACCTAGTCGCCGCGGCCGTGGATGCCGCTTCTAAAATCGCGAGCAACCCCACTTCACCCCAGCCGTATTTGCTCTCCGGCATGGCTTGGAAATCCGTCGCTGATGCTTCCAAAGAAAAATATTTTTATCAGAAAGCGCTGGACGCCTACAAAAGCGGCATCGCTCATATTGAAGGCGTGAACAGCATTTTGTTTGCCAATGCCGGAGATATGGCTAAAGAATTGGGGGACTACGCGGCCGCCGAGGGCTTTTACCGTCAGGCCATAGCCTCTTCGCCCGGGGACGCTGGCAACTACATTAGTTTGATTGAGCTCTACCGTTATCGTCTAAATAAAAGTCAGCGCGATATCCTCGCCGAGTATGAAGCGGCCATGAAAACCGTGGTCTATGGTTATAATTTGGTGGCGAGTCGCGCCAGTTATCTCAAAGACATTGGTCGTTACGAGGACGCGCTTGGCGATTTTGAAACGCTCCTAACATCTAAGCCCGATTCCCAACCGATCAAAAATGAAATTGCCGAGCTCAAGGCAATAATTGCGCAGCAAAATCTTAAAAAATAATCGGCATGAAAATTTTTCGTTCTGTCACGGCCGTTGTAATGACTCTGGCTGTCTTTGGCGGTCAAAGCGTTTTTACCGCCACTATCCCGAACGATCCGCAATGGCAAAACATCACGGCCTACCAGCGGATGCGTTTGTCTGACGCTTGGGATGTTACAACCGGATCAAAAGACGTGATCGTTGCCGTGATGGACACTGGCGTTGATTATCAGCATCCTGATCTTCAGGAAAACATGTGGAACAATCCGGATGAAATGCTGGATGGTCTTGACAATGACCATGACGGTCATGTGGATGATCTGGTCGGCTGGGATTTTGTTGGCAATGACGCCGATCCGACGCCGGATTTGCGCGGCGATTTCAATGACATTGGCGTGCATCACGGAACGGCGGTGGCTGGCATCATTGGTGAAGTGGGAAATAATTTTTTGCAAGGCGCGGGCGTTGCTTGGAAAGTAAAAATCATGCCGCTACGCATTCTTAATAACTCTGGAGAAGGGGACAGTAATAATGCCGAGCGGGCTATTGATTACGCGATTGCTCATCATGCGGACATCATCAACTTAAGTTTTGTCGGTGATGAACCGACCCTTTCTTTTATCCAGGCCATTCGTCGCGCGAATCGCGCCGGTATTGTGATTGTTGCCGCCGCCGGCGCCACCGGGGAGAGCGCTATTGGTTTTGATTTAGACAGTCGTCCGCAATACCCAATTTGTTTTGATGATCCCTTGCAGGAGGAAAATTGGGTCGTGGGCGTTGGCGCCGTTGACCAAAGCGACGTCAAAACAACCTTTTCCAATTACGGCGGTTGTCTTGATCTGATGGCGCCGGGTACGCACATTCCGAGCACCAAAGTTTTTCGTCCGGACAAAGGTTTCAATGAACAATACGGCGGCTCATTCAACGGGTCATCGGTGGCGGCGCCTTTTGTTTCCGGCGCCGCGGCATTGGTAAAATCCGTGAATCCATCGTGGAAAAATAAGGAAATTGTGAACGCCTTGCTCAAATCCGCTGATCCGATTGAGAGGTTGAACCCGCTCTTTGTCGGCAAGTTGGGCGCCGGACGATTGAACATTAAAGAGGCCGTGGCCCGCGCTGTGGCCGAAAAAATAAAAAACACCGCCCTCATCATGACCGCGGATTTTGGCGGGCGCAATCCGCAATTGCGATTCTACGGATCAGCATCCAGCACACCGCAAAAGGTTTTGTCTTTGCCTAGGTCAGCGGCGGGTGGCGCCAGCATAGCGAGCGGCGACCTCAATGGTGACGGCAGTAATGAAATTATTATTGGCTCCGGCGCCGGGCAAGCGCCGCAAATTTTAGTTTTGAATCGCGCTTTAGAAATTATTCGGACGTTTCCCGTGTTCACACCTAAATACCGTGGCGGTGTGGCCGTGGCATCGGCAGACGTGAACAATGACGGCAAAGACGAAATCATTGTGAGCAATTTGAGTGGTAGCATTCAGAGTCAAGCGCAAATTTTTACAGGAGAAGGCGGACTCTACGGCGGCTTTACGGTTGGTGATGGCGGTTGGCCAACGAACGTGGCCGCTTTTAAAGCCGGAATGGCGGCGCAAATTGTGACTGTTGCCACGGAGAAAAATTCTTTGAGCGTCCGCGTGTGGTCTACTGATGGCGGATTTATTCGCGGCTGGTCTGTCCCGGCTTTGAAAGCCAAAGGCGCCGCCGGTATTGCTATCGGTCAGTTTGACGGAAAATTATTTTACGTGATTGGTTTGCCGGCCAACATTTTCAATTTGGTCTCCGTTTGGTCGGAAGAAGGCGGGAAAATTGCACAGTGGCGTCCGTTTGGTGAAAAATTTAAGGGCGGAGTAAAGGTAGTGGCCGGAGACGTGAACGGCGATGGTCTTCTTACCATTGTTGTTTCCGGCGGCGCCGGAGAAACAACGGGTCGGGTTCGTGAATTTTTACGCGATGGCACGCTGATCAAAGATCTTCGTGGCGGCGCTCCGCGGACTGGCCTATCGGTTGGCGTTTTGCGGTAAAAGGAGTAGAATGGAGAATGCGCGAGTGCGGGCGCGCATCTCTATTTGTGAGACACGGGTTGCGCCACCTTAATGAAATACTAAGTAGCGAAAGTAATGCGCAAAGGGCGTTCTTGATTTATGTTGAATAGTAATCGGCAAATGTCGTTCTTGATTGGAGAACACGACATTTGACGGTTACTATTCAACACACACGCCATTGGCGCATTACTTTCGCGAACAACACTCTTATGCCCAAACCAATTTTTGAAAAGAAGAATGTCTTAGTCACCGGCGGCGCCGGCTTCATCGGCTCCCATCTTTGCGAGAAACTTCTCAAAGAAGCCAAGGTCATCTGTTTAGATGATTTTTCTAACAGTAGCCCGCGCAATATTGACCATCTTTTGCAGTACGCGGATTTTGAATTTATCAAACATGACATCAATGCGCCATTTCATCCCGAAGATTTTCCGGAACTGCAAAAGTTTAAAGTCAGCTTCCAGGGTTTGCAGGAGATTTATCATCTGGCCTGCCCCACATCCGCCAAAAATTTTAATGACTTTCGGATTCAGACCTTGGACGCCAATTCTCTGGCCATGAAAAACACGCTGGAGCTGGCTGTTAAGTATGGCGCTAAATATCTTTTTGCTTCTAGCGCCGTTGTCTACGGACCGGCGCCCGCTGACGGCAGAAAAATTTCCGAGGACTATCAAGGCATTACTAATCAGCTTTCGCCGCGCGCCAATTATGATGAAGGCAAACGTTTTGCGGAAACGAGTGTGGAAACCTATCGTCAGGTTTATGACATTGATGCAAAAATCGCGCGCATTTTCCGCACCTACGGACCGCGTCTCAAACTTTATGACGGTCAAATGATTGCGGACTTTGTCATTCAGGCTCTGGACGGGCAGGATCTCCTGATTTACGGGGACGAGACCTTTACCACCTCCTTAACTTTTGTCTCTGATATCGTGGATGGAATTATGCGCTTGATGAAGGCGTCGCCCGGTATCGGACCGGTCAATTTCGGCAGTGATGAAGCGGTGAAATTGGTGGACGTTGCCAACAAAATCGTCAAAATGATGGATTCAAAATCAAAAATTCGTTTTGAAGCCCCGCTCCAGTTTATCACGCCGCTCGCCCTGCCGGATTTGAGTAAATCCCGCGACCTTTTGGGCTGGTTGCCGCTCGTGCGGTTGGAAGACGGCTTGCGCAAGACCATTGATTATTCCATCGCTCACAAGAGCGCTTTGGAAATGTAAGATCGTCCTAAAATTCGCGGCGGTTTCTAATTATGAAAGTGACGGCCGTTGTTCCGGCGCACAATGAATCATTGCATCTGGCCGGAGTTCTCCAAGACCTCCGGCGTTTTGTAGATGAGGTGATTGTTGTTGATGACGGCTCGGAAGACAATACCGGTCTGATTGCCGCCACCGGTGGCGCGATTGTTTTACGGCATCTCGTTAATCGCGGACAAGGCGCGGCATTGGAAACGGGAACGCGAGCGGCCTTAAAGCGTGGGGCTGACGTGATGGTTCATTTTGACGCTGACGGACAGTTTTGCGCCGAAGAAATTCCGGAAATGATTGCGCCAATTATCAAGGGCGCGGCGGATGTTGTCCGCGGTTCCAGATTTTTGGGGAAGCGTTCCGCGCTGCCATTTTTGAAACGCTACCTGATTATGCCGGTGGGGCGCGTGGTGGAACGGATTTTTACCGGCCTTGATTTAACGGATAGCCATAATGGCTTCCGCGCTTTAAGCGCTGGAGCCGCCGGTCGTCTCCATATAACGTTGGATCGCATGGCGCACAATACGGAAATTATTCGTTCAGCGCGGCGGTGTGGTTTGCGAATTGTGGAAGTTCCGGTTACCATTAAGTATCACGAGTTCGGACAAGGTGTTGGCGGAGGATTGGAGATCGTCAAGGATCTGTTGATGCAAAGATGGATTTAGAAGATCGTGAGGAGACTGGAAGTTGGAGACTGGCGAATGGAAGGGTACAAATATCGTTCTTGTTCTAAGCAACACGATATTTGTGCCCTTCCATTCGCCAGTCTCTGTAGCGTTCTTGTTCTAAGCAACACGATATTTGCCGGTAACTATTCAACACAAGACAAGAACGAGATTTGCGTTTCATTCTCCTCCAGCTTCCAGTCTCCAGCTTCTTTCCCTTATGTTTCTCCCGATCCAAATTTTTCTCCTCCTCGCCGCCTTCTTGGCGATTATTTTTGGCGGGCGTCGATTTTTGCGCCATGAAATAAATCTGCTGGTATTTTTAATTTGGCTTCTGGTTTGGCTCGCCGTTGGGAGTGTCGCCGTTTATCCTGAAGGAAGCACGCGTTTGGCCCACGCCTTGGGCGTTGGTCGCGGTGCGGATTTATTGATTTACATTTCCTTAGCCGCAATTTTTTATATGCTTTTCCGCCTTTTTTTGCGGCAAGAACGGATTGAACGCGACATTACGAAAATCGTGCGGTATAACGCTTTGTCCGGTGATAAAAAAGATGATGATGTTAGGTCGTCATAAGTATGCGGGTTGTTCATCTTGTTTCCACTTATCCGCCGTATCAAGGCGGTATGGGCCGAGTTAGTTATGATCAAGTAGAATGGCTCAAAGGGCAGGGTATTGACGCCGGTGTGCTGACGCCCTCGCGTTGGCGCTTTGGGAATGCCGGCTTTATTTCCGAGTTGGAACGCGGTCTGCGGGACGCGCAAATCGTTCATTTGCACTATCCTTTTTTTGGCGCTGATTGGCAGGTTCTAAAATGGAAAAAAAAACACTCGGAAATTCCACTGGTGGTGAGTTACCACATGGACGCGGTTGGAACCGGATTAAAAAAAATATTTTTTTCCTGGTATCGTCGTCGTTGGTTTCTACCGGTTCTGCAAGTGGCGAAAAAAATTATTGTGAGCTCAATGGACTACGCCACCGAAAGTTTTTTGCAGCCGATAATTAAGAGCACACCCGAGAAAATTATTGAAATTCCGTTTGGCGTGGACAGCAATAAATTTTCACCGAACGGCGCGGCGGCGGATTTGCGCGATCGTTTTAACATCCCGGCGGGGGCGGTTCTCGCGCTCTTCGTTGGCGGGCTTGATCCGGCGCATTATTTCAAGGGCGTGTCGATTCTTATTGAAGCCGTCGCTAAAATCGCCGCGGCCAACCCCGCCTCCGCTCCGTATCTGCTAATCGTCGGGAGCGGCAGTTTGAAAAGTGCGTATGAATCGCTTGCTGACCGCCTTAAAATTTTGGATCGCGTTTTTTTTCTGACCAATATCAATGACAATGAACTTCCCGCCGTTTATCGCGCCGCCGATGTTTGTGTGCTTCCGTCAATTGATCGTTCGGAAAGTTTTGGTCTGGTGCTTTTAGAAGCCATGGCCTCCGGTAAGCCGGTCATTGCCAGCGTCCTTCCTGGTGTGCGGACAGTGTTCACGGATAAAGAGGGAGTGGCGGTCAACCCCGGCAGTGTCGCGGCGCTTTCCGGCGCCCTGCAAGCATTAACTCGTCAATCAGCGCGCGTTTTGGGTGAACGCGCCCGTGAACGCGCCATTAGCTTCTATGATCGCGCCGTTGTCGGGCAGAAACTTCTTCATCTTTATCAATCTGTGCTAAAATAAAAGGGGGTCCACGTCCGTGGAATTATTAATTAACCGCACATTAACTTATGGGCAAATTTTTAAAAGGTCTGGCTTTGGGCGCGGCCATCGGCGCCGGCGCCGCCTTGGTTAAAACCACCAAAAAAGGGAAGGAAATTTCCAAAAAGGCCTCGGTTTACGCCGATGAAATTTGGCAGCAGATTCAAGACCAATACGCCAAACTGCCGACGGCAAAACGCCGGAAGATTGATCCGTATCTCAAAGCGCTCGTCAAAGAGTATGCCGCCAAAAAGAAAATGGCCTCGGATGTGACGGCCGACGTCCTGAAGATCATTAAGAAAAAATTGGTTTGATACTTCGGCGCGCAAGCGGCTGCGTTCTTTATGAAATTGACCAGCACGATAATTCTGATTGTGAGCGGCCTAGCCATCGCTATTTTTTTGTTCATGCCGATTTTTCTCGTCAGGCGATGGCGTCCGCGCCTTTCGGTGATTCTGGCGGTTTTTATTTTAGGAATTTCCGTGTCCCCGCTCGTCGGCGGCTGGCTCTACCTCTATCAAAGCGGAACGGAAGCGGCGCGGAGCTTGGCCATGACCTCGGCCGAACGGATGTCTGTTTTGTCCATCAACACAATTGACCGCGCCCTTTATTTTGAAAGTCAAATTATCAAAGCCGCCGCCCTCGGAATTTTTCCAGCGATGTTGGCTGATAAAAGCGTGCGGCCGCAATTATCGGCGCTGATTGAGTCCCCGGATTTTTTTAACTTCGTCGGAGCGTATCAAAATGACGGTGTCCTTCGCGATGATATTGGCGTCGGCGCGCCGCACGTCATTGATATAAATGCTGAATGGTTCGCTGTGGCCGGTCGCGGAGAAGTTTTTGTTTCCGACGTCCAGATAGATAATGGCGCCGCGCACATCATTGTGAGCGCTCCGATTAAGGAGCCAAACGGTCCGGTCATTGGTGTTTTGGCGGCGGACATTGATCCGGCCCGCCTGGTCGGCGTGATGCCAGATCAAAATGAGTTCACTCCTTTCTTAATCGACGCCGAGGGTCATTTTTTAGGCGGGGACGCCGTGGCGACATCTAATCGCGCCGTCACCCTTTTGTCGCCAAACCAACGCGCTCTTCTCAATAAAGTTTCCACGACACCCGCCGCCTTTTACGACAACGAGTTCGGTTTGACTTTTGTGAGCGTTGCTCGCTCTCAAGGTTATCGTACTTTCAGAGGCAACAATCTTGCGGTCATGGCAATGGTGCCCAAGTCACAGGCGGTCACCGATGTGATCAATCGGCATCGTCGCGCCGCTATTTTTTATGCTCTACTTTTTGTTATTTTACCGTTCGTTCTTTACGCCGCGATCCGCCGCCTCTTAGAACCGATTGAAGATCTCCGGGAAGTTCTCGGCGGCGCCCGTTATGGCCATCTGGGACGGCACTTTGAGTATCGTGGAATTCGTGAATTTGAAAGGCTGGCCGCCGCTTACAACGAAATGACGGATGAGTTGGCAGAGTCCTCGGCGCGGCTGGAGGCGGAAGTGAAACGTCGCACCAAAGTTCTTGATCGCGAAGTGCTGAACTTGGAGCGCGCCAAGGAACATTTAACCGAAGCTAATCTTTCTCTAACCGAGCAGAAATCAGCCGTCGCCATTGAGCGCGCCAATCTTCAAGCCGTTATCAACAGTATGAGTGAAGGGTTGGTCATTATTGATCGCGAGGAAATAATTCGTCTGATGAATCCGGTTGCTATGCAGATTATCGGTCTGCTTGGCAAGAAAGTTTTAGGTAAGTCCCATCAACGCTGGATTAATATTTTTAAAGAGGGTGAGCCACCAGTGCCATATGACTGTTGTTCGGATGTTTTTAAAACCGGGCAGACCACGATGCTTCCGTCCCGTGCTCTCGTGAAACGATCTGACGGCAGGATGATTTCTGTGGCTGGCGCGGCCTCGCCGATTAAAGACGCCGCCAATCGGGTGGTTGGCGTCGTCCTGGTCTTTCGTGACGCCCGAGAAGAGCGCAAACTTGAGCAAATGAAAAGTGATTTTGTGGCGATTGCCGCTCATCAACTGCGCACGCCGCTTTCAGCCGTCAAATGGTTTTTAGAGATGGTGGTCAAAGGCGAGTCCGGCAAGATCACCGAAGAAACCAAGGATTTTGTTACCCAGGCTTACAATTCCAACGAGCGTTTAATTGCGCTGGTCAATGATCTTTTGAATGTTTCGCGCATTGAAGCTGGACGGCTTAATATTGAACCGGTTGTCACGGACGTGGCCAAATTAATCAGCGAGGTCGGTCGGGAATACAATATGCTTATCAATGCCAAAAATCTTTCATTAAAGATGGATTTTGACAAGAAGGCGGAAAAAATTTCCGTGGATCCGAAAGTCATCCGGCAAGTTGTTACCAATCTGGTCTCGAACGCCATCAAGTACACGAACGGCGGCGGGACGATTACGATCGCCACACGTGTCCGCAAACCGTTTTTGGTTGTGAGCGTAAGGGATACCGGTGTCGGCATTCCCGAAAAAGAGAAGAATCGCGTTTTTGACAAGTTCTTCCGCGCCTCCAATGTGGCGCGTCTTGAAACCGAAGGGACGGGTCTGGGGCTTTATGTGGCGCGGTCAGCCGTGGAGGCCTCCGGTGGACGACTCTGGTTTGTTTCCGAAGAGGGAAAGGGCTCAACCTTCTCTTTTTCCTTGCCACTTGGCGGCAGTCCCCGTCAGGGCGGTGATAAAAAATTGGAAGAAGTCAGAATATAATTCGGAAATTTATGTCATCCTTAGTGAAGTCAGTGAAACAAAATGGAAAACGAATTTTAGTTCTTGAAGACGAATTTCCGCTACTGCGGATCATTACGCAGCGTTTGCATCTTGCCGGCTATACGGTTGACGGCGCCCGCGATTCGGATGAGGCGGCGCGCGCCATGTTAAAGAACAAACCGGATTTGATTTGGCTTGATGTATATCTTCCGAATGAAAACGGCCTTGACTTTTTGGAACGGATCCGGCAGGATAAACGGTATAAAAAGATTCCGGCCGTGGTCATCGCCAATTCCAGCGCTGAAGACAAGGTTGAAAGGGCCACCAAGCTTGGCGCTTTTGCCTATTTGGTTAAGGCCCAGCACACCCTTGGTGAAATCGTGGAAAGAATTAACACGATCTTAAAATAATTTATGCGTCGCTGTTCAATTCTGATCGTTGAAGATGAAGCGCCCCTTCTGCGTGCCCTAGAACGCCGTTTCCGTCAGCTTGGCTGTGATATTGATATTGCGATTGACGGTGAAATGGCAATGAAGAAATTGCGGACGGCAACATACACCATGGTGATTCTTGATCTTTTGCTCCCGAAAAAACACGGACTGAACGTGCTTAAAGAACTGCGCGCGCATCCGCGCACGGCCAAGGTGCCGGTGATTGTTCTCACCAATTACGCTGATGACAATACCATCCGTCAAACGGAAAAGCTTGGGGCCATTGATTACCTGCTCAAGGTGGAACATCCGATTGATTCCATTGTGGAACGGGTTGGGGAGATAATTAAAAAAATTGTTAAGAAAAAAAGGTAAGCGGGCTATAGCGCAGTTGGTAGCGCGCATCGTTCGGGACGATGAGGCCGTGGGTTCGAGTCCCACTAGCCCGACCATTTGATATTTTAGCCGTTATGGCGGAACAGAACAACCCCGTATTGATTATCGGAGCCGGCCCAGCCGGCTTAACTGCTTCTTATGAACTCGCCAAGCGCGGTGTGTCTTCTATTGTGCTGGAAAAAGATTCCGTTGTCGGCGGCATTGCGCGGACGGCGCAATATAAAGGATACCGTTTTGACATCGGCGGGCATCGTTTTTTCACCAAAGTGGAACGGGTGAAGCAAATGTGGCAGGAAATTTTGGATGAGGATTTTTTAAAGCGTCCGCGTCTCTCGCACATTTATTACAAGAAAAAATTTTTTCAATATCCCATTAAGCCCATGGATGTTTTGCGGAAGTTGGGATTTTGGGAATCGGCTTTGGCCGGAGTGAGTTATAGCCGCGCCAAAATTTTTCCACGTCGGCAGGAGGAATCATTTGAGGACTACATCGTCAATCATTTTGGCCTGCGGCTTTACAACACTTTTTTCAAATCCTACACGGAAAAAGTATGGGGACTGCCCTGCACGCAGATCAAAGCGGAATGGGCGGCCCAGCGGATCAAAGGACTTTCACTGACGTCCTTGATTAAAACCGCATTTTTGGGGAATCGCGGGAATGAAATTAAAAGTTTGATTGAACAGTTTCATTATCCGCGATTTGGTCCCGGCATGATGTGGGAAAAAGTGCGGGAGAAAATTGAGGCCTCCGGATTGGCGCGGGTGATTTTTAATACACAGCCGGTGAAGATTAATCATGAAAATGGGCAAGTGCGAAGCGTGGTGATTCGCCGGAATGACGGACAGGAGGAAGAAATCGTCGTTTCCGCCTTGATTTCCAGCATGCCGCTAACGGAACTTTTTCCCTTATTTAATCCGGCGCTTTCCGAATGCGCGCGGTCAGCCGCTTCCATTTTGCATTATCGTGATTTTTTGACAATTGCGCTCATTGTGAACCGGCCGCATCTTTTTGATGATAATTGGATTTACATTCATGAACCTAACGTGGAAGTCGGGCGTATTCAGAATTACAAAAATTGGTCGCCGGAGATGTTAGCTGACCAATCCAAAAGCTGTTTGGGGTTGGAATATTTTTGTTTCAAATCAGATCCCCTTTGGACGCGGCCGGACGCGGAATTATTAGCGCAAGGCGCGGCGGAGGTGGAGGCCATCGGACTGGCCAACAAAGCCGACATTGAAGACGGTACGGTTATCCGCATGGAAAAAACCTATCCGGTTTATGATGACGCCTATGAGGCGGCGATGCCGGTTATCCGTCAAGAGCTCGCCGGTTTTAAAAATTTTTATACGGTTGGGCGCAATGGGATGCATCGTTACAATAATCAGGATCATGCCATGTACACGGCCATGCTCGCCGTGGAAAATCTCTTGGACAATGCCGGTCATGATTTATGGTCAGTGAATGTGGAGCGCGTTTACCATGAAGAACAAAAGGTTTCGCGATAGCGATGTTCAAATGGCGTGTTTGATTCAAGAGTGAAGCGCAAATGACGTTTTTGTTTTGTGTTGAATCATCATCGGCAAATGTCGTGTTGCTTACTGTGAGACATGGGTTTGCGCCACCTTAGTGAAGTATCGGTAGCGAAAGCAATGTGCAAATGACGTTCTTGATTGGAGAACACGTCATTTGCATATTGCTTTCGCGAACAGATAGACAACCGATTACCGCCTATCTTAATTTTGCCCTCAAAAAAAAGGCCTCGGATTTGCATTTAGTTGGCGGCGAGGTCCCGCTTATTCGCATTGAGGGGCGATTGATGGAAATTGAAAAAAAACCTCTGGCGGACAGTGAGTTGCGTGCGGCCATCAAACAACTGGTGCGCAAAGAGCTTTGGGATAAATTTCAGGAGACCCATGAAATGGATTTCGGACACGAGTCAAAAGACGCCCGTTTCAGAATAAATCTCCATCAGCAAGACGGCAAGGCCGGGTTGGCCGCTCGCGTCATTCCCAAAAAAATTCCGACGCCGAAAGAACTTCATTTTGCGCCGGTGATGAATGAATTGGTGAACCTGAAAGACGGTTTGATTTTGGTTACCGGTCCGGCCGGTTGCGGCAAGTCCACAGCCATTGCTTCCATGATTGAGCAGATTAATCTCACTCGTAAAGCGCACATTATCACCATTGAAGATCCTATTGAGTTTGCTTTTGAAGATAAAAAATGTTTAATTGAACAGCGCGAAGTCGGCGCTGACACCGCCACTTTCCATACCGCTTTGAAATATGTTTTGCGCCAAGATCCAAACGTGATTGTCGTAGGTGAAATGCGCGATCCGGAAACCATTGCCGCCACTTTGACGGCGGCGGAAACCGGCCACTTGGTTTTTTCCACCTTGCACACGCCGAGCGCCGCCGAATCCATTGAACGCATCATTGATGTTTTTGAAGGACCAAAGCAAAAACAGGTTTTGGTTCAGCTTTCGGGTACCTTGCGTGCCGTTATTTCGCAGGAACTTCTGCCAGCAACTAACGGAAATCGTATCGCCGCTCGGGAAATTTTGACTAATACTCCGGCCATCGCCAATCTTATTCGGGAAAACAAAATTCAACAGATTCAATCCGCCATTCAAACCGGCGGCAAAGAAGGGATGATCACCATGGAAAAAGCCATTATGGAGTTGGTGGATGAAGGATTGGTGAGTCGTGAAATTGCCGAGCGGCGTCTGGGCAAAGGCGAACATAAACGCAAGTATGTAGTGTAATATGTACGCCGCCCGCAGTATTTCTAAACCGGCGTTGGACGCAGGAGAGAGTCGCCTGCGTTTTTTGGTTATCATTGTTGGCGTCATGGCGCTCACGATAATTGCCCGTCTCTTTGTTTTACAAGTCGTTTCCCGACAATTTTACGCGGACCTCGCCGAAGGCGCCCATGAACTCTATCGCCAGCTCTGGCCGGCGCGGGGAAAAATTTTTTTTCAAGATTCGCGCGTCGGACCTTCCGCCGTTCAGGCGGCGGCCTTGGATCGCGATTTGTTTTTGATTTTTTCCGATAATCCGCAAGTTAAGGATGCGGAAGACAACGCGGAAAAATTAGCGGTGGCGCTTAATCTTGGCTCGGCCGACAAATTTGTCATTTTTCAAAAAATGCAAAAGCCCGG
>JACTTX010000004.1:18637-44489 GCA_015661005.1 Candidatus Magasanikiibacteriota bacterium
GTTATGTGCCGTTGGCCACGCGTCTCAATGATGAGACGGCGGAAAAAATTCGCACTTTGGCATTGCCCGGGATCGGACTCACGCGTCAACCATTCCGCTTGTATCCGGAAAATAATATCGGCAGTCATCTTCTTGGTTTTTATGGTCTGGACGCGGACGGAAAGGCCGTCGGCCGTTACGGCATTGAAGGACATTTTGATGAGATTCTTGCCGGAAAAAAAGGATTCGTGCAAACGGAAAAGGATCCGTTGGGCGGTTGGATTCCGTATGCCAAACGGGAAATCGTGTACGCCGAAGATGGCGCGGATATTGTGCTCACGATTGATAAAACTCTTGAATATGTGATTTGCGGCGCCCTCAAAGACGCCGTGGCTGAATACGGCGCGGCGAGCGCCTCGGTCATTGTGATGGAGCCAAAGAGCGGTGCCGTCAGAGTGATGTGCGGCTGGCCGGATTTTGATCCCAATGATTACGGCGCTGTTAAAGATATCACCACTTATAACAACACGACGATTTTTACGCCCTATGAACCGGGTTCAATTTTTAAACCAATCGGCATGGCGGCGGCGATTGATCAAGGGATCGTTGAACCGGAAACAAAATTTACGGATGACGGCACGCGCAAGTTCGGCGCTTATACCATCAGAAATGCGCTCAATAAAAAATACGGTGAAGCCACAATGATTGACGTGCTCAAGGAATCCATCAATACCGGCATGGTCTTTGTCGTCTTTGACAAGCTCGGTCAAGACAAATTCAAAGAGTACGTGAAAAATTTTGGCTTCGGCGAAAAAAGCGGTATCACTTTGGCAACGGAAGCGTCCGGAAATATTTCCTCGCTGGAAAAAAACGGCGACATTTATACGGCGACTGCGTCTTTCGGACAAGGAATAACCGCCACGCCCTTGCAAATGATCACGGCCTATGCGGCAATTGCGAACGGCGGAGAATTGGTGCGGCCACGGATTGTGGAGGAGGTGCGTTGGTCTAACGGGAAAGTGGAACGCCATGAGCCGGAAATTATCCGTCGCGTGATGGCGCCGCGCACCGCCGCGCTTGTAACCGGAATGTTAGTGACGGTGGTGAATGAAGGTCATGCCAAAGCCACCCGCCTTAAAGGTTACACGATTGCCGGAAAAACTGGCACGGCGCAAATTCCCGGACTGGGCGGGTATACCACCGCCACCAATCAATCGTTTATCGGTTATGCTCCGGCGCAAGATCCCAAATTTGTGATGCTGGTGAAGTTTGAAAATCCGGCCCGCGAATTTGCCGAATCAACGGCCGTGCCGTACTTTGCCAAGTTTGCCAAATTTATTTTGGAGTATTACAATGTGCCGCCGGAGAACTAATACCTTATGCGCCGCCTTCTTGCTTTTACTCTCTCAATTTTCGCCAAATTAATTCTTCGTAAATACCGTCCAATAGTGATTGGCATCACCGGGTCGGTCGGAAAAACTTCCACCAAGCAGGCCTGTTTGGCCGCGCTCGGCGGGAAATTTAGGGTTCGCGCTACGGCTGGCAATTATAATACGGAAGTCGGCGTGCCTTTAACGATGATTGGCGCGGCCGGCGGCGGGGGTTCCATTATGCGTTGGCTTCCGGTTTTTGTTCGCGCGTTACAGTTAATTTTTTCCCGCGATTCCGAATACCCAGAAATTTTGATTTTGGAATTTGGCGCTGATCGGCCGGGGGATATCGCCAGACATTCGCGTCTCGCGCGACCAAAAATTGGCGTCATCACCGCCATCTCGCCGGTGCACACAGAATATTTCGGATCCGAGGCCGGTGTGGCGCGGGAAAAAGCGGCGCTGATTGCCGGCTTGCCTAAGGACGGTTTGGCAATTTTGAATGCCGATGCTTGCGACGGCCCGATCCTTGCCAAAAAAACCAAAGCGCCGGTGGTGATGTACGGCATTCATAGGCCGCCGGAAAAATTTGAAGAAAAATTTGTCGCCGGATCGGATTTGGCGGTGGTGCAGGAAACGGGAGCGCGCGTGCCGCTCGGGATGCGATTAAAAGTTTCCACCGAGGGGACAATCGTGCCGATATTTTTACCGAACGTGTTCGGACTTCAACACGCGTCGGCGGCGTTGGCGGCTTGCGCCGTTAGCCGCGCTCTGGGAATGAATTTGGTGGAAGCGGCCGAGGGTTTGCGCCAATACGCGGGCGCGCCCGGGCGCATGCACGTGATCGCGGGCATTAAAGACACGCTCATCATTGATGACACATACAATGCCTCGCCGCGGGCTATGGAAATGGCTTTGGAACAGGTGGCTTTACTTAAACCGGAAGAAGGCGCGGAGCGAATTGCGGTGATTGGGGATATGCTGGAACTTGGCGCCCTTTCCAAAGAGGCCCATGAAAAAATTGGCGCCTTGATTGCGCGATTGGATTATGATTTGCTCGTGACCGTCGGGCCTTTGGGTAAACATATTGAATATGCGGCGCGGAATGCGGGAATGGATGAGAGCCGCATTGCCGTTTTTGATGACGCGGACTCGGCCGGAAAATTTGTGCAGGAAAAAATAGAAACCGGCGATATTATTTTGGTGAAAGGATCGCGGGGAATACACATGGAGAGGATTGTGCGGGAAATTATGGCTGATCCTCTACGGGCCGAAGAAATTTTAGTGCATTGAGAAGAGAATATAGAATTGAGAATTATGTTATTTCTCGTTGGCATCATCATTTTTATCTTTACATTTTTTTTCGTCTACACCACATGGTCGGCCGCGCCGTTCATTCCTACTCACGCTTCGGAAGTTGACGCCTTGATCGGCCTCACAAATTTTTCCGAGGATGATGTTGTTTATGAATTGGGCTCCGGCGATTGCCGTTTGCTTATTGCCGCTGTTATTGCCGGAGCCGGCCGGGGAGTTGGTCTGGAGCTCAATCCTTTTTTGGTGTGGTGGGGGAGATGGCGCGTTTGGCGCGCCGGAATGTCTGACAAAATTTCTGTGCGCTTTGCTGATGCCTGGCGTGCGGAACTTTGTGACGCCACCGTCGTTATTACCTTTTGGTTCGGTAGCCGGATGGAAAAATTGCGCGATAAATTGCGCCGCGAGTTGCGTCCGGGAACCCGTGTTCTTTCTTATGCCTTTCGGTTTCCGGAGATGAAGCCGGTGGCGCAAAATCGCGCCGCCTTTCTTTATGTGTTTGGGTTTGGGGACAGTTCTAAAGGGGACAGTTCTAAATCTCCGAATTTCCGGGGACAGTTCTAAAGGGGACACTTCTAAACGCAAAGCGTTTAGAAGTGTCCCCTTTAGAACTGTCCCCGTATTGATTTTTGGATAGATTTTCGCTATAGTGTTCAACGTCGCCGCGTGGCCTCGTCGTCTAGCCCGGTCTAGGACGCATGGTTCTCATCCATGTAACACGGGTTCAAATCCCGTCGAGGCTACCATTCGTTGTTTTCTTTTTCTCCGATCATGGTGACCGGGGAAGAATCCAAGCAACGAAGGGGGTAACATGAATAGTGGACAGCCGGTTGATGGTAAGCGCGAGTTCGCGGAAATGTTTGCCGCGCTCGGAGCCGGAAACAGTTTCCGGAATGAGCGGCGAGCCGCTGAACCAGCGTCAACCCGTAATCAAAAGTGGATGATGATGGCGACATTCTTTCCGTCGCCGGGGCCGCCGCTTCCGGTGGATCTCGTTCCGGAACCGCTGAAAGTTCTTCCGGCCTTGCCGGAGAGGAGGCGCGCGTACGATGAAGACGCGCGTTAGATTAGAACCCAACCAAGGAGGCAACAACCATCGCTACGCGGTGGTTGAATTGCTTTTATGATATAATTACATCAAGGGATGTTCCTTTGTCCCATTGTTTTGTATGCCATGGCTCTTGGCCACTGTTCTTGGTCACATTTTCACCGCGAGCGCAATCATCTTTGACAAATTTTTCGTCTCCAAAATTTTTCGTCGGCCGGCCACGTTTGCCGTCGTGATTGGCGCTTTCAGCATTTTTGCTGTAGTCCTTATTCCTTTTGGCGTCGGCTATCCGGGTTTTTTCCGTCTGCTGGTGAACATAGCTTCGGGCGCGGCTTTCACTTTGGCCTTAGTTTTTCTTTACTCGTCATTAAAGCATGGCGAGGCCACCAGGGTGGCCCCGTTTATGGGCGGGCTCATTCCCATTTTTACTTTTCTTTTTGCTTATCTGGCTCTTAGTGAAAAATTAGCCGCCCATGAAATGCTGGCTTTTGTTTTTTTGATTGTCGGCGGCGCGCTCGTCGCGTTGAATCGCGGCGGCCAGTTTGAAAAAACTCACATCCAAGGATTTTTTTACGGCGCCGTGGCCGCCGTGCTGTTTGCTTTTTCCGCGGTCATGGCCAAGTATGCGTACATCCGCGAACCGTTCATTGAGGCGTTTTTCTGGCAAAGAATCGGCGGCGCGCTGGTTGTTCCGTTTTTATTATCTGATGCCGGTGTCCGTCACGAGTCCCGCGAGTTCCTGCATCAGCTCTTCGGCCGAACCGGCGCCTATCTTCTGCTCGGAAAACTTACCGGCGCCACCGGTTTTGTTCTTCTGCAATACGCCATAAAAACCGGCAGTGTCACTTTGGTGCAAGCGCTGGCCGGACTGCAATACGTTTTTCTTTTTGTCTTAGCCACGTTCGCCACAATTTTCTTCCCAAAAATTTTGAAGGAACATTTGAACGGAATGCGCATCGCGCAAAAAATTTTGGCGATAATTTTAGTCGGTCTGGGCTTATTCCTGCTTGCTTAATGTTGTTTGTTGTCTCCCTATGCCGCGTTCCCAAACTCATCCGCTTCATCGTCATGAAACCTTGCGCTTTCCAAAAGATTTTTTGTGGGGCGCCGCCACTTCCAGCCATCAAGTGGAAGGATGGAACGAGCATAATGATTGGTGGGAATGGGAAAAACGCGTGGGTTCCATTGCGCGCGGTGAGCGCAGTGGCCGTAGCGCTGATCACTACCACCATTATGAACACGATTTTGATCTCGCCAAACAATTAAATCTGGGCGCGTACCGTCTGTCTTTGGAATGGTCGCGCTTGGAGCCGCATAAAAACGGCTGGGACCGACACGAAGTTGAACATTACCAAAATGTTCTTTGCGCCTTGAAAGCGCGCGGTTTCAAAGTGATGCTCACGCTAATGCATTTCACTTTGCCGCAATGGGTGGCGGAAGAAGGCGGCTGGGAAAATTTGGCCACCGTCAAATATTTTGAACGTTACGCGGAGTTTGCCGTTAAAAATTTCGGGCCGTATGTGGATTTTTGGGTAACGGTCAATGAGCCGTTGATTGCCGTCACTTTGGGTTATCTGCGCGGACGCTGGCCGCCCGGGAAAAAAAGTTTATTGGGGGCATTCCAGACCTTTTTGAATTTAACGCGAGCTCACAAGCGCGTTTATCATTTAATTCACCAACTTTTGGACAAAGAAAAACGTTCGGCGGTCATGAAAATTATGGGCGTCGGCGGCAAGCGCGGCGCAGTTTGCGTGGTGCGCCCGCCGCGGCAGGTGCAAGTGGGTGTGGCGCACAACATTGTGTCCGTGTCAGCGTATCGCAAACATTCGCTGGTTGATTCGCTTTTTGCGCGTCTTTCCGATTTTCTTTGGAATCATCTTTTTATTTCCATGACGCGGCGCACCCATGATTTTTTAGGCGTCAATTATTATTTTCATCAGCGCTTGAAACGTGAAAAAGGAAAATTTTTTCGTTCATTGGTGGATGTTTATCGTGAAGAGACAAGAGAGACGTCGGATATTGGCTGGGAAATTTTTCCGCAGGGAATTTCCGAAGCCCTATTGGACTTGTCTGCCGAGTATCCGAAAATTCCGATCTACATCACGGAAAACGGCATCGCCACGGTCAATGACGACAAACGCAGTCGCTTTATTGTTTCTTATATCAAAGAAATTTATCACGCCATTCAAGCCGGTGTTGATGTTCGTGGTTATTTTTACTGGTCGCTCATAGACAATTTTGAATGGGAAAAGGGTTTTAGTCCGCGCTTTGGTTTGATTGAAATTGATTACAAAACATTGCGACGCCGCGTTCGTCCGGCGGCGCGGGTTTATGCGGCCATCGCCAAAGAGAACGGCTTGCCGCACGAGTTGTTGCGGTTCATCGGCCATGGCGTGGCGCCGACGGAGTTCTTATGAAGAACCTACAACATGAAACATAAAACAGATAATAGTACGCCAAGGTTAGGCCCGTGGCCAAACTTTTTTAAAAAATGTTTTATGTTTTATGTTGTATGTTTTATTTTGGTTGGCGCGGCCATCGCGTTATATTTTGGTTTGAGTTTCCGGCGCGCGGGCGGCACGGAATTTGGCGTCACCTTTATTAAAACGCAGGCCGAATATTTTGGTTTGGACTGGAAAAAAACCTATCTCTCCATTCTGCGCGATTTGAAAGTGCGGCATTTGCGTTTGGCGGGGCAATGGAACGCTGTGGAATGGAAACGGGGGACATATTGGTTTGGCGATTTGGATTGGCAGGTAAAAGAGGCGGAGAAAGTGGGCGCAAAAATTATTATGGTGGTTGGCCGCAGAGTTCCGCGCTGGCCCGAGTGTCATGATCCGGATTGGGTAAAAAGTTTGCCGCCGACAGAAGTTGCCGAGGCGCAATTGAAAATGGTAGCCGCCACGGTAGAGCATTTTAAAAATTCTTCAACGATTATTGGTTGGCAAGTGGAGAACGAACCATTTC
The DNA here is from genome assembly GCA_015661005.1 of Candidatus Magasanikiibacteriota bacterium. Taxonomy (GTDB): domain Bacteria; phylum Patescibacteriota; class Patescibacteriia; order Magasanikbacterales; family JACTTX01; genus JACTTX01. The sequence continues at coordinate 25,313 of JACTTX010000004.1, forward strand.
TGGAACAATTTGGAATCTGTCCGCCGCCGGATCCATCGCTTTTTGATCGGGAACTCGCCATGGTTCGTTCTCTGGATACGCGTCCGATAATTGTCACTGATTCCGGCGAACTTTCCACCTGGCGCCGCACGGCGCATTTGGGAGATATTTTTGGCAGTACTTTGTATCGCGTCGTGAAATGGCGTTTTACAAAATCAATTTACATTCGTTATGATTATTTTTTCCCGCCGGCATTTTTCAAAATCAAGCAGTGGCTCAATGGAATCTCCGACGAACGTTTTATTATTTCTGAATTGCAGGCCGAGCCGTGGTTGATTGGACACGTTGAGGCCACGTCATTGGCCGAACAAAAAAAATCAATGAGCGCGGAACAGCTTTTGAAAAACGTGGAGACGGCGCGGCGGATTGGGGCTCGCGAGGCCTATCTTTGGGGCGTGGAATATTGGTATTGGCTTAAGGAGCGCAAATGGGACTCATCTTTATATAACGCGGCCGGAAAAATTTGGGAATGAATGCCCTTGACTTCTTGTTCTTGAGCATATAAGATTTTCACGGTGCTTTCCGTCTAACAACCCATCAGAAAGGAAGTGGCCATGGGGACTCCTCGGGTTATTATTCCGCTTGACGTTTCGTCGGCAGAAGCGGCGTTGAAGTTAGTTGTAACTTTGGCGCCGCACGTGGACAGCTTCAAGGTAGGCCTCCAGCTCACGGGGCGGATTGGGCTCCCCGTTGCCGTCAAAATCGTCCGTGATCACGGCGGGAAGTGTCTGGTGGATCACAAGCTCCACGACATTCCGAACACGGTTGTCGAGGCGGTTCAGGCGATCGTGGATCATGGCGCGTCGGCGTTCACGATTCACGCTTCGGCCGGCCCCGAGGTGTTGCAGGCCGCGGCGAAAGTGAAAGGGAACGTCAAGATGTACGCTGTCACGGTCCTCACGTCCATGGACACGATGGAGTGTCTGATGCTTTACAAGGATAGTCCCGAGATGACGGTGCGTCACCTAGCCGAAGTTGCCCTTGCGGCGGGCGCTGACGGGATCATCTGTTCTCCCAAAGAGGTGGCTCTGTTGCGACAGACCTTCGGCCTGAACTTTTTAATCATCACGCCGGGCGTTCGTCCATCGTGGGCTTCGACCGACGACCAGAGCCGGATCATGACTCCGGGTGACGCGATCAAAGCCGGCGCTGATTTCCTTGTGGTCGGCCGCCCGATCACGCAACCGCCGACGGCAATTGGTTCTTCTCTTGATGCCGTTCAGTGCGTGAACGAAGAGATTCGTTTGGCGCTCGAGACGTAAATGCAGTACACAACCGAAAGAAAGGAATGAGAGATGGTGGAGCCAATCGGCACGAACGTTGAAGAAGGGGAATCTATTGAAGATGAACTGCGCGCCGCCGGGGTCATTCGGGACGGGCACTTTGTGCTCACGTCCGGGCGTCACAGCGGCGTTTACGTTGCCAAGGATTTGATCACCGTTGATCCTCTGCTCGTGGCGAGCATCGGCGATGAACTCGGCGACAGCATCTTGGGTGATGATTCATCGCTCACATCGGTCAACATGATCGTCGCACCGGTTTTCGGAGCGGTGGTGATCGGCAGTCGAGCGGCACTTCAGATTGTCGGGGGAGGTTTTACGTGCCAGTTCGTCTACGCCGAGAAAGACCCGCATGGCGGATTCGTCTTGCGGCGCGGCTTTGACAAACTCGTCAAAGACAAGAGGGTCGGCATCGTTGAGGACATTCTCACCACCGGCCAATCGGTGGCGAGCGTAGTCAAGGAAGTGCGTCGGTGCGGCGGCGAAGTCGTCATGGTCGTCTGCATCTGGAATCGCGGCAATGTTCAGCCGAAAGATGTCGGAGGCGTGCCCATCCTCTCGCTCGTCACGAAGCAGATTGCCAGCTGGGCGGCGACGGAGTGCCCGCTCTGTCGCGATAAAGTTCCGGTGAACACGGACTTCGGACACGGCGCGAGTTCTTAGATTTCGTTCTTCGCAGTGGCGAACGAGTTCACGGGCGACACGTTGTGCGCGACCGGCCAGATCGCCCGCACGGCGTAGCAGGAATTGTACAAGAACCCGACACGCGCGCGACAACTCGTGCGCGTGTGTCATTTCGCTCGCGTTTCACGCCGTACGCTTTACATTTCCCCGCATTTTGTATATCATTGCGCCACGAATTGATCCGTATTGTTCGTATATTAGCATCGCGTCAAATGAATATCCGAAACATTGCCATTATTGCTCACGTTGATCACGGCAAGACCACTTTAGTGGACGCCCTTTTGAAATTGTCGGAAACGCATATCGGCAAAGACCGACCGCAGGAGCGCATTATGGACTCCAATGACTTGGAGCGTGAACGCGGCATCACCATTTTTTCCAAAAATGCCGCGATGGTTTGGGCTGACACCAAAATCAACATCATTGACACGCCCGGCCACGCCGATTTTGGCGGTGAAGTGGAGCGCGTTTTGAAAATGGCTGACGGCGCCTTGCTTTTGGTGGACGCCAAAGAAGGCCCGATGCCGCAAACCAAGTTTGTTTTGAAAAAAGCTTTGGAAATGGGCCACAAAATTATTGTCGTCATTAACAAGATTGATAAAAAAGACGCCCGGCCGGAATGGGTCTTGGATCAAACCTTTGATTTGTTTGTGGAGCTCGGCGCCTCGGACGAACAAACGGATTTTCCGGTGATTTATGCTTCGGCTATCAACGGTGTGGCCGGCGAGGCGGCGGATTTGAGCGTGATGAAAGACGTTACGCCGATTTTTGAAACGATTATCAAAAATATTCCGGCTCCGGGCGGAGATGTGAACGCGCCTTTGCAGATGTTGGTGGTTTCTTTGGCGCAGGATAATTATAAAGGCAAGATTGGCATCGGACGCATTGTGAATGGCCAAATCAAGCGCGCTGACACGGTGATGCATATCAATCGCGCCGGTGAGCAAAAAAAAGAAAAAGTGGCGGCCATGATGACCTTTGAAGGGTTGGGGCGTATTGATGTGGAAGAGGCCAGCGCCGGAGATATTTGCGCCGTGGCTGGTATCGCGGATATTTCCATTGGCGACACTATTGCCTCGGCGGAAAATCCCATCGCTCTGCCGCCGCTTCAAATTGAACAGCCCACTGTCAAGATGACTTTTCGCGTCAATGATTCTCCGTTTGCCGGAAGAGAAGGTCAGTATTCCACGTCGCGCAATTTGCGCGAGCGGCTTTATAAGGAATTGGAAACGGATGTCGCCTTGCGCGTGGTTGATGGAGAAACGCCGGACGCTTTTGTCGTGTCCGGTCGCGGAGAATTGCATTTGGCAATTTTGATTGAAAAAATGCGGCGCGAGGGCTATGAGCTGGCCGTTTCCCGTCCGGAAGTGATCACTCGTGAAGAAGCGGGTGTGACGTTGGAACCGGCCGAAGACGTCTATCTTGAAGTCAAGGAAGAATTTGCCGGCACGGTGATTGAACAAATGGGGAAGCGCCGCGGCGAAATGAAAAATTATGCGGTGACTGACGGCGTGGGCGCGGAAAGCACGGGTATTGCTCATCTGCATTTTGTCATTCCGACGCGCGGTCTCATTGGCTATCGCAGTGAATTTTTGACGGACACCAAAGGCACTGGACTTTTGAACACGCTTTTTCACGGTTATATCCCGTGGCAAGAAAACATCGTGACCAATCCGCACGGCTCCTTGATTTCTTTTGAATCCGGCACGTCCTCCGGTTACGGTTTGGCCAATGGTCAGGAACGCGGCGAACTTTTCATCGGTCCGGCCGTGGAGGTTTATGAAGGAATGATCATCGGGCAGAACGCCAAAGCCGAGGACTTGGAAGTGAACATCTGCAAAGAGAAACGTTTGACCAATATGCGCTCTTCCAGCGCGGATATTGCCATTCAGCTTTCGCCGCCGCGGGAGATGACGCTGGAACAATCTATTGAATACATCGGTGATGATGAATGGGTGGAGGTGACGCCAAAATCAATCCGTTTGCGTAAATCAATTTTGCCGAGCATTGAGAGAAAACGGGCCAGAAGGTAAGGTGAAGGGTCTAGGCACAATTCTCGCCTAAAAAAATTAGCACCGGAACTCCTGCCGCTAAGGAGTGCCGGTGCGTTTAAGGAGAGTTGAGTTGATGATGGGGTCGTCAGTTTCACGACCGGCGGCGATATCTTGGAGGTCTTTTAGCCACTGCCCGGGCGGCGCGACTTCACCGTCTTCAATCGCCCACAGACGGCGGACGCAACGGCGGCCGTTTTCCGTTTCCGAAAGACAGAAACGAAAGATTTTCGCCCGCTCCCGATCCACCTTCGTGACGAGTGGCGACCAGCCGTAGCCGCCTTCGCAAACGAAGAATCGGAAGTCCCAGAGAAACATTCGTAAACCACCCGGGATTACCTTTTCTCCTCGTCCTTCGGCGACGAGTATGGCCATCTCCGCTTCTTTTTTGGTGACTCCGACCGCAAACTCAATCGGGTTCATCTCCGCTTGAGCGTCAGCTTTTGGCTTGATCGCGATCGGAATGGGAAGCGGTGCTGGGGAGGGCGGCGCATCAATTGGCCACCATGCTGGCGACGGTGCTGGCGGAGACGTCGGTGGCGGCGGTTGTTCTTCCGGCATCGGTAGCGGTGTTTCGTCATCACCGGATTCATCGTCCAAGTCCTCCGCTTCAAGCGTTTGAATGGCGGACTCCACCATTGCGAAGGGACTGTAGCGAAGAGATGGCGTCTTCACAACTTCCGCATAGCGCTCTCCGGTGATCTTTTCCGTGCGCTTTATCCGCAACTTCCGCAGTCGGCCGCCAACCGCGTAGTCGAGCGGCCTTAGTTTCCGGCCGCGGCGAATCGCGACCAAAATTTCTATGGCGCGCCCGAAATCCATCCACAAGTTTCCTTCCTCATCCTCAATCAGGATGTAGTTGCGGATGAAAAAACGCAGGAACGCGTTCACCCACAGCCGAGCATCATTCGCTCCGCAGAGAATAGAGGTTTTCTCCCAGATGATCTCCGCCACTCGGCCCTTTTTCATTCCGCCTTGCTCGTCTTGATTGCTTGCTTCCCGCAAAGCCGCAATAATTCCGCCAAGGACCGGTGGCGCATTGGCAAAACTGTACGCGTCTTCCATGTTCCGCTCCTTGGTTAGGGTTGACTGCGGTTACCCCGACGCCCCGTCGGGGTGGCTCTTGCGATTTTATCATGAACGCCGCGCGTCTTTCAAATATTGATCCGGCGTCCGTTTTTTGTAATTTTGATGGCAATTTTTTTCACTTTGTGTCCGGCCAACTGATTGTGTCCGGACAAATGACGGCTGACACGCTCGGCCCATTCAATAATCACGATTGATTCGCCGTCGGTTAGATATTCATCAAGACCCAAGGTAAAAATTTCTTCCGGTTTTTCCAAACGATAAGTGTCGGCATGCACAAGACGCTGGGCGTGAAATTTTTTGGTCGCCGCTCTTGGCAGTTTATACACGTTCATGATGGTAAAAGTTGGCGAGGGGATTCTTTTGCGGATTCCCAAGGCGTTGGCAACGCCGCGAACAAAAGTGGTTTTTCCGGCGCCGAGTTCGCCTTGAAGCGCAACAATGTCACCGCCGGAAAGTTTCTTTGCAAAAGCGGCGCCAATTTTTTCCAATTCTTTAGCGGTGCGGGCAATCATGGGGACAGTTCTAAAGGGGACACTTCTAAACTTTCTCCTGGGGACAGTTCTAATTGCTTTGCATTTAGAACTGTCCCCTATAGTTCTTGGCCAACTCCAAAGTGTTTCGTAAAAGCATGGCAATGGTCATGGGACCGACGCCACCCGGAACCGGAGAGAGATAAATGTTTCGCATGGAGAGTCCGTTCACGTCAACATCGCCAACAGTGCGCCCGTCAATTTTGTTGGTGCCGACATCAATGACAATCGCGCCATCTTTAATGTCCTTTGACGAAAGCGTTCCAACCCGTCCGCGCGCAATCACAATCACATCGGCCTCAAGCGACAACAAAGAAATTGCGTCACCGACATTTTTATAAGCCTGTAGGCCAGCGCGGCCGAGCACGATCCCGAGCACGTCGGCAAAAATTTGCGAATTGGCAATCACCAAAGCTTTTTTTCCGGCCAGGTCTCCGGCGCCTTCTGTCACCGCTTCTTTGATGAGCGCGATTATTCCCAAAGCAACCGGCGGCACGATGGCGTTTGATTCGTCGGTCTGGAGACGACGAACCGATTCCGGGTGAAATCCGTCAACATCTTTTTCCGGCACGACCGATTGCGTAACCTGATTTTCGTCAAATCGCGCCGGTAGGGGCACTTGCACTAAAATTGCCTGAATGTCAGGGCGCAAATTGAAAGCCAGAATATCATCAATGATTTTTTTCTGCGGAGTTTCCGCTCCGTAACGGTTGACTTCAACATAAATTCCCGCTTCGGCGGCGGCGCGCTCTTTCAAAGAAACATACAGATGGGAAGCCGGATCATCGCCAACCAAAATTACAGCCAGTCCCGGACGAAAGGGGAGGGCGGCCACGTCTTCAGCAATTTGGGAGCGAATTTTTTTGGCCAGCAAGCGTCCATCAAGAATTTGCATAAGTCCCTAAACCAGTTCCGGATAAATCGGATGCGCCTCCGAGAGCTCCTTCACTTTGGCACGGATCTCTTCAAGCGCGGCCAGGGAATCGCGTTCCAATAAGGCGCGAGCAATCAGTGCGCCAATCACTTTCATCTCCTCCTCATTAAATCCGCGCGTCGTTAAAGCCGGTGTGCCAATCCGCAAGCCCGAGGGGTCAAACGGCGATCGCGGATCAAAGGGAATCATATTTTTGTTGGTATAGATTTGCACCGAGTCCAATAATTTCTCCGCTTCTTTGCCGGAGAGGCCGGTTGTCGTCAGATCAACAAGCGTTAAATGATTGTCCGTTCCGCCGGTCAGAACGCTCACCCCTTTTTCCATCAAGACGGCGGCCAATGCTTGGCTATTTTTGATGACTTGTTTTTGGTATTCAATAAATTCCGGCGTTTGCGCTTCTTTGAAAGCCACGGCTTTGGCGGCAATGACATGATCAAGCGGCCCGCCTTGAATCCCCGGAAAGACAGAAAAATCAATTTTTTGCGCCAGATTTTTTTTCTTCTCGCCCTCTTGCGTCGGCGCGGCATCAAAACGATCGTCAATTTTGGAGAGAATCATCGCGCCGCGCGGCCCGCGTAAAGTTTTATGAGTGGTTGTTGTTACCACGTCCGCATAAGGCACCGGATCCGGATAAACTTTGGCCGCCACCAACCCCGCAAAGTGCGCCATATCAACCATTAAGTACGCGCCGACTTCATTGGCAATTTCTCGAAACGCGGCAAAATCCAAAGCGCGCGGATAAGCGGTGTAGCCGGCAACAATCACGCGCGGCCTTTCCCGTAAAGCCGTGGAGCGTAAAGCGTCCATATCAATCAAATGCGTTTTTTCATGAACGCCGTACGCCACGATGGTATAAAGTCGACCGGAAAAATTCACCGGGCTACCATGCGTCAAATGTCCGCCGTGCGCCAAATTCATGGCCATGATTTTTGAACCCACTGGCGCCAAGGCAAAATACGCCGCCATGTTGGCTTGCGAGCCGGCGTGCGGCTGGACATTCACATGCTCGGCGCCGAATAATTGTTTGGCTCTTTCCCGCGCCAAATTTTCTATCACGTCAATGTGTTCATTGCCGCCGTAGTATCTTTTGCCCGGATAACCCTCCGAATATTTGTTGGTGAGCGGCGTGCCGAGCGCTTCCAACACCGCCATGGAGACAATATTTTCCGAGGCGATCATTTCCAATCCCGCGCGTTGTCGTGAAATTTCCGCGAGAATGGCGTTGTGAATTTCCGGATCAAATTTTTGGAGATGCGGGTAGGGCATATTCTTTTTTTAATTCATTGATTATTGTCTGCACATTCGGCGCGCCTTCGGCCGGAAGTTCATTCAGAGGAATCCATCTCCACTCCGCCACTTGCGGCGACGGATTTATTTCTCCAATCCGCCGCGCCAGATAATGAATTAAAACCACAAATTTCTCCGGCGCTTCCGGACGTCTCATGAGCAGAGGTGAAAGTGGCCGCAGAATTTCAATTTTAATCCCCATTTCTTCTTGGCATTCGCGAACCGCCGTTTCTTCCAGCGTCAAATCAAAATTTTCCACTTTGCCGCCAGGAAAAAACCACGGCGTCAAAGGGCCGTCCGCTTTTTTTTCGCGGATGAGCAAAACTTTCCCATCTTCAACAATAACGGGTCCGGCGACAATGAGAATGTCATGATTATTTTGCATCGCCGAAATTATAACAGATTCCTGCGATTAGTGAAGGCGCTTCACCATATACGTTCCGTCTTTTGCATAACCAAGCTTCCGATAATATTCGCGCACGCCGACGCCGGAGATGACGGCAATTTTTTTACCGCCAACATCAGACACGATTTTCTCCGCCCGTTCCATCAGAGCGCGGCCGAGTCCGCGGTGCTGGGCATTGGCGGCGCCGTCAAGGCGCTGGTCAAGCGGCACGAGGTGTCCGTAAGTGTGGAGCTCGCGGATAAAAGCGGCGTTGCGGATTTCCGGAAGCAGTTCAAACATTTTTTCCGTATCCGCATCAGGCAAAGCGCCCGGAAGACGCAAACGTAAAAAAGCAAAAACATTTTTGCGCTCCTGGTCTTCAAAGGAGAGAAAAAATTCGCAGCCGCCGGAGGATTCATATTCTTCAACAAAAAATTGCGGCGCGGATTGATTGTCAAAATCCGTGCTGTGCCCAATCTCGCGACAGCGCAAACAGAGGCAACGTTGTCCGGATGAGCGCATTTTTTTCTGCACCACCTGCCGCAAATTAGTGACGACGTTGCCGGCGTAAATTTCCGTGGAGGGAATGTCGCGGATTAATCGTGAGATGCGACAGTAACGCGGGACTAACTGTTTGGCAGAAATCAACATTTCAATCAGTTCCTGATCAGCATAGGGAACATAACGTCCGTCTTTCCACCAATCGTAAATTTCCGCGGTGCGCGTGACGACGCAGGGATAAATTTTGATCATGTCCGGGCGCAAATCCGCGTCCGCAAAAAGCGTGCGATACATTTCCAAATCTTTTTCTGGTGTGGCGCCGGGAAGCTGGGGCATCGTGTGAAAATCAACTTTGAAACCGGCGGCGCGCAAAAGACGCACGGCCTTTTTGAATTGCGCCAAAGTGTGTCCGCGGTTAACAAGTTTTAAAATTTCATCATCAGTATGTTGAAGACCGAGTTCAATCCGCGTGCATCCGAGTTCGCGCAAAATCGCGATGGTTTGCGGATGCACCCAATCCGGCCGCGTCTCCAAAGTGATGCCGATGATCCGATGACCGGCCGTTTCATTTTTGCTTTGCATTTCGCGGAGTTCGGTTCGTAATGTAATGGGGACAGTTCTAAAGGGGACACTTCTAAACGTAAATAAAGGGGACACTTCTAAACGCTTTGCGTTTAGAAGTGTCCCCAAGGGAAATTTAGAAGTGTCCCCTTTAGAACTGTCCCCAAAAAAATCGTTGGCGGCGGCAAAGCAACGGCTGATGAACCAGAACTGATAGTCCGGGCGGTAAGCGGACCATGTGCCGCCTTTCACGATGAGTTCAATTTTGTCCGTCGGATGGCCGTTGCGCTCCAATGTTGCGAGCCGCGACGCCACCTGTTCATAGGGATCAAATTCCAAACGTAAAGCGCGCGCCGCCGCCGGTTCCGTGGCAATATAACTTTTCGGCATCCGCGCCTCCGTTGGACAATAGACGCATTGGCCCGGACACATATACGGTTTGGTCAAAACCGTGATGATCGCCACGCCGGAAAGCGTTCGTACACTGCGCACCTGCAAAAGTTCTTCAATTTTTTTGTCAACGGAAATTTCCTGCGCTCCAACCATTTCACGATAAGCATCCAAAATATCCGCCGAGGGCGGCGGCGGAAGTTTTAAAGCGCCGGCAATGGCGCGTTTGACATTGTGCACGTCATCGCGCGTCATCACACCGCGTTTCAGAAGTTCTTTGACAATTTGGTGGGTGAGAGAATATAACATAGAATGAATAATAGTGAGTTGCCAAAGGCGTTCCCGACTTGTTTAGAATAGTAACCTGTAAATGGCGTTCTTGTTTGGAGAACACGCCATTTACAGGTTACTATTCTAAACAGATTCGCGATTGGCAATTCACCGTTTGAGAGAACAGTATGCAATCTTCAACCGCCCGACAAATAATTTCCGCCACGCGTGCGCTTTATGATTCCATCGCGGCGCGATTTTCCGCCTCGCGCGATCAGCTGTGGGATGATCTTAAACCGCTTACGCTTCTTGTCAAGGACGGAGATTTAATTTTGGATCTTGGTTGCGGCAATGGGCGTCTTTTGGAACTTTTTCAGAATAAAAAAATTCATTACATCGGGGCGGATTTTTCCCCCGCTCTTATCGCGATTGCCAAAGAACGGAACGCGGACGAGATCAAAAACAATCGCGCCGGTTTCACAGTGGCATCAGCAACGGCCACGCCGTTTGATAACCGGCAGTTTAATGTTGTTTTTAGCATCGCCGTTCTTCATCATATCCCAAGCGCGTCATTGCGCGAAGAGGCGCTCAAAGAAATGCATCGGATTTTAAAACCGGGCGGCGTCTTGGCGCTCACGGTTTGGAACTTACGCACGCCGGAAGCCATCGCGCGATATAAAATCGCGTCGCAACTGGAGCGTCCGCCTAATGGTTGGGACGTTGGCGACGTGGAAATTCCTTGGAAAGAAACGAAAGCTCGGCGTTATGTACATGCGTTTAAGGAAGATGAGCTGAAAAATATCGTGGGAAAAAACGGATTTAAAATTTTGGAAATGCGGCAGACAGCGGGGAATATTATTGTTGTGGCCAACTGTGTATAAACTGTGTACAAGAAGCGTTGACAGCTGGAATGGCCGGAGTATATTGCAAGTATCCCGTGGTTTAATTCATTAATTTTTTATATGGTTGGGGGAAATTTTCCAATGGCTGAAGACATTGTTACCAAAGGTGATCTCAAAGCCGCTGTCAAAATGTTGACCGAGGATATTGTAGCCGTGGCTGATGACGTTGTGGAGCTTAAGGTCGGTATAGCGGCCATTCGCCATCTCTTAGAAAGCAATGTCAAGGATGTCGCCGCCATGCGTCTCTCTTTAGAAAGCAATGTCAAGGATGTCGCCGCCATGCGTCTCTCTTTAGAAAGCAATGTCTTCGTGACGCGTCGGGAATTTGAGCCGCAGGTTGAAGACATGCGGCTAATCAAAAGAAAACTCGCCATCGTTTAAAGTCATAAATAAAAAACGGCGCCGTTTGATTATCGGCGCCGTTTGTGTTATTTTCATCCTATGCGTCTCTCTGATTTTAGCGCGATTCACTTTGTAGGCATCGGCGGAATTGGAATTTCCGCGTTGGCCAAGTATTTACATTTTCAAGGCGCCGCAATAACCGGCTCGGATGCGCAGACAAGTCCGCCAGTTGAGGAACTGCGGCGATTAGGAATTGCCGTCACCATCGGACACAATGCCACCAATCTTCCCGCCCAAACCGAACTGATTATTTTTTCCGCCGCGGTGCCGGAGCTAAATCCGGAACGGCTCGCCGCCCGCGTCCGCGGGACGCCGGAGTTGAGTTATTTTGACGCACTTGGTTCACTTTCAGAAAATTTTAAAACGCTAACCGTTTCCGGTACGCACGGAAAAAGCACCACCACCGCTCTCCTTGGTCTTATGTTGGAAGAGGCGGCGTTTGATCCGCTCGTGATTGTTGGGAGCAAAGTCAAAACATTTACCAACGGAAATTTGCGGCGGCCGCTGGGCGCGACCGATTGGTTTGTGGTTGAGGGCTGTGAACATTTAGGAAACATGTTGAAGTTAAAATCTTTTGGTGTGATTGTGACGGCCGTTGAACTTGATCACTTGGATTATTATCGTGATCTCGCAGACATCCAAGAACATTTTTCACGATTTATCCGCGGCTCACAAGGCGGACCGGTCATAATTAACGGCGATGATCCTAATTGCGCGCCGCTTTTCCGCGCCGTCACCGCCAACGCGCCGGTCACTTTTGGGTTGGCCGCCGCCAATGATTATCACGTCGCCAATCTTACTGTCCAATCCGGCGTTCACAGTTTTGAGATCAGTCGTCACGGAGAAACTCTCGGTAAAATTGAACTCCATATCCCGGGCGCGTACAATGTCAGAAATTTTTTGGCCGCCGCCGCCATGGCCCTTGAGTTGGGCGCGCCGTTTGTCGCCTTGCAAAAAACCGCGGAAAAATTCACTGGCCTCTGGCGGCGTTTTGAAAATTTGGGGACGTGGCGCGGCGCCACCGTCATTTCCGACTACGGCCATCATCCAACGGCGGTCAAAGAAACGCTCCAAGCGGCGCGCGAATTTTTTCCGGAGCGGCGATTGGTTTTGGTTTTTCAACCGCACCAGCACAACCGCACCAAAAATTTGTGGAAGGAATTTGTAAAATGTTTTGATCTCGCTGACGTTCTCATCTTAAATGAAATTTACGACGTCGCCGGGCGGGAAGAGGAAAAAGATCAAGATGTAACGTCGGAAAAGTTGGCGGCGGAGATTCGTCCGAGGTCGCGGGACGAGATATTTGGAGTCCGTCTCCAAAGCGTCATTTACGCGCCAACTTTTGAAGATGTTAATCGCGCACTTTACAAGGAGGCGCAAAGCGGTGATATAATCATTGTTATGGGGGCCGGAGACATTAATAAAGTCGCCGAGGATTTATTTCACGAATTTTTTATTCATTAATTCTTAAAACATTTTATGAGACGAATCAAAGAAGCAATGTTGGGCATCGGGGCGGTGGCGGCCATGTCCGGGGGAGCGTCAGCGGAGCCACAACGAATGGACCGTGAAAAAGTTCGTCCGGAGGTCAAGTCAGCGGATGCCGGGTTAGAAGCTAAACGCGCCGGTATTTTGCAATTGATTAAAGAATCGCGCTTTATTGAAAAGGAATACAAAAAAACGCTTGAGCTGGCGTTAAATGGCGGACTCATTTTAGCTGACGACGCGCGTAAGTTGGTGGAAATTGAAAATAGGAAACAAGAGGGGGAAAAGATTTCCAAGGCGGAAGATGATTGGCGCGTGGCGACGGAAAAAATGATTCGCGGTCTTTACGGTCAAAAGTAATTTCTCTCCGCGCTTTGATCGAACTTTTTGATGGGAGCATTCAATCAGAATGGGGAGAGGGTCTGCTGTTTAGCAGACCCGGCTGTGGGTGAGACCAAGATCGGTTAGAGATCAATGGTCTTCGGAGCGGGCGGGAGGGGAGTTGACGGCGGCGTCTTGCGTCCACAGTCAAGCATGGCTTGTTCCGCGGCCGTCAGGTCATGGTTTGGTTTACCCTCGCGATCCGCCAGATCATCGCAGAGGAATGCTTGGAGCTGTTTTTTGATTTTTACGTTTCGGGCGGCGGTGAATTCCTGGTACGCCTCGCGAACGCGGCGGACGTAGGTCTTCTTTAACGTCTGCGGTTTGAGTCCGATCGCGTCAATGTCCCGGCCGAAGACATTCAGGTAGTCGTTCAACTGGGTGACGACGCGAAAGACCGGCATAGCGCCGCAACCCGACCGGCCGCCGCAGAACGTCTCCGCCGCCACCGGTTCTTTGAGCTTGACGATGCGTGAGAGCACGCGTTCAAATTCACCGGCTTGGCAACTAAAGCGTTCTTCAACTTCCCCGGCTATGCAGGTGAGTTGGTCAGTCGCCGGGCGGTGCGTTGCCAGCCAATCGTGCATCCTCAAGAGACAAATGGCATACGGTTGAACGAGCGTGTATTGCTGGGCGAGCTCATGGAGCGGATCCAGGGCGCGATACTGCTCGGCCCATTTGGGCAGAGGACAGGCAAGCGCCAGGCAGAGCTCCACATCCCGTTCCAGCGCCCACTGCGGAGACAGCGTCGGCAGGATGCACTCGTTGGTTTTTGCGGGCGGGGGATCGGTCTTGCTGGGAGCGCCGGATGTTGGTAGCGTCGGTGTTGGAGGGCACTCGCAGGACTTGGACGGTGACATATCCGCATCCGCGTTTGACGTCGCGGCGGAAACATTCGCGGCGTTGATTGCTTTCGTTGCGAGTTTGCGCAAGGCGATGTTCCGCCGTTCTCCATCCATCTCGGCGGCGATATAGGCGACGAGCAAGACGGCGAAGAAGATGAGAGGGCCTACCCATCGTGGGACTCGGTTCATCATTTTTGCTCCTTTCAATTCTGCGGGTGAGTGAGTGGCGGATTAAGTTGTTCGAGGACTTTGCCTATTAAAATGCTTTACGAAGAATTTGTCAAAAAAAGGTGTCACTTCTAAAGGTGCCACTTCTAAGATTGGTAAAATCAATTTAGAAGTGGCACCTTTAGAAGTGACACCATCATTGCTAATCTGCGCAAATCACGCTACGATATGCCCATGATTGATATTTTGCGCGATTATCCTCTGGCCAAGTTGAGTTCGTTTCATCTTGGCGGACCGGCGCGTTTTTTTGTTGCCGTCTACACGATTGAAGAATTGCGTGAGGCCGTAACGCAAAAAATTCCTTGGGTCGTTCTTGGCGGCATGAGCAATGTTTTGATTTCCGACGTCGGTTTTCCCGGGCTCGTCATAAAATTGGAAATGAAAAAAATCACGATTGAAGGCACGACCCTAAGGGTTGACGCCGGTGCGGCCGCGGCGGTGGCGGCGGCAGAGGCGGCCGCGGCCGGGCTCACCGGTTTTGAATGGGCCGCCGGTGTGCCCGGAACAATCGGCGGAGCGGTGCGGGGCAACGCCGGCGCGTCCGGGGGAGAAATGCAAGATGTTGTTTCCAAAGTTACGGTTTTTGACGCTGAAGCCGACAAAATTTTTACCCTCACCAAAGATGAAAGCGCGTTTGCTTATCGCGAAAGTATTTTTAAGCGGCGGCCAAATTGGATTGTGCTTGGGGCGGAGATGGCGCTCGCCGCGGGAAACGCCGAAGAGTCAAAGCAAAAAATTCGCGGCTACATTGAACATCGTAACCGCACCCAGCCCAAAAAATACGGTTCCAGCGGTTGCGGATTTAAAAATGTTGAAGTCAAAGATTTAACGCCGGAACAAATTGCGCGCTTGCGTGAATTCCATGCGCCGGAAGAAATGTTGGCGGCCGGGCGCGTTTCCGCTGGATGGCTGATTCAGCAGGCGGGTTTATCCGGCGTCAAAATCGGCGGCGCGATGGTTAGTCACATTCACTGTAATTTTATTGTGAACACCGGAGCCGCCACGGCCAAGGATGTGGCGGCGCTCATTGCGCTTGTTAAAAAAAACGTCCAAGAAAAATTCGGGGTGGAGTTGCGGGAGGAAATCGTGTATATTGGATGGTAAATCTGGTTCAAGCAATAAGCATGAAATGAAGTTATATATGCACAATGAGCTTTACGAAATCATAAAGGCCTACGCTACGAAAACTCATAAAGAATTAGCATCGTTACTTTTGGATAAATCAAAAGATCAGTTGATTGCTCTCTTTAATGGTTTAATTACCATTTATATTAACGATAAAAATTCATCACTTCTTCGGGAGTATATTACGGTATCTTTGGCAGGATATACACCAACGAATACTAAAATTGGATATAACGGATTTAAACAATCAACCCAAATCGGCGGAAAGGTTATTGCTTGTGAAGCAAAACCGCAAAATTTAAACACAGAAGATAATAGTAAAAGAAAAAACCCGCGCCGATTAGCTGGTAGTGGTAATTTTACGGACTATACTCATAAAAGATTGGCAAAAGACAAGAAAGAAAATCCCAACATGCTTATTAGCGGCTTTGTGGACGGAGAATTGGTTTATGTTTTAGAATTTCCTTTCAAATGCCCGTCTTTTGTTAAAAGATTAAAAATCCAACTCAAAAAAAGATTTCCTAACGGAGACAAGTCTGGTGAGTATTTACGCAGCGCAAATTTTACATTTGAACATTATAAAAGTTGTAAAGAATTAAAAATAATCTACCTAGAAAAAGATAAACTAGAAAAGCATAAAAAACAGCTATCACAAAAATATTATGAATTTTTGTTTAAAAAGGCAAAACATGAAACCAAAAGATAAAATAATCCAGGGCGATGCTCTTGAGGTTTTAAAAAAAATTGATGACAATTTTGTTGATTTAGGAATTACCTCGCCGCCATACAATAAAGGTGAAAAAAATAAAGGATGGCTGGTAAGAAATGTCAAATATAATGTAGCAAACGACAATCTCGCCGAAGAAATTTATCAAAAGCAACAAATCCAAGTATTAAATGAAATTTTTAGGGTCACCAAACCGGGTGGCTCGTTTTTCTATAATCACAAAACGAGATGGACGCAAGGAAAAATGTTGCACCCGATTGAATGGTTGGAAAAAACAAATTGGACTGTCAGACAAGAAATAATCTGGGACCGCATGATTGCGGCAAACATCAGTGGCTGGCGATTTTGGCAAATTGACGAAAGAATATATTGGCTTTATAAGCCGATAGACGGAAATAAAATCGGCAAGGAATTAAAATCTAAGCACGCGCTATTAACGTCAATTTGGCGATTTCCACCCGAAAGAAAAAATGGACATCCCGCGCCATTCCCTTTACTTTTACCAACAAGAATAATATACTCTATTTTAGATGATGAAAAAGGAATAGTTTTAGATCCTTACGTTGGCAGTGGAACAACTTGTTTAGCCGCAAAATTGTTAGGTTTAAATTATATTGGCATAGATATTTCAAAAGAATATGTAAAAGATGCAGAAAAAAGATTAAAAAATTATTTGAATTGCAAAAAAATAGTCGATGAGGAAATATCCAAACATTTCGTAGAGAAAACATTTGCGGACAGAAAAAATAATAATGGAAATACGGGAAAATATCGTAATGGAATAACTTCGCCGCAAGCAAAACTTTTATAATGCCCAATATGCAATTTCAAATTAAAGCCACCGGCATTGAACTCACGCCGACCATCTCCGCCTATGTGGAGGACAAGCTCGGCAAATTGGCCAAGCTCATCACCTCAATGGATCCGGACACAGTGCTGGTACATGTGGAGGTGGGGAAGACCACCGATCATCACAAAAAGGGGAAAATTTTCCGCGCCGAAGTGCGGATGCGGTTGCCCGGGTGCACCATTTATACGGAAGAATCAGCGGAGGAGTTGTACGCGGCCATTGATTTGATTGCCAATGAGGCGCGGCGGCAAATTGTGACCCAAAAAGAAAAAAATAAAACGCGCGTCAAGCCGCGGATTTAGCGGAACAAAGGAATGAGATTGGCCCCTGTTCCGTCATTTTCATTCTCTATTATGAAAATTGCCATTCTTGGGGCCGGCGCCATGGGCACGGCGCTGGCCGTTCATTGCGCTAAAAGAAATCGCGTCATTCTTTGGAGCATTGAAAAAGATGTTGTGGAGGATATTTCCCAGTTTTCACAAAACAGAAAATATTTATCTGACGTTCCACTGCCGCGTTCCGTTCAGGCCACATCGGATTTGTCCAGCGCCGTTAAAGGCGCGGGCGTTATTTTTATCACCGTTCCTTCGTTTGCTTTTCGCGAAGTGCTGGCGCAGTTGAAACCGTTTTTGCGACCGCGGCAAATTTTGTGCCACATGACCAAAGGAATAGAACCGGCCAGTGGCCGACGCATGAGTGAAATTATTAAGGAAGTTTTGGGAGCGCCAACGTACGTTGGCATTGGCGGACCGATGATCGCTCGCGGAATGGCGCAAGGTCAAGCCGCGGCTGCGTGCGTGGCGTCAACATCATTAAAAGCGGCGCGATTGGTGGCGCGGATAATGGCGGCAAAAAATTTTGACGCACGCTCCACTAATGATCTGAAAGGCGTGGAGTGGTGCGGAATCTTGAAAAATATTTATTCCATCGCGCTTGGCGTTTGTGACGGACTGCCAACGGATTCCAACACCAAAGCCGTGGTGTTCGTGAAGATTATGGAAGAGATGATGGAACTCGTGCCGCGGTTGGGCGGAAAAAAAGAAACGGTTTTTTCTTACGCCGGTTTGGGTGATTTGGTGACAAGCGGTTACGGCGCGGGCCGAAATAGAAAATTCGGTGAGCAGTTGTGCGGCGCAATTTTAAGCGGCCAGACGAGTGAGGGAACGGTGGAAGGAAAAGCGGCGGTGAAGAAGGTTGCCCAATTTTTACGGAGCAAAAAAATAAAGGCGCCGATTTTAGAAAGCGTCGCCGATCTTTGCGGCGGAAGTCAGCCGTCTAAAAAGATGGTGATGGAGTGGTTGAACGCTTAAGCCATCGCGGTTAATAATTTTTAGGCGCGTCCAACTAAGTAGCTCGGTGACATTTTTTTAGTATTATCGCGTTCAGACGGTAGAACAGTTGACTCCAGCTCTTTCTTGTTGTGTTCTTGGATAACTTTCCATTGCGCGGACATGGCGATGAGTTTTTTTAATTTTTTTGGATCACGAGCGAAACGGTCCAGACCTTCTTTTACGGAATCTTCATCCCCGATAGCAACTTTAAACTCGTCCCACGCGAAACGGACAAGGTCTCTTTCACCCTCAATTTCTTTTGGGTGTTCTTTGACCTTGGCGACCGGCGGTTTTTCCGCAGGAAAACCAAGATTTTTATGTTGTTCAAGCATATCATAAATGTACCATAATTCGGCCATGACATAAAAGGGTGTTTGAAGTAGTATCCACGCATTGGCTGTACAACCCAAACTTAGAAAGGATATCCCGTGGAAGAGCCCTTGTCAGTGCAGATATTGGATCGTTTGGACTCGCTCAACAACGCCGATCCGGCGGTTCATGTGTTCTCCGTGTTCACCGGAATCATCAACTTTATCCGGGAGCTCAAGCCCACGGAGCGAGCCGCGGCACTCGTCTACGCCGTCAACAACTTCGGTCACCGAAAGCCGGGTGTGCGGACCGCGGCTGGGGAGTACCCGCAGTTGACGATAGACAACCCGGATGAAGCCGACAGCCACAGGTTGTTGGCGGATTTCGCGGATCTCCGCCAATGGTTGAGCGCGGAAGAGCGTCAGCCGCTCGTAGTCGCGGCGCGCGTCTGGGAGATCATCCAGAAGCAGAAGTATCCGGAGAGGCTGACGTGCGTCCTGCTGGAGCTGTGAATTACGAAACTCCCTTTTAAGCAAAATCAGCTATACTAACAAGCGGCACCAGTTTAGAGGTGCCGCTTGTTAGTATGAT
>JACTTX010000005.1 GCA_015661005.1 Candidatus Magasanikiibacteriota bacterium
TGAGCATTCTGCTTTTGAGAGGATCTTGCGACCCTTTCAGCGAGCGAAACCGTGTCTGACGGTAAGAACAAGTGTACACCATCTATTGGCGCCGTCAAGGGATATCCTGTGGATAAGTAGTGGAAAACTCGCCGACAATTATTTTTTGCAATAAATCCCCTATTTGTTTCACATTTCCGGCCTCCACGATCCATCCATTGCGTCCAATTTTAACCATTTCCGGCGCTCCGCCGATATCCGAGACAATCATCGGCACACTGTGCCTCAACGCTTCCGCCACAACGACCGGCGAATTTTCATAACAAAGCGACGGCGCCACCAAAACATCGGCCTGACGCCAAAACTCTTCTAATTCTTCCCCTGTTTTCCGTCCGTGCAAAATAATGTCGCCATCACTCATAGTCATCTTCCGCAATTCATCAAACGCGCTCCCATCACCGACAAAATGCAATCGCGCTCCCCCGCTACGCCCCGCACGCCACGCCTTAACAATTTCAAAAATACCTTTGTGCTTTTCAATTTGTCCGATATAAAAAAAATTTCTCGCCGGTTTTGAGAACGGCAACAAAACGCGATCAAGAATTTCCGGCGCCAACATTCGCCGCACGGAAAATTTTGAACGCGGAAAGAATTTCGCCGACGTATGCAGATCATTCACCCATGAAGAAAATCCCGTCACTTCTTCAGGCGAACCAAAAAAACGGCGCGTCATCAGCCGGAATAAATTGGCAGCCGGACTTTTATGTTCAGATGATTCTTCCGCTCCTTTAATAATCAACCCGGACGGCGTGACTAATTGCACATCGTGCAAAAAATGGGTATGCGGAATTTTTTGACGACGCAAAATCCACGGCGTCAGCATTCCGATGCCTTTCAAATTATGCGTGATGACGCGATCCGGTTTTTCTCGCGATAAAATTTTGAAAATGGTGAGGGCGCTGTGAAAATTAAAAAAATCCGCAATGTGCCAAATCACATGCGCCAAACGGCTATGCTGATGATCATTTAAAGTGTGATAAACGTTCAAAGGGAAAAAACGCCAAACGCGCAAACCGTCAAGAATTTCCATCTGCGGCCAAAGAGACCGCCAGCCGTTCCATGGGCAGGTGGTGATGACGGAAACGTCGGCGCCATCTTTGGCCGCTCGCAAAGCGTCATCATAAACAACGGCCTCGGCGCCGCCGCGGGTATAAGGAGGAAAAAGGTTGGTGATAAATAAAACCCGCATAGAGAGCGGCCACCGACAGGGTTCAACCCACCGGTGGCCATGTTGCCCTACTGCGTCGCGTACTTGACCACGATCGCGATTACAGTCACGATCGCGCCGGCCACAGCCAGCACCTGCAGAACTGACCAGAAGCCAAACGACGCAAAACCGCTCAATTTTGTTGACAAGTTGCCCCCTTGTCCGCCGGACAACGCCGACGGCATGAACAACCCACAGTGTATACCCAGTTTATCCTCTTGGCAACGGCTGGCGTCAGCGATAACATTGACACACCTTGATCTTTGATCATTGAGGAGGTGATAGGCCATCTGACCCGTATGGCTAACTCGCCGTCAATCATCGCCAAAATTCCCCCGCATAATTTGGAAGCCGAAGCCTCTTTGCTCGGCTCGCTTTTGATTGACAAAGAAGCGCTTGTCCGCGTGGCGGATATGATCACGCCAACGGATTTTTATCGCGACGCCCATGCCATGATTTTTGAAGCGATGCTGGATCTTTACGCCAAGCGCGAACCGATTGACATTTTGAGCGTCGGCAACCGTCTGGAAGAAAAAAAATACTTGGAGCAAATCGGCGGGCGCTCATTTTTGGTGCAATTGGCAAACGGCGTGCCGACGGCGGCGCACGTGCATCATTACGCCGCCATTGTCGGCAAGAAAGCCATGTTGCGGCGTTTGATTTTGGCGGCCGGAGAAATTACGCGGCTCGGATATGAAGAGGCGGAGGATGTGGAAAAAATTTTGGATGAAGCGCAAAAACAAATTTTCAGCGTGACGGAGAAAAGTTTGCGCCAAAACTTTATCGTGATTAGAGACGTCTTGACCGAGGCCTTTGACCGCATTGACGAGTTGCATCGGGAAAAAGGAAAACTGCGCGGACTGCCGACGGGCTTCACACAATTGGATAATTTGCTCGGCGGTTTGCAAAAATCGGATTTGGTGGTGTTGGCGGCGCGGCCGTCGGTGGGAAAAACTTCTCTGGCGCTGGATATTGTGCGGCACGCGGCGGTGCGGCAAAAGGCGGCGGTGGCGCTTTTCTCATTGGAAATGTCCAAGGAACAATTGGTGGATCGTCTGCTTTGCGCCGAGGCCGGCGTTGATCTTTGGAAAATGCGCACCGGTCGGCTTTCCGATCGCGCGGAGGATGATGACTTTCCGCGGATTGGCGCGGCCATGGGAACCTTGGCCGAAGCGCCGATTTATATTGACGACTCGCCAATGAGTTCCGTTGTCGGCATTCGCACCAAAGCGCGACGTCTCCAAGCGCAACACGGCTTGGGATTGATTGTCATTGATTATTTGCAGTTGATGGAATCGCGAACGCAGATTGAGAATCGTGTTTTGGAAATTGGAGAAATTACCCGCTCTTTGAAAGGCATTGCCCGCGAATTGAATGTGCCAGTTTTGGCTTTGTCCCAGCTTTCGCGGGCCGTGGAAATGAGCAAGCCGGCCATTCCGAAGTTGGCGCATCTTCGCGAGTCCGGAAGCATCGAGCAGGACTCGGACGTGGTGATGTTCATTTACCGCAAGGCCGCGGATCGCGGTTACCGCAGTGAAGATATTCCGCCGGATGAAAAAAAGCTGGCGGAAATTCATATTGCCAAACATAGAAACGGCCCGACTGGTCAAGTCAATCTTTTTTGGGATGAGACGCGGGCCAGCTTTAAAAATATGGAGCGAATGATGTACAATGCCGGTGGGATGAATGCCGGCGCGGCCGTGTCGCGGCCAGCGCTTCCACCAAGGTAAGAGAGAATATAGAAGGCGCGCCCTAAACACTATAAATTATAAAATCTATGTTTTCAAAACTAAAACAATTCCGCGATCTACGCACCCAAGCCAAAACCATCCAGTCCGCCCTTGCTGAAGAAACGGTGGATGGTTCGGCCGGTTTTGGCAAAGTAAAAATTAAAATGGACGGCAATCAGGAAGTAAAGAACGTTATGATTGACGCGGAACTCTTGACGCCGGACAAAAAAGAAAAATTAGAAGGGCTCGTCAAGGACGCTTTCAATGATACGGTGAAACAAGTGCATCGCGTCATGGCGGAAAAAATGAAAAAAATGGGCGGACTGAACATTCCCGGGCTGACCAAGAGCCAATAATTAATGAATTGCCAGTGGCAATCATTATTTTTTTCCGTAATCTTTTCAACTGGCATGTATTCATCCGCCGTCAAAAATTTGCTCGCCGTCTTGGAGCGTTTGCCCGGTGTCGGCCCAAAAACGGCCGAGCGTTTTGTTTTACATTTTTTGAAAACCGGCAAAGGAGAGGTGGCACGATTGCAAATGGCGCTTGAAGAGCTCTCGCAAAAAGTAAAATCGTGCGCCGTTTGCCAAAATTTTGCCGAAGCCAGTCCCTGTGAAATTTGCGCTGACCAAAAAAGAGATCACCGGCAGATTGCCGTGGTGGCCGAACCGCAAGACGTGGCCGCCATTGAACACAGCGGCGAGTTTCATGGTGTCTATCACATCTTGCGCGGCGTTCTGAATCCGCTGGAAGGAATTGGACCGGAGCAAATTAAAATTGCGGAACTGCTTGACCGCGTGCGGAGAGCCACGGCCGCCGGAGAGCCCATTCAAGAAATAATTCTGGCCTTGAATCCGGACATTGAAGGCGAAGCGACAATGAATTTTTTGAATCGCGAACTGGCGGCGCCTGACGCGGCCGAGCCCCGTGGCGTCAAAGTTACACGGCTCGCCAAAGGACTGCCGATGGGCAGTGATATTGAATACGCTGATGACGCCACCTTGGCCAGCGCGTTCAAAGGACGGAGAGAGATTTAACCAACCGTCTCAATTTTGACTCTGGTAAAATCTTGCCGATGTCCGGCCTTGCGGCGGTAACGAACTTTTGATTTAAATTTGATGACGTGAACTTTTTTAGCACGGCCGTGTTCAATGATTTTTCCTTTGACGGCTTTACCCGCAACGGTTGGCTTGCCAACTTCCACCGCGCCGTTTTCTCCGGCCACGAGCAGAGTTTCAAAAGTTACCGCCGCGCCGACCGCGGCGGGTAAGGTTTCAACGGTAATCGTCTGGCCCGGCTGAACCAGATATTGCTTTCCGCCGGTTTTGATGATGGCAAACATAGAAAATTGGATGTGACAATCTTATACCGCGATTAAAATAGTGTCAAATCCATAACACAAATTGAACCTGTCCCTAAGATAACTGTCCCCCTTAGAGTTTGTCTCCGATCTTCAACTGATGTTCCGCGGCAAAACCGGCCGGCAATTCAATGACTACATCCGCCGGCAGACGCGGATAATAACGCGGCGGATTAAGATCGCCCGCTTTGGCCGGCGGAACGATTGGCGCAATGTCAACAATTTTCCTTTCGTCCAACCACAAAATGTCAATTGGAAAATTCATGTCCTTCATCCAAAAGGCGTGCTGGCGTTTTTCACCAAAAATAAAAATCATCCCGCGATTGGCGGGGAGCAACGAGCGGCCGGACAAACCTTTCTGCCGTTTGACCGACGTATCGGCGATCTGCAAAATCACCGTTTCCCCGCCAATCTTGAGCGTGGTTTTTTTGTAGACGCTTTGCGAAACGCGTAAAGCAATAAAAGAAATCACGGCGACGACAATAAAAACCGCGACGAAAATTTGATCCTTGGAAAATTTAGACAGATATTTTTTGAATGTCATGTGGGGGTGTGAATGATGATTAGGAGAAGAGAGATGTCTACGGATGTGAATCTCTGTCTGTGAGACATGGGTTTGCGCCACCTTGGTGTTGGTTTCAGAGACGGCGCGGGACCCGTGTCGAACAGATAGAGATTCATATCCGCCGATATTCAACAATACACGTCATTTGCGCCTCACGCTTTGACCCTCATACTGGCAATAATAATGAACAACGAAAGTGCGCCCAATACGGCCAGGGTAATTAATTTTTGCCAGCTCGCCAAAAAAAGCGTCGTCATTCCAAAACCAAGCGCAATCGCGTAATACAAAAAAACAATCTTTCTCTGCGAGAGACCGGATCGCAATAGCCGAAAATGCAGATGACTGTCGTCGCCTTGGTAAAGAGCGCGGCGACGAACGGCGCGAACAATCAAAACGGCGGCCACGTCAATAACCGGCAATCCCATCACCAAAAGAGTGGTCGCGATTTTGCCACCGGAGATGATAGCCAGAACTCCTAAAAGAAATCCGGCCAACAAAGATCCGCCTTCACCCAAAAAAATTGAGGCCGGATGCCAATTAAAAAATAAAAATCCCAAATGCGCGCCGACAATAATCGCGGCCAAAAGCGCGACATCCGGCTGATAAAATTTGGCCGTTAAGGAAAGCGCCATAATCATGATGGCTCCAATCGCCGTAATGCCGGTGGTCAAACCGTCTAAGCCGTCCAGCAATTTGGTGGTGAACATCATGCCCAAAAGCCAGAGAAATGTGAGCGGTGCGGCAATGATGGCGGTCAAAACAAATGGCGCGCCAAAAGGATTGGTGAGGCGCTCCGGCCAAATGCCGACCAAGACAATAACCAAGGCGGCCAGAGTCGGCGCGATCATCTGAAAAGCGGCGGTCCGCGGCCGCCGATCATCAAAAAATCCGCCAATCATCAGAATCAATCCGCCAATCAAAACAGCCAAAAGTTTGACACTGCCAATATCCGCCGTCAAAAAATTCCAATTCAGAGCGGCCAACAAGAACACGCTAAAAAAAATCGCGATCCCGCCCAAAAGCGGCACCGGCTTGGAGTGAATTTTACGCTCGCCGGTCGGATGATCAACAATCCCTTTCCGACGCGCCAAAAATCTCACCGCCAAAACGAGAACCGCCGAGACCGCCGCCGCCCCGGCCAGCACGAACACTAATCGCGCGCTAAATTCCAAGGGCATATCAAACGATCTTCACTGTCACCCGTCCCCCGGCGTCCACGAAAATCACATCTTTCCGTTTCACTTCCCCGCGCAACATCACATCCGCGATTTTATTTTCCACACGATCCTGAATGACGCGACGCAAAGGACGGGCGCCAAAAATTGGATCAAAACCGGCGGCCGCAATTTCTTCAAGCGCGGCAGGCGTCACTTCCAAAATAATTCCTTTCTGCTCAAGCGTCCGCGCCAGCCGCCCGAGCATCAGCCGCGCAATCTGCACAATCTGTTCTTTTAAGAGCGGCTTGAACAAGACAATCGCGTCAAAACGATTTAAAAATTCCGGACGGAAATATTGTTTGAGCTCGGAATGAATGAGTGCGGTTTTAATTTGTTCATTCCCGACACCCTGCTGAAGCTGTTCCTGAACGTATTGCGTGCCGGCATTGGAAGTGGCAATCAAAATTACGTTGGTGAAATCAATCGTGCGTCCAACTGAATCCGTCAAACGTCCGTCATCCATCACCTGCAAAAATAAATTCAAAATATTGGGCTCGGCTTTTTCCATTTCATCCAAAAGCACGATGGAAAATGGCCTCTGCCGCACGGCTTCCGTCAGCGCGCCGGTTCCCTGCTCGCCGGTGCGGCCAATCAATTTTTGAATCGCGCTAACATCCTGATATTCGCTCATATCCAAACGGATCATCGCTTTTTCATCGCCAAAATAAACGGCGGCCAAAGTCTTGGCCAGTTCTGTTTTTCCCACCCCGGTCGGTCCCAAGAAAAGAAAATTCGCAATCGGCCGGGAACCGGCGCGAATTTCCGCGCGAGCGCGACGGAGAGCGGCGGCCACCACGGTCACCGCCTCATCTTGGCCAATGACGCGGCCGTGCATTTCCTCTTCCAAGGCCAAAAGTTTAGCTTTTTCATCAGCCGTGACGGCGGAGACCGGCACATGCGCTTTCTCTGAAAGAATGACGGCCACGTCCTCCCCGGTCACATAAGCATTCTTTCCTTTTTTCCGGCTGACCCCGGCCGCCGCTTCCTTAATCAAAGCAATCGCTTTGGAAGGATTATATTGCTCGTGCAAGTATCGCGATGAGAGTTCAGCGGCTTTTTCCAAAGCGTCATAACTGAACCAGACCTGATGCTCATACTCAATGTATCCAGCCTTGGCTTCCAAGACGTGCACCGTGTCTTCCGCATTCATTTCCGCGATTTCCACTTTTTGGAATAGGGCGCCGAGCTTGGAGTTGGAAATAAAACGGCGGAAAGAATCGGGGCTCGTGCTGGCAATGGTAAGAAAGCGCGCTTTGGATAATTCCTGGCCCAAAACATCCGCCACGTCCTGGCTGGATTCTTCACCCGCGGAAATCCCCATCAATTTTTCCACGTCTTCAACAAAGAGCACGATGTTTCCGGCGCGCTCCAATTCTTGAAGAATGCGCAGGAGGCGTCCCTGAACCGTGGCCGCATCAGCCCCGGCCAAAAGCGCGGCCATATTCAGATGAACCAATCGTTTGTCTTGCAGAACCGGCGGCACTTCTTTTTCTTCCACCATCATTTGCGCCAATCCCTGAATGAGCGTCATCTTGCCAACACCGCTCTCGCCAACCAAAAGCACGCTTTGACCGCCGCCTTGCAAAACGCGGAAAATTTCTTCCAGCTCGCGGCCGCGATCAATCATCGGTTCATAATTTCCGTAGGCCGCGGCCCGCGTCATGTCATCAGAGAATTGATTGAGGTACGGCGTGGCCATGGCGGTCATGGCTTTGTTCACATCGCCTTTTGGACGGTGACGGCTGGCTTGTCTTTGACGAAAATATTGCCGCCGCAATGCCTCCTTAATGCGCGCCCACTCAATGACGTTCAATAATTTCTTGACGGCTAAACCGTTCTCCTCAAAGTAAGGCGCGAGTTCCGGAATCGCGGAAAAAGCGGCGCTAAAAAGCGCGGACAAATCAACTTCCGGTTCACGATGTTCATAAGCATTTTCATAAGCGCTGAAAAGAATTTCCTGGAAGGCCGGAGAAGTTTGCGGCAGACGCAATGGGACTGTCCCCGAACGGGGACTGTCCCCGCCAAGCAAACCGCTTAAAGCTTTTTTTATGTCTTCAGGCACGGTGCCGAGCCGATAAAATAATGAACCGATTGTCGGAAAATCCAGCAAGGTTAAAAAAAGATGGGCCGGAATAATTTGGCTGTCGCGCCGCCGCTCGCCCAAAAAATATGCCTGCTCAATGGCTTTGACCGCGTCATCAGTGAAGGTCTCCGTAATATCAACGCGACTGCCTTGGTGCAAGCCGCGCACCTCTCCCCAGTTCATTGGGCCGGACGATGACGCCGTCGCTTCTGCGCCAAATTTTTTTGCTTCCACGGTGCGGCGCACACGGCGCAGGCGCACGAGACGGGAAACAAAAAGCCAAAGCGCCAGCGCTCCGCACCAAAATAAAATCACAGCTGTTGAACCACTTTTCCAAAATTCTCCAAGAAATAAATTATTGATGTCACCGGTGGCCGCGGCGGCGAGCGCCAAGTAAGCTATCGTGGCGAGAATAAAAAGAAATAACAAAAAATTCACCGCCAGATTTAAAATTCTTTTGGTGTGAATAGCGCGGAGTTCCACTCCGTCAATCGGATGATTCCAATAATAAAATTTGCCGCGGGCCGGAACGCCAAAAGCCATTCCCTTGCAGGCATAACAGGTTTGCGCGCCACGTGAACCGCTGGCGCGGCAAAGCGGACAAAGAATTACCATAGGTATAAGGGGACACTCTCAAACGCAAAGCGTTTAGAAGTGTCCCCTTTAGAACTGTCACTGTCCGACATAATTTAAGTAGGCCATAAACAATCCGACGAGCGCCACGACCGGTCCGGCAATCCAAATCAAAAAAAGAATCAGCCACCAGACGGCAAAGAGAACGAGCGCGATGGAACGGCCGATGACATTAGCCAGACGGACAAAAAAAGAAATAATCCGTCCAACGCGATCATACTGCCCGAACATCGGCGTGAAAAGGTTGGCCGCCCAAAGCGCTATTCCCAAATTCCGCGCGGCCCGCCGCAAACTTTCCGCCATCATTTGGCTAAAAACAAAAAGACCGACCGAGTACCACCAAAAAGGCGCGGTCACAATGTTTAAGGCCAAGGCCCCCAGTGCGCGAGCGAATGCTATCGCGGCCATACGCGTAAATTGTAGCACAGATTCCGCGACGTTGCGATGTAGCGAGCGCGATTACCGCACGGCCACGGACGCGTCAACAGGTTCCACAAATTCCAGATCATCGGCAGGAACGTATCCGAGGGTCTGCAAACGAAGAGCGACGGCTTTCATTGAAGAAAGTTCGGCCACTTCCAAATCCAATTTCTGCGATTCTTTTTGCAAAGCGCGGGTGCGGTCATCCAATTCTTTGACGTGATAACCCAACGTCGCCGCGGAATTTGTTTTCATAAAAAAAAGCACGCCGAGCACGATCACGAACGCCAGCAATCCCCAACGCGCGCGCGCCGAGTTGACGGCATTGGACTTGCGCTCCACGCGGGGCGCAACTTTGATGAGTTGGGTCATTGACAGTGATTGGACGAAAGGACTCATAGAGAAGGAACTATATTTTTTCCAACACTCTTAACTTGGCGCTGCGACTCCGAGGATTCAGCGCAATTTCTTCGGCGTTCGCCATAATTGGTTTGGCGGTGATAATTTTGATCGATTTTTCTTTGGCCATAAACTGTTTCACGATTCTGTCTTCCAGCGAGTGAAAACTGATCACAACCGCTCGTCCGCCGGAAACCAAGGCCGCCACCATCTGCGGTAAAGTTTCTCTAAGCGCCGTGAGCTCGTCATTCACGGCAATACGCAAAGCTTGAAAAACGCGCGTCGCCGGATGAATTTTTCCGCGCCGACCGTGAAAGACGCTCGCAATTAAATCCGTCAGTTGGGTTGTCCGCGTAATCGGACGAACGCGCCGCTCACTGACAATCGCCTCGGCAATCGCGCTAGCCGCCCGCTCTTCCCCGTATAATCGGAAAATACGCGTGAGCTCTTCGTACGACCACTCGTTCACGATTTTTTCCGCCGTCAATTCTTGCGCCGGATTAAAACGCATATCCAGCGGTTCATCGCGAAGAAAACTTAGTCCGCGTCCGCGCTCTTCCATCTGCGGCGTTGACCAGCCGAGATCCAAGAGCGCGCCGTTCGCCGGGCTAAATTTATTTTCTTTGATCACGCGCGCGAGCTCACGAAAATTTTCCCGCATAAAAATCACGCGCTCGCGCCACGGGTAGAGAAACGTTTTGGCGCGCACGAGGGACTCGGGATCGGCATCAAGAGCCAGCACGCGCCCGCGCGGCGCCGTGGCCTCTAAAATCTTTTCAGTATGACCGCCGTCGCCGACGGTCAAGTCAATGACGTTCTTGTTTGGGCCAAGATTCAAAGCGGAGAGAACTTCAGCCATCAATACTGGAACGTGTCGGCCGGGCATAGCAAGTTGATCTGATATTGATGGCATACGGTCGAAGATTGTAGCGCAAATGACGTGTTGCTTAGAACAAGAACGTCATTTGCGCTACAATCTTCTCCCTTCTCCATCTTCCGTTTTCCAGCTTCTCTGCCGCTACACGCCAAGCTCCGCCAGCTTCTCGGCAATGTCGCCGCTGGTTTTTTCCGTGCTGGCTTTGTATCGCTCCCATTCGGATTCATCCCAAAGCTCCAAACGGCTGTAAAGTCCGGCGACAACCACATTTTTTTTGAGACCGGCGTAAGCGCGCAAATATTCCGGCACCACGATTCTCCCCTGCCCGTCCGGCGAAAGATCCATCGCGCCGGCCAGCATCAAGCGAGCAAAAGCTCGGGTATTGGCTTGCGAGATTGGCAGGTTGGCCAGTTTCTCTGCCAGCTTCTGCCACTCGGCTTTGGTATAGATGAACAAACAATTATCCAAGCCGCGTGTGACCACCGCGCCGCGTCCCAAATCTTTTTTGAATTTAGACGGAAGCGCCACGCGCCCTTTGTCATCTATGGAGTGATGATATTCGCCAATAAACATATCGCGCTTTTTTGAACCGCCGCGCGGCGGTTGAACGTGTCCGACTGAC
Organism: Candidatus Magasanikiibacteriota bacterium; assembly: GCA_015661005.1. Classification (GTDB taxonomy): domain Bacteria; phylum Patescibacteriota; class Patescibacteriia; order Magasanikbacterales; family JACTTX01; genus JACTTX01. The sequence goes on from JACTTX010000005.1 coordinate 11,153, forward strand.
CACAGTCAAAGCCATTAACGTTACGCGGTCAGCGCGCACTGGCGCAAAAACGTCAGCGGCCGACCGCAACTTCAACCGTGGTCAGATCAAAAGACACGAAATCGCGGCCCCGATTTCTCGGACGCGATTAGAATGAGAGACATCACCGCCATGAGGAAAAGCGACTCACCACTTATCCCCACTTTATGGGTGATACATCCATTTTATACCACAGAGTGGGAATGGTCAACAACAAAAAAAGGCCGCTAATGCGGCCTTTCCCAATTTATCCACACCCGCCAACAAATGGCGCAAAATATGACGACGCGCTATGCTATTGACATAGAATTACAAAGAGCATAGAGTGATTAGTCCGGATATGGTCATTCAACGCGATCCCTGGCTGGCCGAATCTTGGGGACGACTCGCCCAAGAAGAAGTCGGCCGCAAAGCCGAAGAAGAAGAAAAGATGGAGGAAGAATTGGATCGTGTTTTGCTTTACCATAAGATAAAAAAAGAAGCGGCTGGCCATGAGCGCTTGGAAAAAATTCTTGCAAGCATTGAAGACGCCGCTTTGGAATATGCCGGAACGATTGACCGCGGAACATTAGCGCGGCTGGAGCGGGACAACGGGCTGGGAGAAAAAACGGTAATTGATGAAATTGAATCTGCGGACATCCGCCGCCGTCAAGCCCATAACGCGCTCATTGATGACCTCAATCTTCTTTCAAGACAGTTCAGAGAAGCCAGTTTAGACAACCGCTGGCGCTCGGATATCGGCATGAACAGAGATGATGTCGGTGCCTTTGCGGTAGCGGTGGCCAAATTACTGCTACGAGAACGACAAGCAAAAACAGAAGGAGGTGAACATTGACCGCACAAGAATTTATTGCGCTTTGCGGTGAATCAAGGGCGCTTCGCGAGCCATTGCTGGTTGCTCGGATCGCGGCGCTCGCCCTGCGCGCCCGTAGCTTTGAACTGGCGCAAAATTGGCGCACGATGGTGCCTGCCGCCGACCAGAAAGAAATCAATGGTCTGCGCGATGAATTCGAGCGGAAATGCTCGGAGCTGGCCCAGGTGGCCATCGTGTTCGACATCGTCATGCCGAAGCTCACCGTGGACGAGCTGTGTAACACGCACGGCAAGACGGCCGTTGGCGGCCGAAAAATCAAAAACCCTTAGCCGACCCCGATTTAAACCATCGGGGTCGCGTAATTTTTAAACGTCCACACCCCTTGACGGCTAAAAGTATCTGTAATAGGGTGCTTAGTCCAGCCGAATCCCTCGGCTGACTAACCGGAGAGGTAATGATGAAACGTCAGAGGGCAATCCGAATGGATCAGTATCCAAGCGGTGTGCTCAATCTGGCCGCCGCTCTCCAATTCTACGCGCGAACGCGTGTGAGCAAGGGCGGTAGAAAAAAGCCGCGCCTCAAGATTGTGCGGAACAAAACCGTACACCGCAAGAACTAGGCGGCGACAGAGCTCTTGACAAGCCGACTGGATAAAATTTCGGTGAAGCGGCTCGGTTCAAATGTCGCCTTCTCGGATAATTTCCGTCGCACCGGCTCGAGCTCTTGAAGAGCGCGTAGAACATTGAGGAGGGCTCGCTTGTGCGCATCGGCGCGCGCGGGCCCTCCTTCTTCTTTTTTTGACTCCAGTGTTTTTTTGGATGAGGCGTCCTTTTCCTTAATAATTTCGCGCAGACGTTTAGCATAAAAATCCAACTGCAGATAAACTTGATCAAAAATATCGCGACTGATGGGGTGTTCAGCGATTTTTTTAGCGCTACCTGTTTTTTTCTCAAAAAAATCTATAGCCGATGACGCATAATCTTTAAGGGCATTCCGCCTGACTCCAATCAGCACGCGCGGAACGACTTTTAATGGTCCGCGCGGGGCGCTTTCCGATTCAAAATATTTAATTCTCGCCAGTGTGCCCTTTTCAAGTTCTTGCAAAGCGCGTTCAATCTTTTTTTCTACAATTTGTGGCGTTTCCGTTACGGTGAAATCAATGGCCAGATAGGCCGCGGATTTCCCCGCCCGATTCCATTCAATAATGGAATCAATGCCATTCATATAATCGTCATAACGCGTGGTGGGTATGGTGCGCGCATTTTCGCCGAGCCAATTATTTTGTTCCAAAAAATAAAAAAGAATCTTTTCTAACGCCTCCGCCTCCGCATGCACTTCTTTCTCATGAGCATCCTTAAACTGCGCCGTTTGCGTGGCAACTTTTCTTAAATCATTATTTACAGCATCTCTTGAATAAGAAGGCCGTTCATAACCTCCTTTTTTAAGTCCGATAAATTTTTCCATTTTCGGGCGCGCCGTCTCAAGTTCACCGGCAATACGCTTGGCAACTAAATTGATATCGCGCCGTGCAGGATCTTCACGCGCCGCAAAAATCGCTTCTGGAGAACGTCCATAAGTGGAATTCATAGTGTCAGCAGTATATTACTTTCCTATCCTCCCGCGCAACTTGCGGTGATAGGCAATGGCAAAACGATGCGCTTCGTCCCGCGCCAATTTGAAAATGTGCGGATAGAGACGCGTCAAACGTTCCAATTCAATATCTTCTTTGGAGGCAAAAATAAAGTCATCTTTTTTTCTGTCCGGACCTTTGGCAATTCCCAAGAGTGGAATTTTCAAGCCGCGCTCTTTGAGGATTCCATTAGCCGCATTCACCTGCGGTCTCCCGCCGTCAACTAAGATGATGTCCGGCCTTCTTGGGGACAGTTCTAAAGGGGACACTTCTAAACGCTTTGCGTTTAGAAGTGTCCCCTTTAGAACTGTCCCCATTAAACCTTTTCTAGAGCCGCTAAATCTGCGACGCAAAACCTCTTTCATCATCGCCACGTCATTGCTTCCCTGCACGGTTTTAATTTTATAGCGGCGATATTCGCTCTTGTTCGGCTCGCCGCCATTCAGCACAACCATACTCCCAACGGCAAAAAATCCGCCGATGTTGGAAATATCATAGGCCTCAATCCGGCCATAAATGTTAATCCAATCCTTGTGTGGCGCCTTCCCATGCTTGTTCGCATCGCGCAAAAATTCCTGTCCGTTCCAATCGCGGCCAATGACCGCAATATCCTGAATGTGCTCCAAATCCCAAATTTGATTGCGTAAACGCGCCGCCGCTTCAAATTCCTGCGCTCGGCTAACACGATTCATCTCGCCGCGCAAATCATGAAGCAAAAAAATTTTCTCGCCGCGCATAAATTTTATGAGCCGACGAATATTTTTTTGATACGCCGCCGGTTGGGCCTCGCCGACGCAAACGCCCGGGCACTGCTTGATGTGAAAATAAAAACACGGCCGCGATTGCTCGGCCGTGCAGTTTGACCACGGAAAAATCTTGCGCAAAAGTTTTAACGCCGCGCGAAGGGAACCGGCGGAGATGTATGGACCAAAGACCGCAAGAAATTTTTTTTTCTTGGCTGTCTCATCCAGCCGTTCCAATTCCGCGCCGCGTAAAAGTTCCACCCGCGAAAATTTTTTCCGCGTTATCACCGTATACAAAAAACTTTTGTCGTCCTTTTCCAAAACATTGTAGGCCGGCCATAATTTTTTAATCAAATTGGCTTCCAAGATCAAAGCTTCAATCGCCGTGCCGGTTTTGATGTGATCAATAGCCGCCACCTCATCAATCGCCTCTTCAATGCGGCGCAAATATTCTCCGGTCGGCTTCTTTTTAAAATAAGAAGAAACGCGCACCCGCAAATTGACGGCTTTGCCGACATAAATCACTTTTCCGGCGGCGTTTTTAAAAAGATAAACGCCGGGCGTCGTAGGCAATTTTTTTGCGATGATAAAACGTGGAACAAACATACTTCCTCATTCAATTATTAATTTTTGAGCGTCCGTTTCAAATACTGCCCGGTGTATGATCCGGCTTTGCGCGCCACTTCTTCCGGCGTGCCGAGAGCCACCACTTCCCCGCCCTTGTCGCCACCTTCCGGACCCAAATCAATAATCCAGTCCGCGCATTTGATGACGTCTAAATTGTGTTCAATGACGATCACCGTATTACCACGATTCACCAGCCGCTCCAAAACATCCAAAAGTTTCCGAATATCCTCAAAATGCAAACCGGTCGTCGGTTCGTCCAAAATATACAACGTGCGCCCGGTGGCCCGTTTGGCCAGTTCATTCCCAAGTTTAACGCGCTGGGCTTCCCCGCCGGACAGCGTGGTGGCCGATTGTCCGAGCTCCAAATAATCCAAACCGACTTCATTTAAAATTTTCAAACGATCATTGACGGCCGGAACATCCTTAAAAAATTCCTCGGCTTCGCGAATGGTCATTTTCAAAATCTCGGCGATATTTTTTTCTTTGTAGTGCACGTTCAAGGTCTCTTTATCAAAGCGGGCGCCTTTACAGACATCGCACGGGACATAAACCGTCGGCAAAAAATGCATCTCCACGGCAATCTGCCCGTGGCCTTCGCAATTTTCACAGCGTCCGCCGGGCACATTGAAAGAAAAACGTCCGGGTAAATATCCTTTCATCCGCGATTCCGGCGTCAAAGCAAACATCTCGCGGATGTGCGTCCAAGCGCCGGTGTAAGTGGCCGGATTGGATCGCGGGGTGCGGCCGATGGCCGACTGATCAATCACAATCACTTTGTCAATGTATTCCAAACCAAGCAGGGCTTTATGTTTGCCCGGAACGTCCGCGGTTTTGTATAACCGCTTGGCCGCTGATTTATAAAGCACATCATTCACCAGTGTGGATTTTCCGGAACCGGAAACGCCGGTCACGCAAACAAAACGGCGCAAAGGAATATCCACATCCAGATTTTTTAGGTTGTGTTCGGACGCGCCGCGAATTTTTAAAACGTCAAAATTTCCGGAGCGGCGTTTTTTTGGAAGAGGAATTTTGAGATCACCGCGAAGATATTTTAAGGTTAGCGATCGCTCCGTCCCGGTGGGGACTGGCTCGCGAGGCGATGCATTGGGCCCCTGTCCCCCCGTAGAAAGCAGTTTCTCCGTCGGCCCGGCCACCACCACTTCACCGCCCAACTTTCCCGCGCCCGGCCCCAAATCAACCAAATAATCGGACGCCAAAATTGTGTCTTCATCATGCTCAACAACAATGATGGTGTTGCCGATGTCCCGCAATTTTTCCAACGTCTCCACCAGCCGCGCATTGTCCCGCTGATGCAAACCGATTGTCGGCTCATCAAGCACGTAAAGGGCGCCAACCAATCTTGAGCCAATCTGCGACGCCAAACGAATGCGCTGGGCCTCCCCGCCGCTCAAACTTCCGGCCGTGCGGTTAAGCGACAGATATTCCAAACCAACATCCAACATAAATTTAAGACGCGATAAAATTTCCCGCAAAACCGGCTCGGCGATTTTTTCTTCCGTTTTTGAAAGACGCATCGCTTCAAAAAATTTATACGCCGCGGAAATGGACATGGCTGTCACTTCCACAATATTTTTGTTGTTGATTTTGACGTGAAGCGCTTCCGGCCGCAGACGCGCGCCCTGACAAACCGGACATGGCTGGTCTGAAAATAATGATTCCGTGCCGAGTCCGGTGCAGGTTTGGCAGTAACCGTAAGGCGAGTTAAAAGAAAATAATCGCGGTTCAATTTCCGGAAAAGCAAAACCATCCCGCGGACAAGTGAATTTGGTGGAAAAAGTTTGCTCGCTTTGATCCGGATATTGCGCGATCATGACGCCGTCGCCGTAGTCAACAGCGGTCTCCACGGCTTCGGCGAGACGATTATGATCAATCAATGAAAAATCAACGGCCGAACTTTCATTTTTTTCAGCCACGGTCATCTGATCAACAATAACTTCTATGCTGTGCTGTTTCCATCGCGAAAGAATAATCCGATTTTTAAGCGAGCGCATTTTTCCGTCCACGCGGACGTTCATAAAACCGGCGTTGTACAAATCATAAAGCAATTGGTAATACTCGCCTTTGCGGCCGCGGACAACGGGCGCGAGGATCCGAACACCGGCGGGGACAGGTACTCCGGGGACAGGTTTCAAAGAAACCTTTCCCCGTTGAACCAGTCCTCTTTCAATTTCCGCGGTCATTTCTTCGGTCGTCATTTTTTGAATCGGGCCGTTATCATGAATGCAAAAAGGCCGACCGACGCGAGCAAAAAGCACGCGCAAGTAATCGTAGATTTCCGTGATCGTAGCCACGGTGGAACGCGGATTGGCGCTATGCGCTTTTTGGTCAATGGAAATGGCCGGTGAGAGACCTTCAATCTCATCAACGTCCGGTTTTTGCATCTGCCCCAAAAATTGGCGGGCGTACGCGCTCAATGATTCCACATAACGGCGCTGACCCTCGGCAAAAATCGTGTCAAAAGCCAAAGAGGACTTGCCGGAGCCGGACAAACCCGTGAACACGATCATTTTATTGCGCGGTAATTCCAGATTGATGTTCTTCAAGTTGTGTTCCCGCGCACCGCGGATGATAATTTTTTCCTGGGCCATAAACGGGCTGGCAATAAACTACAAAACGGCCTCAAACGGGCCTGTATGATGATGCCAACAATGTATCACGATGGGAACAATTTGTCATCCCAATCAATTTGAACCAGATATAGGCACGGCGGCTAATTTCCTCACCCCACCTCCAACTCCTCCCGCACCGCCGGTTCGGCCAGATCGCGGACACGAATGGGGAAAAATAAAAGCACGGCCAAGCATAAAGCGGCGGCCAACAAAAAAGTGTATTCCAAGCGCCACCTGACCAAGAGCCCGGCTGCGGCCATCAGCGGAATTTCAAAAATGCTCTGCAACAAATTCAAATTGGAAAGGGTTGTGGCTCGACTGCGCGAATGAATGAGACGGTTGATGGAGTGGCTGAAAACCGGTTCGCGCACGCCCTCAAAAATGAGCGGCAAAAGCAGGGAAAGAAAAATCAACCACTTGGCGACAGAAAAATAGGCGGCGGCCAAAGAGACAATCGTGCCTAAAATTGTCCAAGTCATGAGGCGCGGCGCGCCAATTTTTTTCACAATAATGGAAACGTTCCAATGACCGGAAAAAATAATTATGTGGCAGATGATGTAATAAGCGATCAGCCAAATGCTACTCATGCTATGAGCGCTAAAATACGGTTGGTAGGCGCGCCAAACAATCAACGAACCGATGAAAATCAAAAGTTTATTCATCGCCGCGCGGAAAAGGAACGGTTCGGCGCGAATGGTGCGGATGCTCTCGCGAAAAATTCCAATCTCATAGGCGGCGACATCTTCAAAATGGCGCGGCTCTTTAAAGAAAAACATGATGACAAGCGCCGCCATTGCCATCACCACATTGACCGCGATTAAAATATTGAACTGCCAGTCCAATAAATCTCTGGCGACAAATGCGCCCAGCGCCGGAATAAAAATTTTTGCCAAAGATCGGGCGGCATGAAGGCGGCCATTCTCTTTGGTCATCGTGTGCTCCTGATTCAGTTCTTTGAGGGAATCATAGAGCAGAGCTTCTTCTGTGCCGGAAAAACAGGCGTAAGCGAGGGCCATCAAAATAAAAACGCCGATGAATTGCAGAAAGCCGTGAGCAAAAAAAGTTGCCGCAAAGGAAAGGACTTGCAAAACGCCGCCCAGAATCATCATTGCTTTGCGGCCAAACTTGTCCGCCAAAAAACCGGTCGGAATTTCAAAAATAATTTCCGTCAAAGACCAAACGATGCTAAAATAAAAAATCTGTTCAATGGTAACGCCGCGCGAAAGATAAAAAAGCGCGACCACGGCATTCAGGGCTTTCACTTCATTCAAGGTCTTGGCCCAAAAAAGAAGGCGCGGGTTGAGCTTGAGTCGTTCAGGACGGGTCATGGCGTTCATTATTTTAGGCGGTGACATTTTGTCACCACTCGTATCGTTTAACTTTTCAAATTTACCAGGTGAGTAAATTTGTCTAAAAATTTACTCAAAGAGAATTCATTTTGAAGTAATTTTTTTGTTTCGGCAGAAAAGTCAAAGTCCCTAAAATTTACAAGTTTAGGATGGTTGTTTTTATCAAGTTCCAAAAGACAAATTCCCATTAAGTCGGGCTTGTGAGGGAAATCTATATCTTTATACAGTTTTATGTATTTTTGTAAATCTTTTTCACTGATAATCTCCATTTTTTGCTCTTTGCCTCTTAAGTTGCCTTTATTTTTTGTGTAATATGGCGTATGCCCCCGCAACACCAAGAAGTGAGCAAACCCTACGCCCCGCCTTCTAATGTTAGCCGTTTCTCCCATCAGATTTTCAAAATAGTTGTTGGCATTTTGTTTATAATTTGAAGTGACAAATTTAAAACTGATCGTCGATACAATTTTTTCTTTTTTAAATATTGCGATATCAATATCTTTAAAATAATATTTTCCGTCAAGCGTCGCTTCCTTGCCGTCGCCTATTCCCAATGATTTGATGGAGAATTTTTTTCCCAATCTATTTAAGACTTTTTCCGATATAAATTTGTGAATTGGTATTAATTTTTTGGTGCTTCGCGCACCACCCTTTTTGTTGTAGGCTTTAAAAGACTCTCCAATTGCGGCTAAAAATTGCTTATCTATTTGACCCATATATTTGCTGGTTTGATTAAAATAGGACAGGTTGTGTTTTAAAAAAATAAGGGTGCACAAAGTCCTTCAAAAAACTCTTAGCGTATGATTTGTAACCGCCGCGATAGCTCTTTGAGACGGAACTAATATGCTCCTTCATTAAGTCAGAATTTAAAGCATCGCATAATTCATAAAGGCTGGCATCTTTTTTGGGTTTAATACAATAACCGGCGTAAAAACTTGCCCTTTCGTCATTCACGACATAAAAACGCGGGGCGAGATTCATTGTGCTAGTTATAATTTTTTTACCAAAACTGGTTTTGAGTCCTTGGTTTCGTCCAAAAGCGTAAAATTCTTCATAATTTTCCCCTCCTCCTTTATCTCTCATGGACAAAGCGACCTTGTGGTGCAAAAAATATTTGTATGCTTCGGGATAAGTTTTCCTAAAAATGATATGCGGTATAACTTTTTCGTTTTTGTATGGAAAAATTAAAAATAAATTTTGATCTATGCCTTTGTAGGTAGATGCTTTAATAATTGGAACGCACAAACTTTTTTCAATTTTAAAATTACCAAGATAATGATACTGGCTATCGCTTTTATTCGGCGTAAAAATATAGAGCTCATCTTTGAGAGTAGCGATCCCGTAGTGGATATTGGCCACATCTTGAAGGGTAGAATATTTCTTATTCAGTTTTACTATTTTGTCCAAATATCTTTTATCAAAGAATTCCCAACGTTCGGCCCGCAGGTGCTGTGCTGATATTTTTTTAAATACAATGTCACGGCAATCATTTTTGAAATTTTCAGCGTATAAAAACCCATCGGTTTTTTCCTTTTGTAAAAACGTGACGGCTGTGTAAGCTGTTGCGTCTTTAAAAACCTGAAAATGATCAAAATTTACAATTTTTATTAGGTGCCATAACATGAGATTGCGTAAATTTTTTCCAGCGGCAGAGTAAAAATGAGAATTAGGTGTAATGAAAGCGATTCTGCCATTTTCTTCGAGCAATCTTAACGCCTGTTCAAAAAAACAAAAATATAGATCAATTGAGCCGTTAGAAGCGGTTATGAAATTATTTTGAAGCTGGTCTTTCCTTCCGTTTAGATTTTGAATGCGGACATAGGGGGGGTTGCCGATAATAAAATCAAATTTTTCATTAAAATTATGAAAACAAAAATCATCGGTTATCGCATTAAATTTTGTGATTTTATTTTTTGATAATTTTTGTAAATTTTCTTTGGTTTTTTCTATGTAAACTGACGATAGATCTATAAAGTAGATATTTTCTTCTATTATTTTGTTTATGGATTTGCCGGATAATTTTGCCAATTTTTTAGCGGCGGTAATTGCAAAAATACCTTCGCCACAGCCGGCATCCAATATCTTTTCTTTCCCCGTAATTTTTTGATCATTGAACACTTCTTCAACCATAAAATCAGCCACCCAGTCGGGAGTAAAAACAATGCCATTTTCTTTTTTAATTTGTGCATTCATGCGTTTATTATAGCATTGCAATACCGAAATACAAGGTGGTTTGTGCGTTCTTGATGCGTAATCAGAAACTATCCCCTCACTTATCCCCACTTCATCCACATCTTATTCAAAACCCAATAAATCGTCCTCTTGCACCTGCGGCGGACAGCGATATAATCGCTCTGTGACAATCGTGTCACCTGATCTTTGAAGGAGAGAAAAATGTACCGCTTGATCATCACCGGATTTTGCTTTGGAGGGCTCGTTGCTTCGGCATGCACGCGCATGGTGCCAAAAGACAATGAGGCGGCCGGTGTTTTTAATTCCTCGGAACCGGATAGCGCGAACCCGTACGCGGTCATCTGGAGCGAGAACGACTCGGCGCCGTCCACGGTGTCGGGCGGGGTTCGGATTGTCCGCGCCAACCCGTCGTCCAACGACGATCTGACGCTTCCGCCAACGCCCGCGTCGGCGGACGAAGATCCGGATGCCTGCGCCCCGTGGCGCGTCATGGACTCGGTCACACTGGTCACCGGCATTCTTGACGCTCATGACTTCCTCATCATTCCCCGCGAAGCTGACGACCCGCGCTATGTGATCACTCTGCAGGCCTGGGCCGCTGACGGCGATTCGGAATTCACGCCGGAAAGCATTGAGTGGTTTGTCGGCGATCCCAAAATGATCTCTTGGGTGTCGGCCGACTATTCTTGGGGATGGGAAAAGAAACCCGGCAATGAAAAGTACCATCACGTGAGCGCAATTCTGCCGACCATCCACAGCGATCTGTTCTCTTACCCGAATTACGAACCGGCCGAAGGGCCATCACCCACCGACGGCCTTTACCTTGGCGAACCGACCACCACGATCACGGCTTGCGCCACCCAAAAGTGCGGCAACTGTCCGGCTGATTTCTGCCGGACCGTCATCTGCAGTGATCTCCTGACGGTTGTTGGCGCCATCAACATGGAAGGCGTTTGGGACATCTCCGGCGCCGCCATCTCCGAACCATTCACGGCCAGCGCATTGCAGGAAAGCCGCGCCTTGGAATGGGATCCTCCTTACACCACTTTCTTCGTTGCCGGCGATCATCTGACCGGCACTTCCGAAACCCTCTACTTTGACGCCATGATTTTCTCCGATCGTTCCGGTTTTGCCGGCGCGGTCTGGGAAGTCGCGCCCGGAAACAAAACCGCCAAATACTTTGGCGACTGGCGCGGCGTGCGCGTCAAAGGACCGTAAAGTTCGCGGCCAGCTCAAACACGCAACAAAAGAAACAACGCGCCTCGGGCATAAATTGTCCGAGGCGTTTCACTTTTTTATTTTCATCACCACGATCTGATCCCGTAAAATCGCGGCCAATTCAAAATCTAAATTCCGCGCCGCCGCTTTCATCTGTTTTTCTTTTTCGGCGATAATTTGCTCAACCGTTTTGCCTTGCTCGCCAACCATTTCCAACTTCATTATCTGGCGCAATTGTTTTTCCCGCATCTTTTCCTGCTTGGCATTGGACGCGATGCCAAACTCGGCCACCAAGTCCTTCACATTTTTTTCAATCGTTTTAGGCGTAATGCCGTGGACACGATTGTATTCCCTTTGCTTGGTCCGGCGCCGTTCCGTTTCCGTGATCGCGCGTTTCATTGAGCCGGTCATTTGATCGGCGTATAAAATAACTTGCCCGCGCACATTGCGCGCCGCCCGGCCAATGGTCTGAATCAACGACGTCTCCGAGCGCAAAAACCCTTCTTTGTCCGCGTCCAAAATGGCCACCAAAGAAACTTCCGGCAAATCCAGACCCTCGCGCAATAAATTGACGCCAACCAGCACGGCAAATTTCCCGCGGCGAAAATCCGTCAGAATCTGCAGACGCTCAATGGTGTCAATGTCCGAATGCAAATAAGTAACTTTGATTTTGAGCGATGATAGATATTCGGAAAGATCTTCGGCCATTTTTTTTGTGAGCGTGGTAACGAGCGCGCGCTCATTAACTTTGACGCGTCCTTTGACGCGATCAATCAAGTCCTCCACTTGATTTTTAATCGGTCGCAAAATAATTTCCGGATCAATGAGACCGGTCGGACGAATTATCTGTTCCACAATCTGGACGGACTTGGCGCGTTCATAAGGACCGGGTGTCGCGCTCACATAAATAGTCGACGGTTTGCGTGCTTCAAACTCATTAAACTTGAGCGGGCGGTTATCCGCGGCCGAAGGCAATCTGAACCCATACTCAATCAAAGTTTTTTTCCGACTGGCGTCGCCTTCATACATTCCGCCAATCTGCGGCATGGTCACGTGCGACTCATCAATCACCAAAAGCCAATCGCCTTTGGTAGCATGCTCAAAATAATCAATCAAAGTGTATGGCGGCCCACCGGGAACACGGCCGTCAAAGTGCCGCGAGTAATTTTCAATGCCGTGGCAAAAGCCCGTCTGTTCAATCATTTCCAAATCAAAGCGCGTCCGCCGGTCAAGACGCTCCGCTTCCAACAGCAGTCCTTTTTTCTCAAAATATTTAAGCCGCTCTTTCAGTTCCTCGCGAATGGCGGCAATACCCTGCTCCCGTTCCGGTCCCAAAGTAACATAATGCTTGGCCGGGAAAATCCAGGCCTCATTCACTTCTTCTTTAACATGGCGCGTGACCGGATCAATCGCGTCAATGGAATTGATACGCTGTCCGGATAAATCAAAACGATAAATCACTTCCTGATGCACGGGCATCACTTCCAAGGACTCGCCGCGCAATCGAAAATATCCGCGCAGCAAATCCGCAGTCGTGCGCGTGAACTGCATATCAATAAGTGCGCGCAATAAATCTGCCCGCGTCAAAATCTGTCCCTTCTCCAATCGCAAAACCGTTTTCTCATAAGCCGCAGGCGAACCCAAACCGTAAATGCAGGAAACGCTGGCCACCACAATCACGTCTTTCCGCGTGAGCAAAGCTTGGGTGGCGGCATGACGTAAGCGATCAATTTCTTCATTGATCATGGCTTCCTTTTCAATGTAAGTGTCGGAAGTGGGCAGATATGCCTCCGGCTGGTAGTAATCATAATAGGAAACAAAATATTCCGCGGCGCTTTCCGGAAAAAATTCCCGAAACTCATTGCACAGTTGCGCCGCCAAAGTTTTGTTGTGGGCAATAACGAGCGTTGGTTTTTGGGCAAACTGCAAAACGTTGGCCACGGTAAAGGTCTTGCCCGTGCCGGTTGCGCCAAGCAAGGTTTGATCGCGCAATCCCTTTTGCAGGCCCTCGTTTAATTTCACGATGGCCTCGGGCTGATCCCCGGCCGGCTGATAGTTTGATTTAAGATGAAAGTTCATAAAAGTCATTCTACTATACAGCCGCGGGCTTGAAAATCAAGCGTCGGCCATTAACATCGCGCCGTTAATTTGTTATATTGCCAGAAGTTCAGTTCGCGCTTTGCCGTATTTGGGGTACAGAATCTTGCCGCCTGACAACAGGAAAAATTCATTTCCCGTTGACAGCCTGACAACGCCCCTTGACAGGGCGACCGTGAACTGGTAAAGTTCACGGTCATCAGAACGCCCGCTGACCGCAAGGTCGTTCGGTGTCCCCGTTATCATCGCGGGTCTGTTGCGGGTAGAAATCGCGCTAGTTTGGCAAACGAACGCGATTGACAACTAAGTTCTGTGGGTTTGAGAAAAGATTCGCGGAAGCACAGCTATCACCCGGCGCCTCCGCTTCTCCCTTTCCCGCCGGATGCTGTGCCATGCTCGATGATCTTCGTTATTGGACGGTCGGACTTTTTTCTCCACGAATCCGGCTTGGCGTTCGCCAGATGCAAAAGCCGTGAGAAAAGAGACCGGGAATCCGCAACGCAAGACGGCGTCACAACTCGTGAAAAGCGCGCGAACTCAAAGTCGCAAAACGAGCAAGTCCCAACCGGCTCTGCAGTAGCCGTACGGACGTGACGGATCGTCAAGTTCTCCCCACGGAACCGTGAAAAGGAGGAATGCCGTTTCAATCAAAGCGACAAGCGCTGGTGCGACAGCGTAGCCGGAGTTCAAATCTCCGCCCGTCAGGGTGTGTAAAGGCCCGCGAGGCCAATACATAGGGGCTTGGCCGCGATTGAAACACAAACCAACTTTTAGCCGAACTTATAAGGAGGTTGCCCGCCGGTCGCATCACGCGTCGGCGGGCAATCTTTTTTTATTGTCTGTTGTTTGTCTTTCTGCTATATTATCCCCACTATGCGCCAGGACAATAATCAAACCACCATCCAAATCCAGGAACCGCCAATCAAAGAACAAGAACTGCCCGAAGCCGAAATTCGAGAGGTCAAGAGGCGGCGGCCCGATCTTTGGTGGAATGGCGCACTTA
>JACTTX010000028.1 GCA_015661005.1 Candidatus Magasanikiibacteriota bacterium
AAACACACGCCTATGCAATCGGCTTTCTCCGTCAATATGCTGGCTCTGGTTGACGGTCAGCCCCGGGTGCTTAGCCTTAAAGAGGCGCTGCAGTATTACATAGACTTCCGCCGCGAGGTAATTACCCGCCGCTCCCGGTTTGACTTGAAGGGAGCTAAGGCACGGGCGCATATTCTGGAAGGCCTGCACATTGCTTTGAACAATATTGACACCATTATTAAAGTCATCAAACAGTCGGAAGACAAAGAAGCGGCGCGGGTGGAGTTAATGAAAAAATTTAAACTGACGGAAATTCAGGCCAACGCCATTTTGGAAATGAAACTGTCGCAGTTGGCCAATCTGGAGCGGATGAAAATTGAAAATGAGCTCAAAGAAAAACGTGCTTTGATTAAAGAGTTGGAAATAATTCTCGGATCGGCCAAGAAAATTTTGGAAATCGTGAAAAAAGAGGTGGCCGGTTTGAAAGAGAAGTACGGAGACGCGCGCCGCACGCAAATTGTTAAACACGGCGTCAAAGAATTCACCGCCGAGGACTTGATCCCCAATGAAGAAACAATTTTAATCATGACACACGATGGTTACATCAAACGTCTGCCGCCGGACACCTTTAAGACGCAGGGACGCGGTGGCAAAGGCGTCATTGGGCTCACCACCAAAGAGGAAGACGTGGTGGAGCAGATGTTCGCCACCACCACCCACGCCGATCTCTTGTTCTTCACCACGCGCGGCCGCGTGTTCCAGCTCAAAGCGTATGATGTGCCGTCGGCATCGCGCACGGCCAAAGGGCAGGCCTTGGTGAATTTCCTGCAACTGGCGCCCAATGAAAAAATTTCCGCCGTGCTTTCCGGTGAAGATCTGGCCGCTTATAAATTCTTGGTGATGACGACGCAAAAAGGTCTCATTAAAAAAGTGGCCTTAGATGATTTTAAAAATGTCCGTCGTTCCGGTTTGATCGCGATTCGTCTCAAAACCGACGACACCCTTTCCTGGGTGCGGCCATCAACCGGCAAAGACGATGTGATGATTATAACGGAAAATGCGCAGGCCATCCGTTTCCGGGAAACGCAAGTGCGGGCCATGGGCCGTACCGCCGCCGGTGTGCGCGGCATTAGATTAAAAAAGAATGACTTGGTTGTCGGCATGGATGTGCTGGATCCGAACCTGATTTTGAAAGGTGTCTTGGAAATGTTCGTGGTGGCGGAAAACGGTTTGGGCAAACGGAGCCGCGTCAAAGAATACAAAGTGCAAGGACGCGGCGGCGGCGGCATCAAAACCTCAAACGTCACGGCCAAAACCGGAAAATTAGTAGCCGCCCATGTGGTCAACTCCTCAATGGAAGGTGATGTCTTGGTGGTTTCCAATAAAGGTCAGGTGATCCGCTTACCGTTTGGAACCATTCCAACAATCGGCCGGGCCACGCAAGGCGTGCGCATCATGCGCTTTAAAGAGGAAGGTGACAAAGTGGCCAACGTGACTTTGCTCTAATTTTTCCGAAAAGGCCTTGACCCGACCCTTGCCAATTTTGCCTCGCTCTGCTAACATACCAGTACTATAATTATATGGGACTTCCCGGACACCGCCGAACTTCCTCGCACAAACACCGCCGCGCCGCGCATTTTGCGCTCAAGAAAAACGTTTTTTCTTTGTGCGCCAAGTGCAAAAAAGCGGTTCTGCCGCACCACCTTTGCGCGTTCTGCGGCACGTATGACGGCCGTGAGGTTGTTAAAATGAAAATGCCGACGTTAAAGAAAGCGGCGTAAGTTGCGGTGCGTTTTATTCCGGCTTCCGGAGCGATTTTCGTTCTCGCGTTTCAGTTCACGAATTAAAGCCGCGCCCGGACTAATCGCGATACCCTGTTCTTTCCACTATGGCCAACCGCCATCTTGCCAGATCCGTTGCCATGCAAACGCTCTATGAGTGGGACTTTCGCGGACAACCGTCGGCGATTGTTCCGGCTTTGGTAGAAGAGAACCTCAAAGAGTTCGCCCCGCATCTCAAAGACGACGGCTTTTCTTTGGAGCTCGTGAACGGCGCCATTGATAATCAGAAAGAAATTGACGAGCTCATTCAGAAATACGCGCCGCAGTGGCCGCTGGATCAGATCACACTCGTGGATCGGAACATTTTGCGTCTCGGAATTTTTGAGTTGAAATATTCTCCAAACATTCCGGCTAAGGTGGCCATCAACGAGGCCATTGAGCTGGCCAAAACTTATGGCGGACAGTCCTCGGGGCGGTTTGTGAATGGCGTTTTAGGCGCGATTTACAAAAATATGGTGGAACGCGGAGAGTTGAAAGAGATAGACAAACTGCCGCCAGCAAGTTAAAGGCGGCGATGCAATCAAGTTAGTTATAAAAAATATGGCCCAGCGCAAAGATCTGACCCCGTTCATGGACACCATCGGTGTTCATTTTAAAAATCCGGATTTGATGACCATGGCGTTTGTGCATCGTTCGTATTTGAATGAGCACCCCGGATTCGGACTTGACCATAATGAACGGCTGGAATTTTTGGGCGACGCGGTTTTAGAGTTGATCGTCACCGAACATCTCTACAATTCTTATGACGATCCGGAAGGAGAACTCACCAACTGGCGAGCGTCATTGGTCAATGCGGATATGCTGGCGCAAATTGCGGCGGATATGGGTGTGGAACAATGGCTTTACTTATCGCGCGGCGAAGAAAAGGACGCCGGCACCAAAGCGCGACATTACATTTTGGCCAATGCCATGGAAGCCATCATTGGCGCCATCTATCTGGATCAGGGTTGGGACGTCTCCAAAAATTTTGTGCATCGCTTTGTGATTGAGAAGTTGCCGGAGATCATTGCGACACAATCCTACATTGACGCCAAGAGCCGTTTTCAGGAAGCGGCGCAGGAAAAGATGGGCGTCACGCCGTCGTATCGTGTGTTGGAAGAGAGCGGGCCGGATCACGCCAAAAATTTTAAAGTGGGAATTTTTTTGGAGAAGGAATTGGTGGCCGCCGGCGAAGGCACCAGCAAGCAAGAAGCGCAGATGGCGGCGGCGCGAGAGGGATTAAAGGTGAAGGGGTGGTGAAATAAAATTGTTGAGAACAGGTTTTTAGCAACGCGCGCCCGTAGCTTAGCTGGATAAAGCGCCGGTCTTCGGAACCGGAGATCGGGGGTTCGAATCCCTCCGGGCGCACCAGACGCTATTGCTAAATTAATCCTTCCCGATATTTTTGCAAATATTCCTCTTTAGAAATCATTTTTGAAAGCGTCGGCCGTAGAATAATTTTCTTTTCAATCAATTTTCTAAGAGCGGCGGATAGGGCGTTTTGATCGCTAACCGGCACAATCAAACCGTTTTCATCGTTCTTAATTTCTTCTCCGGCCACACCGACATCAGTCATCACCACGGGGATGTCGGCGGCTTGGGCTTCAATTACCGCGCGGCCGTATCCTTCATAATTGGAAGCGAGAACAAAAAGATCGCTGGTCTTGTAGTATGAGGCGAGTTCATTGATCTGTCCCTCAAAGCGCACGTTCTGCGCGCATTTTAACTCCTGCGCCAACGCTCCAAGCCGTGTGCGCTCCGGCCCATCCCCAACAATAATCAGTCCGGCGCGCGGATTTGAGCGCACCACTTCCGCCAAGGCGCGGATGATTAAGGAAATATTTTTTTCTTTGGTTAGCCGCCCCACGGTGAGCGCAATAAAATCAAACTGCGAATATTTTTCTTTTAGATTAACGGTGATTGGCGCTGATTTTATTTTTTCAATGTCAACAAAAATCGGCAGAACTGTAATTGGCGGCAAACGCTTTAACAATTTCCGTTGATGTAGATCAATGAGCGAACGCCGCACCCGCTCGCTGACCACGCGCACGGCGGCGGATCGCGAGATTAAAAACCGCGCCAGTCGGACACGGACGCGGTTCAATAATGATTCAGCGCTAAAAAAAGTAGAAAAGGGATCGGTGTGAATCTGTAAATGCAACTTGGCGCCGACGGCACGGGCAATTTTCCATGCGGCTAAGCCACATTCAAAGGGATCTTGACTGCTAACGACTGTCGGTTGAAATCCCTCTTTCCCGAGGCGGTCGGCCAGTTTTCTGGCGTCATTAATATAAAGAAAGCGTGAAACCGAATTTGTCGGATACGCTCGCACCCGATCGGAAATTTTTATTTCTTTAAGACCGTGTTGGCGCCGTGAAAAAACAATAATTCGCAATTCATCAAAAAGCTTGCCATACTCAATCATCCGGCGACGCACCTCACTTCCCTCTTCAAAAATCGCCCGATCCGTGCCGATCATCAAAATTTTTACGCCGCGCTCGCCCCCGGCAATTTTTAAAAACTCATCAGTAATTTGGTCCCATGAATGGGTGAAGGTAAATTGCACAAGACGCTCTTTCAACTGGCTGTAAATTACATGATCCGTTATTTCCACAATTTTTTTGGTTATATCTTCAGGATTCATGGGATCAATAAAAAGCCCGAGGCCAACGATGCGCTCATTGATACCATTTTCTTGTGTGCAAATGAACGGCGTGCCGACACTAACGGCATCCAAAATATAATTCGGGCTGATTTCGGTCAATGATGGCAGAATCACGGCATACACTTCTTTCATTCGTTCCAAAAGCGCCTGACGGGAAAACGGTTTATCCGGAATTTCTAATCGTATCTCCGGCCGAGCTTCCTGGGCGCGCTTAAACGCTTCCAGCAACCGCTCACGATTTTTAAATTGAATCGGCCGCACGACCCAAAGAAAAATTTTTTCACTTGGCGCCGCGGACGTTATTTTTTCTTCACGCACGATAAGCGCTGGCGAGGACGACGCACTAACCGGCCCGTAAAAATTTTCCACGATCTTTGTTTGCGCTTGATTCAGCCCGTAAGCCGAGACAAAAATATCACGCTGAAGAGCCGTGCTGAAAATAATTTGATCGGCGGCGTGGAGAGCAAAGCGCGTCCAGCGAAAAATCAAACGCTCTTTCCAAGTGAATGGTTCATGCGCCGCGTAAAAATCGCGTAAAAGAATGACTGGCCCGCGGCGCTCCAGATATTGCTCCCACAAAAAATCACCGCCGGTGCGGATTAAAAATTTGGGGCGTGAAAATTTCCGCGCCCACGCGCAAGGCAGGGCGACGCTAAATGTATCAAGAGCAATTAATAAATCAGCGCGGCGTAAAACAAAAAACAAACGCAAAAAAAACCAAAGGTGCCGCAGACCGCTTGGCAAACGGCGTTCAAAACCGTAAGTCATGACGTGGATAGTATGGCCGGCGCGGCGCAGAGCGGAAGACAATCCCACGGCATATTGCGCCGGTCCGCCAACAGCCGGCGGAAAAATTCCGGTGGCTAAAACGATTTTCATATCTGCAGGCCAATCTATCACAAATCGCGTAAAAGTTCAACCGGTAACCGTGAACCAACGCAAAAATTATGAAGGCCTCCGCGTTAACGAAGGCCTTCACCGGCGCATCCATCGGCCGATACTTGGCCAGCAGAGAGAAATCGTCTTCCTCGCCAAAAAGCGCGATCTCGGGATGGTGCACAAGAGTCTGTGCCTCAAGGAATGTTTGTACGGCTTTGTCCGCATCAGTACAGACAGACGCCCAGTAGCCGCCGCTCTCCTCATCAGCCAAATCACACGGCCATACAGACGGCGCAAAAGTTCGCCGGCGGTAGCAAGGTACCGATGTAACTCTTTACCAAAGACCAAAGCGACAGGGTTTCATGGCTCATTGTTTCCTCCGTGGTTGTTTGAGCGCTGATATTGTACAGGTTGGGAGTGCGCTGTCAATGGCTTGACCGAAAAATATGCGCGATATAGAATAAGGGTGTTAATCGCAATTTGGGTTTGCATTTTTATTTCACTCGCTTGGGTCTTGTAAACTTTTCGCTTCGCGAAAAGTTTGCCGACCCGGCGACGCTCGGAAGAAAAAGTGCAAACACTTTTTCTTCTCTCGGTTCCATTTGGGTCTTGTAAACTTTTCGCTTCGCGAAAAGTTTGCCGACCCGGCGACGCTCGGAAGAGCAAAAATAAATTTTTGCTCTTCACTCGCGTCTTGGGTCGGTAGCTCAGCTGGTAGAGCAGGGGCCTCTTAAGCCCAAGGTCGAGGGTTCGATCCCCTCCCGACCCACCAAAAAATTTTACAGCAAGAATTTTCTCCCTTCGCCGGAGAAAATTTTTTTTCCGACGCACTCTCCAACGCGCAAAAACTCTTGACAAATATTTTTTTGACATTCTTTTTGTTGTATAATGAGTTTGGTCGATTGTGAAAATTTTTTTTCATCATTCCATGCGTGTGATGAAAAATCTTTCACTTGTTCTTTCAAACATCATTGAAAGGTGGTGTCACTATGGCAAAAAAGAAAAAAGCTAAGAAGAAAAAAGCCGGCAAGAAGAAAAGATAGTTCTTCATTCGTTCTTTATTTGTTCTTTGTTTGTTCTTTGAGTCTTCTTCGACTCTTGAAGAGTCAAATCAAAATACCCCCGGTTGTAGGAACCGGCGGGTATTTTGTTTTTTTACATCTCAAATTTTTTTTCTAACTTTAATATACGCGATTTTACCGCCAATTAAAGCAAATTTTGTTGCGCCGCGCGACGCGGACGATCCTCATCAGAGAAAATTTTTACCTTACCATAGAGACCGTCATAGCCCGGTTCAATGTGCAGTTCTCCAGCCCGCATGCGGCTGACGGCTTCGCTGATTTCCGGTGTTCCGGCGACGGCAACATCATTAAGTTCCGCGTCCAACAAAATATGAAACTCACTGCCAAGTTCTTTTAATATTTTTTCATACATCGCGCCGACAATTTTTGTTGTCTTATTTTTTCCAAGCGCATTGCCAATGACCTCCTTCAGTGGCACGATGGATTTATACGGCACGCGCCCCGCCGGAACCATATACACATCTTTTTCACTTTTGTCAGCTAAGTTATCCACACGGTGCATAACTCCGATGACGAGCGGTTTTCCGCACTTCGGACAGAGTCCTTTCTGCTTTTTGGTTTCTTCCGGCGTAAATACCACACCGCAATCGGCGTGCCCATCCAAATGGTACTTTCCTTCCTCGGGAAAAAATTCAATCGTGTGCAAAAATTCTTTGGGGTTACGGCGTTTAATGATGTTAAAAAAACTATTGTAAGTTAGATGCGCAAAATCCGTGTTCAAAACATTGGCCTCGCGTCCAAGATTTTCCAAACCGTGCGCATCCGAGTTTGACACCAACGAAATATTATCCAATCCGGAAATCCGCCAGTTCATTTTAGGATCCGAGGAGAGGCCAGTTTCAATGGCAAAAATCTGCGGCGTCAATTCTTCAAAACATTCGTCCAGTGAATCAAACCCGGACTTAGAACCGAAAACGGAAAACCACGGCGTCCAGGCGTGGGCTGGAATCATCACGCCCTCCGAAGAGACGTCAAGTAAAATTTTTAAAACCTCCTTGGCCGAAAGGCCAATGATGGGCCGACCGTCAGAATGTATATTACACCCCCGTTCCTCCAACGCGCGATTAAATTTATCCACGGCAAAAAAAGACGGCGCAAAAATACACAAATGAATGCGCCGCACTTTTTCATTTTGCTTATAGATGCAGGAAATTTCCGTGCCAAGTATAAATCGTGTTTTGCTTTGGTGAGCGCGTAAAGAAAAAATTCCGGCGGAAACTTCCGTGAGTTCTTCTTTGATGTGGCTGAACCAGGCCGGATGAGTAAAATCCCCGGTGGAAACCAAATCAATGCCTTTTTTTTCGCAAACCGCGGCAATGTTCGGTAAAGTCAATTCCCGCGAACAAGCGCGCGAATATCTGGAATGAATGTGGAGATCACTGATGAGCATACGAATACATTCAAGCATAAACCAGAAAACCGGTCGGCGCAAATACCCGCGAAACGAAAACAACCCCGCAGAGCAGGGTCGTCTTCACGGGTTCCGCGGCGTGAACCGCGAAATAAGCATCCCTTTTGGGAGGATGTTGAACGTTCAATTTCTCAAACGCTCAAGGGCTTCTCAAAAGAGGGGTGCTGGCGGACTCGGCATCATCTTTTCACGGGTGTGAAAGACAATGCGCGAGTCCGCCAGTGGTTGTTACGGAGAGGAGGGGTGGTCACGGAAATTACTCATCGCGACCACGTTCATGAGATTGGGGCTGGCCACGGTATTTACTCATCGCGGCCATGTTCGTCACGGGATGATCCCGAAAGTAATGTTTGAGATCA
>JACTTX010000006.1 GCA_015661005.1 Candidatus Magasanikiibacteriota bacterium
CCCTTCCGTTAGTTGTAAAGAACTTCTCCTTGGTTGATTGATAATATACTTCACGGCTCGTAGCCTGTCAATTTTTTTTCTACATTATCTGTGGATAACTCATTTTAATCAATAAAATAGGCCCTAAATAAATATATTTTTGTCAAAAAGGTAGCAACATAAATATTTAACGTCCTCAAAAACACAACACCCCGATGTCCATCGGGGCATTACGTTTTTAAAAAAATTTATACCATTTTTATCATTCCCCCGTTCCCATTTAAAACCCCATAAAGCATTTTACGGACGATGGCCAGTTCCTCCGGCGTATTGACGCCGAGCGCCGACAACGGTTCAATGCTGATTGATTCTACTTTCTCACCCTGTTCAATGGCCATCTCTAAAAGATCGGTCAAATAATATTCGCCTTGGGCGTTGTTATTTTTAAGCCGCGCCAAATTCGGCCAGAGCCAATCGGCGCGAAAACAATAATAACTCGGATTCACTTCTTTAATTTCCAATTCTTCTTCTATTGCATCCTTGCGTTCAACATCGCGCAAAATTTTTCCGTTCGCATCCCGAACAATGCGGCCCATATAGGAAAAAGCCACCCGCCAATCATTAAAATCCGGAACGGTGGCGGTCATCATGGTCAAGACCGCGCCGCTCGTTTTATGTTTGGTCACCAACTGATCAACAACGTCAGCCGGCACATGCGGCATATCCCCGTAAAGAACGACTACATGTTGATATTTCTTCTCGCACGCGCCGCGCGCTTGCAGAAGCGCGTGGCCGGTGCCGAGCTGTTCTTTTTGTTCAACGTAAGTGTAATGCGGCCCCAAGGCCTCCCGTACCATTTCCCCCTTATAGCCAATGATAATAATCGGCGCGGACTTCACCACGCACGCTTCAATGGAATGCAGTAAATGTTTAATCAAGGGTTCCCCATAAAGCGGCACCAGTACCTTGGGCAAATCCTCAATCTGCATGCGTTTACCTTTGCCGCCGGCCAATATCACGATTCCGACATCAGCATGTTCGTGTCCGTTCATAGCGTGACTATTTTACCGAATCAAATCCGTTTCCACAACTCCTCAAAAATCGTTTTCTGGCTTTGGTACAAACCTTCATTTTCAATAATGACGGTCACTAATTGCTTGGCGGCGTCAAGGGAAACGTAGGCGCACTTGTCGGCATAAAGAAAAATATAGGTTGGCGATCCTTCCAGTTTCAAAAATTTCCTTTCATCAAGTCCTTTCATCTCGCCGCCCTCGCCAACGGCGATCACTTTGACTTTGACGCCGCGCTTGATGCGATCCTCCGTGAAATCTGGATAGGCATCACGCACAAAGGCGCGGATGTTGGACGAAGAAAAAGAGTAATAAGTTTTGTCTTGGCTGGCGGCCACCGTTTCCAAGAGATCAACGAGCATGATTTTGACGCCGGCCGTGCCTTCAAAAAAACGCGCCGTCGGTTTTTCCCCGCCAGTTTTCTGAAGGGCCTTGAGTTCGGGAATGAGATCTTTAAGCGGCTCGGCAAGTTCCCGCAATTTTTGGATACGATCTTCGGTCACGGCCGTGAGCTTGCCCGGATCTTCGGCGACAAAATATTGCTTGGCTTCTTTTTGATAGTAACTGACAATGCCCTGCTTGATCAGATCGCGCAAAATATCATAAGTTGTCCCGCGATTGACGTTGGCTTTGACGGCAATGGCGCGAACGGAAGACGGACCAAGAACCAGCAAAGTTAAGTACACCGCCATCTCTTTATCAGAAAAGCCGAGTTTTTTAAGAATGGCGGTGTTCATATAACGATACTAATATACGAATGGGCGCTAATGATACAAATAGTTCTGAATGACGTTGCGCAAAGCGTCTTCATTATATCTAATCGGCGAGCGTTGAACGAGTGAGCTGTCGTGGGCAATGATAGAGGTATCGTCCAAAAGTGATGCGCGAATAATTTTTTCCGGAGAAATTGTTGGCGTGACAATGTCCTCAAGAATTCCGTACTCGCGATTGGCGCAAGCGGCGGCAACCGCGGGCGGCATTACGCTGGGGATAATCACCTGATCAACATCAAAGGTGGCAGAGTGAGCACGGAAAAAGTCAATTAACGCTTTGATATTGCGTCCGTGAACATGACCGTGTGTAACGGTGGCGTTAGGAAGCAATATTTTTTTGGCGGTTAAACGCGGCCACAGGGTGGCAACACCCTCAAGCAAAAAGAACGGCAAAACGCTGGAATACAAATCGCCGTTCGCAATGATGATAACATCCGCTTCTTTAAGCGCTGTCTCCGCTTCTTTCAGAAGTGGCGTTGCCGGTTCCAAATTGAGGCGCGCCACGGAAGATGTTAATCGCGGAGCGGAAGAAATTTTTTCGTCAATCCCGGCCCAAAATTTTTCCACCAGAAGCCGCTGTCCAGTCACCACTTCTCCGTTATCAAAAGTTGTCACCAGCGCCGGTGATTTGGCCGCGACCGGTAAAATCCGGCCGCCAACGCCGCACAACTCCGCCGCTTGGCGGCACGCTTCCAGAAAGGAATCGTGTTTTTTTTCCAAAGCGGCCAACAAAATATTTCCAAAAGCGTGTCCAGCCAATTCTCCATCCTGAAAACGCTGATTTAAAATTGCCGCCAAAAAATTTTTTGGATCAGCCATTGCCGCCAGACAATTACGTACATCCCCCATTGATTGAACGCCTAATTGCTTCATCAACCGGCCGGTGGAACCGCCGTCATCAACAACATTAACCACCGCCGTAATCTGAACATCCGGCAGAGTTCGTAAAATTCGCAACAACGCGGCCTGTCCGCCTCCGCCGCCGATGGTGACGACCCGTTTCATAAATCTATTTCAAAAAACCTTCCACAATAAATTCCAGCGCCTCATCCAAGGTCTCACAAACGCCATCCGGACATTTCTCCGCATTGCGGCTGATCGGAATCACAATCACATCCGGAAACTTGGCGGCAATCTCTTTATTTTCTCCGACATGGTCATTCACAAAAAATGTTTCGCCGTCCGCTTCTTCCAAATGTTTGACCAAAGGCGAATATTTTTCATCTTCCACAATAATCACTTCATCCACGCAGTCACTTAAGCCCGTGCCTTGGAGTTTCAGTTGTTGGATTTTCGGATTACCGCGCGACAGCAGTACGCGACGCACGCCGTGCACGCCGAGCGCCTCTAAAAAATTCAACGAGTCGTCATAAATAAAATCCGCGGATTCCAAACCGTGCTGGTACCACTCGCGGCTGAAATCATCCACCGAAACCGGAACTTGATACTTTTGCGTTAGCAATTGCGCCAACTGCATGGGATCGCCGACAGCATTGACGCCGCTTCTATCGCGCATTTCTTCATAGGCCTTAAAATAAATTTCCGGCGCGATTTTAAATTTCTTGCAAACGTGTTGCGCAATAAAATAATGCCAAGCCGTGGTGTCAAAAAGGGTGTGGTCAAGATCAATGAAGCAGGTATGAGTCATAAAGAATATGAAATGTTAACAGTAAAGTGAAAATAGCGTGTTCTTCAATCAAGAACGCTATTTGCACTTTACTGTCACTTTAACACTGATAATGTTAAGGCTAAAAGACCTTGATGCGCCAGATGTTCGTCAAGGTTGGCATAGATCTGGACGCCATCGCGCAGTGCCGGAATGACGCGGCGGGAAATTTCTTCGCGCAAGGTTTTTTCAAATCGCGAAAAGGCGCGAGCCACACCGCCGGTTAGGAGCACATGGGACGGATTGACGGCCCAAATAATATTGCTCACGGCAAAACCGATTTTATGTCCGACCCAATCCCACAATTCTTGAGCGCGGGGATCTACCGAGTTAAACAAATCTTTGCCGTCACGCACCATAAGCCCGAGCGCCTGCGCTTGCGAAACCAAATCTTTCCAACCGACGTAACGTTCAAGACAGCCGCGATTGCCACAGCCGCAAGCCGGACCGTCAGCATCAATGCTCATATGGCCGAATTCGCCGGCCGAGGAAGTGACGCCTGTCACCATTGTACCATTGATGAGCATGCCGCCACCCACCCCGGTGCCTAAGGTGAAACCGACAAACGGCGTTTTGGGAGATCCCGCCGCTCTCCAGCCGCCAAAAATGGCGGCGGTGGAATCATTGGTCATTATAAACGGCAAATCAGTAAGCCCTTCCAAAGAAACATTTTCCAATTCAAGAGCGACGCTTTTCAAAATTGTTTTTTCTTTGCTCGGACCAGGCACGGCAATCGCGACCTGATCAAAAGAAAAGCTTCCGCCTCCCGTCGTTTCTGAAAAACTTTTTCCACGCATCTCTTCAATGATCCCTCTAAGTTGCGGCAAAAAAGCGTCGCCTTTTTTTGTCGGCGCGCTTCCTGAAGAGATTACTGCGCCGTTTTGATCCAGCACGGCGTATTTAATTGTCGTTCCGCCCGCGTCAATCGTGAGAACCATATGCGGAAACGGTAACAAATACGGGGATTTTTGTCAATGGAAAGGAGCTTCCCGGCAGTAAAAAGCGCCGTTACTCGCCGCGCACACGCAGGATCACTTCCGGATCCTTCGGCGGCATAGCGCCAACCTGTGAAGCCACCCATGAGCCCAATAAATTTGCGGCTTCACTCATCAACTCCAACGGGCTTCCTCTTAAATAGTGATGAGCCAACGCGGCGGTGAAGGCGTCACCGGCGCCAACGGCATCAGCAACCGCAACCGGAAATCCCGGATGTTCAGTTTGTTGTTTGGCGGTCACGAATAAACTGCCCCGCGCCCCGCGTGTCACACAAACTAAATCCAACGCAAACTTGTTTAATAAATCGCGGGCGAGTTCCTCTTCACTTGATCCAGATAACGCTAAAATGTTTTTGACGACTTGAATCTCCTGATCATTTAATTTCACGACATCAGCCGAACGCAAAGATTGAACGAGTAATTCCTCCGAATAATATGATTGCCGCAAATTGACATCAAAAATTTTTACGCACTCACTGCGCGTCGTTGGCAAAAATTTCTGAATCGTTTGGCGCGAGGGCAAGGTGCGTTGGGCCAGCGTCCCAAAACATACGGCATCAGCGACGCGGGCGAGCGCTTCCCAATCTTCGGTCCATTCAAAATTATCCCAAGCCGTGTTTTCAATAATCGTGAAATCCGGCTGGCCATTCACGTCCAA
This sequence comes from Candidatus Magasanikiibacteriota bacterium, assembly GCA_015661005.1. GTDB lineage: Bacteria > Patescibacteriota > Patescibacteriia > Magasanikbacterales > JACTTX01 > JACTTX01. The sequence goes on from JACTTX010000006.1 coordinate 5,142, forward strand.
TTTCACCTGCACCGTGCCGGTCGGATGCGCCGCGTCAATTTGCAGGTGATTGGTTTCCAATCCGCGGAGAGCGAGCGTACTAATAATTTCTTCACCGAGCGCATCGGAACCGACACGACTCAAAATTAATCCGCGATCACCCAAGGCCGCGGCGTGATACGCAAAATTTGCCGGTGCGCCGCCCAGTTGCTTCCCGCCGGGCAAGAGATCAAAAAGTAGTTCGCCAATCCCAACTATGGCGAACGAACGGTCATTCATAATTGCGCGTTAAGCGCCAATCGCGCCGCGCCGATAATTCCGGCATCCTCTCCCAAGACCGCCGGACGAATTTCCGCTTGCGCCGCTAAATCGGAAAACGCCCGCAAAGCAATCTCTTCCATCATTTTTGGTTCAAATAATTTCCACGCCTTGGCAATTTTACCGCTGATCACAATCACGTCGGGATTAAAAATATCAATGAGCGCCCCGAGCGCGCGGCCAAGATAAATTCCAACGCGATTCCAAACCAGAATGGCTCCGGCGTGGCCGGCTTCGGCCCGCTCTTGCACCTGTTTGGGATTTTCAATTTCCGGACCAACCAACTCTTGTCCCCAATCAATAATCGCTTTGGCGTTGGCATGCGCTTCAAAACAACCTTGGTGTCCGGCATTGCAAGCGCGTCCGTCCGGCTCCACCATGATGTGTCCTAGTTCCGCCCCTAAACCATAGGCGCCGTTAAAAATTTTGTCACCAATGATCACGCCGCCGCCGATGCCCGTTCCCAAGGTCAGGGCAACAACAACTTTTTTGCCGCGCCCGCCGCCAATCCAGGCCTCGCCATAAGCGGCAACATTAGCATCGTTTTCAAGAACAACGGAAAGTCCCGTCAGGCCAACCAATTTTTCCCGCAAAGGATAATTTCTTTCAAACTTCAAATTTGGCGTGGCGACAATAACTCCTTGATGAGGATCAAGCGGCCCGGGCGAACCAATGCCAACGGCGGCGACTTCAATTCCTTTATCTTTGGCATCGGCGGCTAAATCATTAATCACTTTCATGATGCTCTGCAGAATCTTTTCACCGTTCACGTTATCAGTTGGATGTTCACGGCGGGCAATAATTTCACCGGCATCAGAAACAATCGCGCCTTTGCACGATTGTCCACCTAAATCAATTCCTAAAACGTACGACATATTGCTGGTTTTAATAGTATCAAAGACCTCTTAAAACGAGAAGAGCCGCTGGTGTTAAACCGGCGGCCTTCCCTCCTAAGTGCGGTGTCGAAACCGCGTTGTAGCGTCAGACGGCGGACGCGGCCAAGGGATGCCCTAACGCGAACCGACGTTCTCGAGTGTCACGGACATCTGCCCAGTACCTCTCAAGAATCTGGGCGCCATTTACCAGAACCCCGCTTCGCGCAAGGTCAAGGATGATACTGATGACACCCTCTCCGAACCAATACTCGGAGATGAAGCCGTCGCGGCCCGCCACGAGATTGATCACTTCCGGATCGGCGTTCCCGGGCGCTCCGGGAATCACCTGCGGATCGGCGAGAAGTCCCTTGTCTCCGGAACTGTCACCGAAGTAGAGGACGCGCTCATCGCCATTGAGTCCGAGATGTGGGACGATGTTGACCTTGTCCCACGCCTTCGGCCCGACATCCAGTCCGACACCCGGGAAGATCTGGACGTCAAGCGGCCAGCCCTCTTGGGTGATCTGCTCGCGGAAGCGCTCGGCCGTACGAGAAAATGTCATCTCGTCCGGGAACATCATCGGGTTGAACATTGTCACCTTGTCGGTGACGTACTTCCATCCCCGGATGTTAGAACACTTCACCCACTCCATGAACGCTCGGATCGGGAGAAGCAGGTACTCCGGAATGAGTTGCTCAACCCGGCGCGTCTCCAGATCAAGCCGGAAAGCTCCGTGCTCAAAGTAGAGCCATCCCTGCGTGAGTCCGAGAGCTCCGGCGAACCGCTCGGCCCGCGGCCGGTCCCGTCCGGTCACGAGTTCAAACGAGACCCCGACTTCTTCCACGATCTGGACGAGCTTGACGAGGCGAGAATCCACCACCTCCACGCCCTGATCCGCGGACTGACGCATGAGCGTCCCGTCCACGTCACTTTTGATTCTTCTGATGCTCTCTTTCTTCACGGTCTTCTTCCTCTCTCACGATCTCCGGCGAAGAAATTCGTGCAGATGCTCCCTCGCGAGAGCTGTTGTCTTCTAACGACGGAAGAGAGCCCCTCTCTTCGCGCAAAAATCTTTCGAGGCACAAGCGCCAAATGTCCGCGCTTTTGCGTCGAATGAATCTTTACGCATGCCACTCGGAGACCGCCCGCGCAAAATCTTCCGGCGTGCCGACATCAAACCAAGCGCCGGAAAAATTGTAACCGCTAATTTTCTTTTCTTTGGCGAGCTCGGACAAAACTTCTTTCTCCAAAGAACGCGTCTGCGCGCCGATCCGATCCAGAACTTTCGGATCAAGCACGGCCGCGCCAGCAAAAATCAGATGACTGCGTTCAGCGCGATCCGGTTTTTCCATAAAACGGGTGATGCGCGTGCCATCCATTGCCACCACACCCCAACCGCGCGTATCGGCCACGGAAGTGACGGCCAAAGTTGCGAGCGCGTCATGAGTGTGATGAAAGTTCACCAAATCAACCCAGTTGATGTCAGCCAAGACATCGCCATACAATAAAAGAAAGGGATCACTGCCGACGAGCGCTTTAAGAGCGCGTACCGGTTGCGCCGTGCCGTTCTCTTTTTTTTGTTTCACGTATGTGAGACGCACGCCAAGTTTGCCGCCATCGCCGAAATGTTCCTGAATTTTTTCTCCAAGATTGCCGACTGACAAAATAATATCTTTAAGCCCGGCCTCGCGAAGAGTCCGGAGAGTATGAAAAAGCAGGGGCTCGCCCCTGACCGGCAGAAGCGCTTTGGGCATTTCCAGAGTAAGCGGCTGCATTTTCACACCGGCCCCGCCGGCCAGAATTACCACCTTGGTAACCTTGGAGAGAAACTGCTGGGAGAGCAGATACTCAATGGCATGCGAACGATTGCGAATGGTTTTTTTGTCAATGACCGAATCCAGCGACTTGATAACGTTCGGCGACAAGGTGATAGTGAGACGAACACGGGCCATGTGATTTTTTACTTATTTTTTCCGCTGTTTGATGTTTTTCACGATTGTCATACAGTATCATACTTTCTCCGGCGGACGGCAAGAGTGAGGTGTGGATAAATAATTTCGGGCTGGCAATGAACCGATAACAAAAAAGCCGCGCAAAAACCGCGGCAAAAAAACAAAAAGAGACAGTGTCCTGGCGACGACCTACTTTCGCGGGACCGGGTTAGGTCCAACTATCATCGGCCCAGAGCTGCTTAACTGCCGTGTTCGGAATGGGAACGGGTGTGACCAGCTCGGTAGCGCCACCAAGACGCTGTCTCTTTTTTGTTACAGGTTGGCATTGGCAATGCATCAACCTATTTAAAAAATCGAGTAAGAAATAAGAGCACACGAACCACCACTTAGTGCTAGAGTGATCGTGCCAAGACCGATAAGTACGGCTCGGCTCAAACCCTTGCGGGTCTTCCACCTGCCGCCTTTCAACCCGATAATCTCTCGGGGGTCTGCGAAGGTTAATCTTGAGGACGGCTTCACGCTTATATGCTTTCAGCGTTTATCCGTGCCGAACGTCGCTACCCGGCTATGCCCCTGGTGGGACAACCGGTACACAAGAGGTTCGTCCTTTCCGGTCCTCTCGTCACATATTCTTCTATTTCTAGAAGTGTAGACTATATCTTCACCGCGCCGTTTTTTATAATATCGGCGGACGGTGTCAGCGTATGATAGAAGTTTTAATCACGATTATCGTGCGCCTTCTATCTCATCCTTTCGGAATCAGTCGTTACGGGGTCAAACCTACAATTTTCATGATTCTCGCGATATACGCGCGTTCTTCATTTGTAAGATGACTTCCCACGGTATTATCTTTAAGAGTGAATACGGTCCTCAAGTACATAATACCATGCTTTTTGGACCGATAAAGCATGAGCCGCAACCGAATTTCGCTCAAAGAAGACTTCACCGTTATTAGCTGCATTGTCATCGCGTGTTTCCACGCGAAGTAGCAGTGGCCTTTAAAGGCCTACTAGGAAAGAGCCCTCTCAACCTTCAACGCCCGTGGTAGATAGGAGACCGAACTGTCTCACGCATGTTAATTCCATTATTACTAATGGCATAGACTATATCTTCATCCGTCTCCAAACTAATTTGGAGGTTAGGAGTTGGCGTATGATTGAAGTTTTAATTCCCGATTATCGGGTACCTTCTATCTCACTCCGAAATTTCGGAGATCAGTCGTTACAGGGACCTTGCGCAAAAAATTCTTTAACCGTTAAAGAAGTGTTTTTCCTCTTTTTTGAGTAGTTCAATTCTTTAAACCGATCAACTAATTTCCCTATTACCAACAGATTTTTCTGGCCAAATTTCTCCGGCCATTTCTTTTCTATCTCAAAAGCAACTTTCGCGTGATTTCTCTTAAGGCGTAAATATGGATAGAGCATACGAAGTATCTCGATCACATAATTTTTGCCAACGATGGTATATTCAGTCATCTCGTCTTTCCGATCTCGGATATATCCGTATCTTTTCTTCTGACGAGTTGAAACATCACACAACCATCGCCATCTAAGAAACCCGCAATATATGCCTTTTCTGAATCTGTTAGCATAGCTTATGCAATTGGTCTTCCCACGGTATTACCCAAAAATTCAGTTCGTTAAATCTTTTGGGTTTCACCGTTATTAGCCAAATTTGTTATAGCATATTCCTATGCTAGAACGCAATGTAAATTACGTTCTGAACCCAGCTCGCGTACCGCTTTAATTGGCGAACAGCCAAACCCTTGGGAGCTTCTCCACCCCCAGGATGCGATGAGCCGACATCGAGGTGCCAAACCGGGTCGTCGATATGGACTCTTGGACCCGATCAGCCTGTTATCCCCAGAGTAACTTTTATCCGTTGAGCTTCCACCATCCTATATTGAATGGTCGGATCACTAACTTCCGCTTTCGCGACTGCTTGACTTGTAGGTCTTGCAGTAAAGCCGGCTTGTGCGTTTGCGCGTCCAGCCCGGTTTCCATCCGGGCTAAGCCGACCTTTGTAAACGCCTCCGTTACTTTTTAGGAGGCAACCGCCCCAGTTAAACTACCCGCCAGACACTGTCTCTCACTCCGGATTCACGGAGCGGGATGAGAATGAAAACAACGCAAGGGTGGTGTCTCATTGGCCCCCGGCTTGCGCCGAGGTCCCACCTACGCTGAACATGCGAAGTTCTCACCCAATATCAAGTTGTAGTAAAGCTTCATGGGGTCTTTTCGTCTAACCACGGGTAAGAGGCATCTTCACCTCTCTTGCAATTTCGCCGAGTCCCTCGTTGAGAGAGTCGTCAAGTCGTTATGCCATTCGTGCGGGTCGGAACTCCATACTTATTCATTATGTTGCCATAATGTTTAGACTATACCTTCATCTTTCACAATTCGCATGACACGATTTGGTGAAAGAGCCGACGTGTTGATCATTATTCAATGATCCTCGCCTTGCGGCTAAGTCGTTACGGGGTCACTCCAACATCACGTCAGAGGACTTCCCACGGTATTCCCTCAATGAGGGTTCACCGTTATGAGTCGGTTTACTTGTACCACGTTACCGCGATACTCGGGCAAGTGTTTCCCGCATGGAACATTGTTCACCCGACAAGGAATTTCGCTCTTCGTGTTACTCGATTTTAATCGAGACGCCAGATGCGTTCTGCATGTCACCATGCAGTTCGGACTATGTCTTCATCAAATTATTTGACGTTTGGCGTGTAGTCTCTGAGGGTTATGTAACACAATATTACATTCTTCCCTGCTGATTTTCCGCACCGACAGAATTGTTACTTCGTGTTGAAGTACCTGCGGATACTCGGATGTTCCAGCATATAGCCAAATTTTCTCTTTACATCTCCGTGGCAACGGAGTTCGAGAGGAGGTCTGTACCTCACTAAGGCAGCAATTCCACCTTAGGACCGTTTGCTATTGTTACTCTCTGTTTACAACAGAGAGGCGTAGTATTTCTGCTACGCTCTTCATATCGCTATGAAGACCGGACTATATCTTCCCCGGCTACTTTCCGAGGTCTGACGTATAGTCTCTGAGGATTCTCTCATGGATCAATGAGTAATGCCCATATGAACATTGTGAAGGTCATATTTACGCTTTCGACCGCGCCCTTCATTGAGAACAGCGCGATATTTCATAATCTCATTAAACCCTTTTGGTTTGTGATGTTCACCCGCAAACATTTTACGAATAATTTTTTGAAAGATCAAAAAATTTCGTTTTTTTGTCGCGGAGAAGAAGCGAAACTTTAGAAAAAAAGGAATGATGCGTTCATATAAGGCGCGAATACTCGTCACCTCATAATAAACGACACCATCTTTTCTCTCTCGGAGAGTTCCACAACCTAGATACCGCTTCATAACTATTAAGACAGTTTGATCCAGTTGTGAAACATTAAAGCTCGCCGCAAGTTTCCAACCCATTCTATGATCTGGAACCTTTTTCACGGAAACATTAAAACTACCTTCACCATCGGTGAAGCCAGAAATATACCAACCGATATGCAATGGTATTTGTTTCAGCCATTTATTTTTCGACATAGATTTTTAATGCTATGCCTTGAGAGTTTCCTGCGGATTGTCTGCACTTCTGGCATTGTTACTGCTGTCTCGAGCGGACAGTTAGTAGCCGAAGATACTCCAGAGTTTCCCGCAGATAGTCAGATTTTTTTACGTAACTACAACGGTCAGTTTATAGTTACGGCCGGCGTTCATCAGTGCTTCAGATCAAGGCTACCTCCGACTTGCGCCGGAGTTGACCCATCCCCTTAACATTCTGACACTGGCCAGGCATCAGCCCATATACATCACCTTACGGTTTCGCATGGACCTGTGTTTTTGGTAAACAGTCGCTTGACGTCGTCAGCTGCGGCCCTGAAATCTTGCGAAGTCAGGGCAAGGCTTATCCCGAAGTTACGCCTGCTGTTTTGCCGAGTTCCTAAACGAGGGTTCTCTCGTACACCTTAGTATATTCTACCCACCCACCTGTGTCGGTTTCCGGTACGGTTGCAATGGTTTCAACGATCGCAGAACTTTTCTGGGCACCAGTTTGACACGAATCGGATCCGTCCGAAGACTTCACCTCTTTCTTGCGAAACGCGAATAACCGAATCGCGCTCACATCTGGCCAATGCGTCCTTCTGCCATCTCCACCACCACAGTGCAGGAATATTAACCTGCTCTTCCATCGCCTACGCCTTTCGGCCTGAGCTTAGGATCGACTAACCCTGGGACGATTTGCGTTGCCCAGGAAACCTTGGGTTTACGGTGGACGGGGTTTTCACCCGTCTTTGTGCTACTTATGCCAACATTCTTTCTTCCGTCCGCTCCACGGGTCCTCGCGGATCCCGCTTCACTGCTGAACGGAATATTCCTCTACCACTTGTTCGCTTGCGCAAACAAATCCGCATCTTCGGTACTATGTTTAGCCCCGGTACATTTTCGGCGCGCAGCAGCTAGACCAGTGAGCTGTTACGCTTTCTTTAAAGGATGGCTGCTTCTAAGCCAACCTCCTGGTTGTCTGCGCCGCGACACCACCTTTCACACTTAACATAGATTTAGGGACCTTAAATTGCGGTCAACGGCTGTTTCCGTTTGGACGATGAAGCTTAGCCCCCACCGTCTAACTCCCGTGTTGTAATCTCTGGTATTCGGAGTTTGGTTAAAGTCAGCAGGATTGCTCCCCTGACCTCATTCAGTGCTCTACCCCCAGAGGGATCACACGAGGCCAACCCTAAAGTTGTTTCGAGGAAAACCAGCTATCACCCAGTTCGATTGGAATTTCTCCCCTAACCACAACTCATCCTCTAGTTTTGCACGGCTAGTAGGTTCGGACCTCCCCTCGTATTTCTACGAGGTTCATCCTGGTCATGGTTAGCTCACCGGGTTTCGGGTCTTGTATGCGTTACCAAAGGAACATTGAACGTCACGACGTAAATCGCGACATTCAAAATTCCTAAACGCGCTTTCACGCTTGCTTTCACTGCGGCTTCGTCCCGTAAGGACTTAACCTAAGCAACGCACAGCAAACTCGTTGGCTCATTCTTCAATAGGAATACCGTCACCCAGCAATTTCATCTTGCGATGAAACGCTTGAGCTCCGATTCCTTGTAAGCGTATGGTTTCAGAAACTATTTCATTGCCCTCACCGGGCTGCTTTTCACCTTTCCCTCATGGTACTTGTTCACTATCGCTTATCAAACGTATTTAGTCTTGGGACATAGTCGGCCCAACTTCCATCGGGATTTCACGAGTCCCGACGTACTTAAGCGCAGAAACCAGCGAATGAACGCGCGATTTAAAATACCGGGCTCTCACCGTCTTTGGCGCCGCGTTCCAGCGGACTTCTTCTATCGCGTTTCTCTCGCCGTGCGAATATAGGTTCACACCGTCTCTGACTTATAACGCCGCATCAGCAACGGCCTACACCTTGGACTGGACATTCCGACCGAATCTTGCGACCCGATTTTCCTGAACAGAACACTGATGCGGTTTAGACTGTTCCCCGTTCGCTCGCCACTACTAAGGGAATGTTACACGAATTTTTTTCACGACGTTCATGATTCGCGCCGTGAAAAAAATCGTGCGCATTTTTTATTTTCCTCTGGGTACTGAGATGTTTCACTTCCCCAGGTCTTCCTCACGCCCCTATGAATTCAGTGCGTGATGACGCTGATTATGCATCAACGCCGGGTTTCCCCATTCGGACATCCACGGATCACCGATTGCTTGGGATCTCCCCGTGGCTTATCGCACCCTGCAACGTCCTTCGTCGTCGTTTGATAGCTAGGCATCCACCATACGCTCTTGTAGCACGTCACTCTAGCACCAAATGGTGCTTTCAGTTTGTGTTGCCTCTTACTTCTTACTCGTTCTTTGAATTGTTAAGGTTCCGGTCTGGTCCGGCGGCTGGCCGGATCGGCGGGCTCCGTCTGTTCATCGTGTTGGTTGAAACCAGTTCAACTCGCGATCAACACCCAGAGACGCCGCTCCTTAAATTTTTACCACCTTTAGAAAACAAAAGAACCGCGATCAAGCGGCTCAACAAAACCAACAAAATTGGTCAGGTCCGCTTGCGAATGATGAGTAATTTTTTGCTTTGTGTAAACATTTTTACTCGTCAAACCCAGCGGCCCGCCTCCAAATCGTGCGTGGGGCCTCCTTAATTCTTTGCGCAGTATATAAAGGAAGGGATTAGCCGTCAAGAGGCGTTGGGGATATCCTGTGGCTACTTTTTTTCCACGGCCTCATATACCCCGCCCAAACGGATCTCACCAAAAGCCAAATACATCCAAGTTAAAGCGGCAAAAAAACCAAAATGCGCCAAATAAATAATCTGATATTCCGGCATCTTAAAAATGTCTTCAAGAAGTTCGTACAGAGTGTTGGGCACGATGGCTAAAATGATCAGTATTATTCCAACCATCAAACGTCCGCCAAACCCGGCCAGAAGCGGGAACTGAAGCCGCACGCGCCGGACGGAAAGCCAAGCCATAAGCGCGAGCAAGACAACGACGCCGGAATAAATATACGGCGCCGCTTTATCCGGTTCCAGAGAAATTAAACTTCCTTTGACAAAGAAAGCCGTAAAGAGAGTAAGCGCCGCGAATATCAAAACGCCAAGGAGAATCAAAATACCGGGCCCGCGCTCTTTCCGCGCCCGAAAAATAAATTCTACGCCCATTAAAATCAACAGCAAACTCACGATGAATAAATTAGCCACGTTGGCAAAAGTGGCATCCTGATATTCGCCAAAGAATTTAAAACCGATGAATTCCGCCAAATGCGAAGCGACAAAAACCAGCAGAGCGATGAGACAGGCGGTAACGAATTTTTTAAGAATCGGATCGGTAATTTTTGGCGGTTTGAAAAATCGCGTCAGCGCTAAAACAACATAGATGGCGGCCAAGAGATGAATGAGCCCGGTTTCATAAAAAATTTTTCCGCTCAATTCAACCACCATGATGATAGCCAGCAAAGTGACGAGCAGAATACCGAGGGAGCTTTTTGATTTTTGAATGGACATAGGAGGAGAGAAGCTGGAGACTGGAGACTAGAAGTTTAAGAGCAATTTATTTGGGTGTTTATATATTAACACACTTCCCTTTAAACCCAAAAACAAGCGCTGGCAAAATTACGTCAGTACGCCTGACCGCAAAAACCATTACCCAGCCGAATCTGCTCCTGCAATTTCTGCTTCACAAAAAAATCAAACTCATGGAAATAAATATTGGCGAAAAACTGGGAAGTTAAATTTCCAAACGGCAACCCTTTCCCTGGGAGGTGTAGGGTAATTTTTTTGACTAATACTCTTAAAAAGGATACTATCATGGCATGAGCTATTTAGCAAAACAACTTTCATACTGGCGGAAATCTGCTGAAGAAGTTATAAAGACGGCAGATATATTATTCAAAAGCAATCGTCTTGACGCCTGTCTTTTCTTCTGCCACCTTGCCTTGGAAAAATTGTTGAAAGGTTTGGTAGTACAAAATACTAATGCCCCTGCGCCTCCACTTCACGATCTCACAAAACTCGCAGATATAGCGCAAATTGCTTTATCATCAAAGCAAAAACAGGACCTTCGCACAATCACTATTTTTAATATTGCCGGACGATATGATGATATAAAATTATCATTCTACAAAAAGTGTACACCATCTTTCACCAAAAAATATTCTGATATTACTAAAACATTAGTCTTATGGCTAAAAAAAAGCTACCATTGATAGTCAAGAAAAATATTAATGAATACATCGCGGCGCTCAAAAAAGACCGCTTACCAATTGAGCGGGTTATTCTCTTCGGCTCCTATGCCAAAGGAAAACAGCACCGATGGAGCGACATTGATCTTTGTATTGTCTCTTCAAAATTCAAGGATGCGTGGCGGGCGCTCCAGTATTTGTGGTCAAAACGCATTTATGATTCCGGAATAACAATTGAGCCGGTCGGTTTCTCCAAACGTGACTTTAAATATCCGTCGTCGCTGATTGCAGAAATTAAACGAACTGGCATTGATATACCAGTCTGATAATCTTCTGCGGGTTACACTCCGCGGCACGCGGGAATCAAAAAATCATGCCCGCTGTGAATCCTGAACATTACCAAAGCTAAATCCAAAAATAGATTGGCAAGTCATTAGAAAGCGCCGCCGCTTCCGCTTTCCGCGATTTGGCCAACGCGTACTCTGAAGCGAGTGTCGCTTTTTTAATGACGGCTTCATTCCGTTCAATAAAATTTTTGAGCGCCGCGTCATCAGTCCAGAAATTAACGACGACCGTATCCTTGATGGTGAGGTCATGATCTTTTCGCAAATTATTTACAAAGCGGATGATCTCGCGGACTTGTCCTTTTTCTTTTAACGCCGGAGTAATTTTTGTGTCCAGAGTAACTTTGGACTGAAGGCCGCCATCCGAAATTTCCACCTCCTCAATATTAACTTCATCTTTGATGAGATCAATGAGCCGCCGGTCCTTAATCTCTCCTCCAACTACCGTGAGCTTGCCCAAAATCTGGCGCACGGGGATGCTGGCGCGAGCGCGCGCCTCCAGTCCGGCGCTACAGATCTCCCGCACTTTTTGCATTTCTTTGAGAAGTGTTTCATTGATTAATTTTTTGTTGTGTGTCGGCCATTCGGTCAGATGAACGGATTCACTTTCACCACCAAGCTCAACGTGAATTTTCTCTGCAATAAATGGCGTGAACGGGGCCAAAATTCTGGCCAAAGTCAGGAGAATATGCCGCAAAGTTTCTTGGGCTTGGTTTTTTTCTGGAACGTCATCGCTTTTGAAACGCGAACGACTGCGCCGCACATACCAAATGGAGAGATCAGTAATGAACGCACTGATTGGACGCGCGGCGTCTTGAAGCTGGTACGCTTCCATTGCCGTTGTTACTTCTTTAATGAGATTGTTTAGACGCGCGATGATCCATTCGTCAAGAATGTTGGTGGAGTTTGACGGGTGGGCCGTGGGGACTCGGGGTAACTCGTCCCGCGACCTCGGACGAAACGGTCGCGGATCCGAGTTACCCCTGCGTCCCCCGTTCGCGCCCGACGCTTCAAACCCCGCGCCGTACAACTTGTAAAACTCCACCACATTCCAAAGAATCATCAGCGTTTTTCTCTGCACTTCCTGCACGCCCTTTTCGGAAAAATTCAAATTTTCAGCGGCCATGACTGGCGAGGTCAAAAGATAATAACGCAAAGCGTCTGCGCCTAACTTTCCGATCACGTCCATCGGGTCCGGATAATTTTTGAGCCGCTTGCTCATTTTGGCGCCGTCTTCAGATAAAACAATCCCATTCACAATCACATTCAAAAACGCCGGTTGGTCAAAAAGGGCGGCCCCTAAAACCGTCAGCGTGTAAAACCAGCCCCGCGTCTGATCCTGTCCTTCGGCAATAAACTGCGCCGGAAACTCGCGGCTGAATTTTTTCTTATCGCCAAACGGCCAATGCCTTTCCGCATAAGGCATGCCGCCGGATTCAAACCAGCAATCCAAGACCTCCGGCACGCGGCGAAAAATTTTTCCATCGCGTTCAATTAAAATTTTGTCCACAATGTGTTTGTGCAAATCATCAATCTCTTGTCCGGATAATTTTTCCAATTCCTCTCTTGAACCAATGACAATAATTTCTCCGTCCTCGGCGCGCCAAACCGGCAGGGGCGTGCCCCAATAACGACTGCGGGAAACCGCCCAATCGCGAGCGTCTTCTAACCATTTGCCAAAACGGCCTTCCTTGATATGTGTCGGCACCCAATTTATTTTTTTATTGGCGGCGAGCATTTTGTTTTTGATGGCCGTCACTTTAATGAACCACGAGCTCGTCAAATAATTCAAAAGCGGCGTGTCACAGCGCCAACAGTGCGGATAGCTGTGCGAATATTTTTCACTGGAAAAAATTTTTTCGCGCTCTTTCAAATAGACGATGATTTTTTCATCAGTGACTGGCGGATTTTTCTGCGGCTTGACCGGCAAACCTTTAAAATCGGAAACGGCTGAAACAAAATGACCATTGGGAAGGACGTGTTGAACCAGAGGAATTTTTTCCCGCTGGCCAATCTGAAAATCATCTTCGCCAAAAGCCGGCGCAATGTGCACAATGCCGGTGCCGTCGGTTACGGTTACAAAATCACCGGCCACCACGCGGAAAGCATTTGGCGTGTCAGCAAAATAAGGGAAAAGCGGCTCGTATTGCGCGCCAATTAACTCGGCGCCAAGCGCGGTTGCCACCGGCTTGGGCGGTGTGCCGTCTTTTGTGCCGAAAATATAAATCGCGCGATCTTTTGCCACCCAAAACCAAGCATCATCTTGCGCGATGGCGACGTATTCAATGTCAGGATTCACCGCCAGAAGCACGTTCCCGGGAAGCGTCCACGGCGTGGTGGTCCAAGCCAAAAAAAATTGAGCCGTGGTAGACGGCGGGCGCAGGGGTGTCTCGGAGCCGCGACCGTTTCGTCCGAGGTCGCGGGACGAGACACCCCGAGCCCGCACGGAAGATCTGTCAATAATTTTAAACTTGACCACCACGGCCGTGTCCTCAACGTCTTTGTAGTTTTGCGTTACTTCAAAATTGGAAAGCGGCGTTTCGCATCTAGTGCAGATGTGCATGGATTTTTTTCCTTCATAAACCAAACCCCGTTCGTGCAATGTCTTGAACACCGCCCAAAGCGATTCCATATACTCTGGGTCCATTGTTTTGTAATCGCGCTCCATATCAACCCAGCGGCCAAGGCGATGGATAACTTTTTTCCACTCACTGGCGTATTTCAAAACCGTGGCGCGGCACGATTCGCAAAATTTTTCCACGCCGTGATCCTCAATGTCTTTTTTGGAAACCAGTCCCAATTCTTTTTCAATTAAATTTTCAATCGGCAAACCGTGGCAGTCCCAACCCCAACGCCGTTCCACGCGGTATCCTTTCATTGTCCAGTATCGCGGCACAACATCTTTCAAGAGCGACGCCACGATGTGTCCGTAATGCGGCAGGCCGGTGGCAAACGGCGGACCGTCGTAAAAAACGTACGGCTTCCCAGCCGGTCTTTGCGACACGGATTTTTCAAATGTTTTTTCTTGATCCCATTTGGCCAGAATCTCCTCTTCCATTTTTGGAAAATCAAAGGCGGGCATACGCTGAATATCGGGTAATTAATTTATTTTGATAATTTCCAGTGTCGCTTTCACTGTGGCATTATGAGTCGGCAACAACACCACCCGCCCCGGATAATCCTTAAAAAGCGGAGTCAAAAATTCATCGGCCCACGATGGCGTCAGAACCTGCACACCGTCAAAATCTATTTCAATTTTTTCTTGTTCATCCTTTGGCAAGCTGTACGCCTTAGCCGCCAGATAGGCCTCTTTCCCCGCCGGCCGCGATGTCAAGACAAGACCAAATTTTTTTAATTCAAGACGCATATTAAAATTTTAGGTGAGCAAGGGTTCCGGGAATTTTAATTTCCGAGTTGTGTTGCGTCATTCCGTCGCCGGTGATTTCCACCATGGCTCCCCCGGAGTAAAAAGTAAGATGCAGACGATTTTCTTCAATGACTTTTTTGACAAACTTAAGACCGTTGCCGCGCCGTTCCGGCTCGCGCCCGGAAACCATCTCCGTAAACGCAATCCGCAAGGCATCAACATCACTTTCAACTTCCGGACGCACGCGTTTGATAGTGGCATAAACGCCTTGTCCGCGATCGGCAAGCACAATTTCCCGGCCGACAACATCTAAACCAAAAAAAATACCCGGAATATCCTGCCAATGTCCGATGTTATGATCAAAAGAATTATTGCCGATTTCACCGACGGCCGCAACCAACAAATAAACAAAGTCGTCGTTCTTTCTTAGCTTCTTAAGATCATTGATCAGACGATCGGTGCGAGCTTGAAATACATCACGCGTCTGACAAAATTGATCCGCAGGCAACATGGACCTGTCACCGGACACGGCCCAATTAATGGTATTATCAATTAAATTTGACTGCTGTTTCATACTTTTAGCATACCCATAGTACCGCACTTTTGGGGGTTTGCCTACTTTATATATCCGGTGATTTTCCTGCATTTTTTTGAGATGCCGAAACACGCCAGTGGGATTATGGCGAAGATGATTAATAATGTCCTGCGAGCGAACACCGGCGTTTTTTTGGATAAACTCGTATATTCGTCTTTCTGTATCAGTGACCATATGATGTATAGTACAGTGTTTATTGTACACTATACACTATAAACTTGTCAAGCGGTTGTGCCAATCGCGGCTGACCATTATACTGGTCCTATATGGAACAAAAATCTCCCATCATTCTGGCCACGGATCACGCCGGTTTTGTGCTCAAAGAAAGTATTAAAGAATATCTCAAATTTTTAGGAATGGAAGTGGAAGACATGGGCGCCACGCAATTCAAAGAAGATGACGACTATCCGGATTATGCATCTCCGGCGGCAAAAAAAGTGGCGGCGGGCGGCGCCGAAGCGCGAGGAATTTTTTTCTGCGGCAATGCTGTTGGTGTTTGTATGATCGCCAACAAAACGCCGGGCATTCGCGCGGCCGTTGGTTTCAATACCGCCGTGGCCAAAACATCGCGCACTGATGATGACACTAATGTTCTCTGTCTGCCCGGCCGGATTCTCTCCAAGGACTTTGCCCGCGCGATTGTCCGCCTGTGGATAGAAACGCCGTTTTCCGGAGAAGAACGGCATATACGCCGGTTGGCGAAAGTGGCGGAGTTGGACCAAAAAAAGTAAATTGCAAATAGCGAACGGAGAGGCGCCAATAGCGTGTTTGATAGGATCATGCCCTTCCAAGACAATAGTAATGCGCAAATGACGTTCTTGTCTCATGGTGAATAGTAATCGGCAAATGTCGTGTTGCTTAGAACAAGAACGACATTTGCCGATTACTATTCACCATACACGTCATTTACGCTTCACTCTTTGATGACATTGTCATTGGCAACTCACTGTTCTGTTCGTCTGTCCAGTTGTCCCTTTGCCCCACTATTTCTTATGCCTCAACTTATTCCCGCAATTCTTGTCCACGATGCCGTCACTTTTGCCAAACGTCTGCACGCCGTGGAGGCGTTTGTTGATTTGGTGCAGATTGACGTCTTGAACAACACTTTCATTGAACGAACCAGTTGGGCTGATCCGGCCGTTATTGCGAAGATAGAAACCAAAATTGGTTTTGAGCTCCATTTGATGACCGCGGAACCGGAAGTGGTGGCGGCGCAATGGAAAAAAGTTTCCAATGTGCGTCGGGTGATTTTTCACCTTGAAGCTACTGATGATCCGGCCCGCGTCATTCAAGCCATTTTAAAACTCGGGTGGAAAGTCGGTATCGCGATCAATCCGGAAACGCCGCTTGGGGCGTTGGAGTTGTATCTGGATCGCGTTGAAGTTGTGCTTTTTTTGGGTGTGCATCCGGGAGAGAGCGGCCGCGTTTTTTTGCCGGAAACAATTGAACGCCTTCGTGAATTTTCCAGCCGCGCCAAACGACCGCTCGTTGGCATTGACGGCGGCGTCAATCATGAAACAATCCCCGCCCTTAAAGCCGCCGGCGCGGAACTTTTTTACGCCGGCAGTGAAATTTTTGAAAAGCGCGCCTCGCCGGAGGAGGCGATTAACGAGTTGAAGACACTCATTGCCTGAAAAAAATTATGTCAATGCGCACCTCTCTGTTCATTCTCAAAAATACGCGCCATTGCTTGGCGCGATTTTTTTTGATACTCTTTTCGCATACATTCAGACACGTCCCCTCTAAACCTGTCCCCAAATATGTATGATCTGATTATTGTCGGCGGCTCGGCGGCCGGAGTGGCGGCGGCCATTTATGCGGCGCGGCGGCGTCTCCATTTTTTGTTAATCTCTCACGACATCGGCGGAGAAGTGGCCAGCTCCGGAGAAATAGAAAACTATCCGGGCTATGTGCACACTGATGGCTTGGAGATGACCAAAAAATATGAAGACCAGTTGGCGCATAATGAAGTGCCAATGGAAATCGGAAGCGACGTTTTAGCGGTGGCGCCAATCGCGGAGTTTGATAAAAATCGTGACGGAGAAAAAATTATCGCTGTCAAAATAAACCAACTTTCCGGCCAAGAAAAAATTCTTGAGGCCCGCGCCGTGATTGTGGCCTCCGGAATTAAACCAAGACATTTGGGCGTATCCGGAGAAACGGAACTTTATCACCATGGGGTCACTTATTGCACGGTTTGCGACGGCCCGCTTTTCAAAAATAAAATTACGGCTACGGTGGGCACAGGGAACTCCGCGCTGGAATCCGCGCTGATGATGTCCCAGATTGCCAAAAAAGTTTTTGTGCTCACTAAGTATCCAAGTTTCAAAGGCGAACAGGTGCTGATTGATAAAGTTGAATCCAGCCCGAATGTAGAAATTTTACGCGAGGCCATAACCACGCGCGTCATCGGCGAGAACGCCGTTTCCGGTCTTGAATACAAAAACAAAACCGGCGCCGTCATGACGCTTGATGCCCAAGGAGTGATGGTGCATATTGGACAGACGCCGAATTCCGGTTTTATCCAAGTGGGAAAAGACAGCAATGGGCAGATCATCGTGGACAAACTTTGCCGGACCAATGTGCCGGGAATTTTTGCCGCCGGCGATGTAACCGATGTACCATATAAACAGATCGCGATTGCTTCCGGCCAAGGCGTCATCGCCGCTTTGGCGGCGATTGAGTACATCAATAGAAATTAAAGGCGCACTCACGGCGCCCAAAAATATGCCCCTCTCGGAAATTTTGAATAATCCACCGGCCAATTTTTCCGAGGCCGCCGTTATTGTGGTCGGCATCATTGGCGCTATTCTTCTTTTCTACAGCATTTTTTTGGACAAAGAACGGCGGCGCGACGCCGTTTCGCTCATTGGTTCGCTTGGACTTTTTGTGTATTCGCTCTCGGTGGGGAACGGTCTTTTGACCGCGGCCTTTGCCATTTACGGCTTGGGCAATCTGATTGAACTTATTTTAATCGCCACCGGCAAACACCAGCACGTGTGTTTTGATTGCGAGGAGAAGAAAAATTAATCGTAAATATCATGATCACCAATATCGTAGAACCAGACGCCGCCATCATTGGTAAATTTGAATATGATTCTAATTTTATACGTCACTGAAAACGCCATATATCCATCAAACTTCCCATGCAATGCGTGTACATGAAGACGCGGGTCCGAGGGATCGGCAATAAAAAAATTTATCTTCGTTTTTAAATGTTGCTGAACATCGGACGGAATTCTTTTAAATTTCCGCCGAAATTTAGGATGAAACTCTATTCGCATACCCTCCTTTTTTAATTTGAAATTATCTAAAAAGATCGTCAATCGATTTTAATTCAATCCCCTCACCGCGTTCAAACTTTTTAGTATCGCGCGCGTATTGCCAAGCCAGCCACCGCTGAAGAACGGCGCGGCGCAGACGCTGCCACCAATTCCGCCGCGGTTTGACGGTTATGTCAATCGCGGTTATTTGAGCCGAAGTAAAATTACTCATAGTCATTCTGGTTCCACTATACCATCTTTCCCCACTCCGTCAAACTCTGCTATACTTTCCAAAGTATGCCGGACATTCATGACAAAAAAGTAAAAAAATTGGAACGGGTGGCGCTCCAAATTCGCGAGGATATTATAAAGATGTTGGTGACGGCCGGAAGCGGGCACTCGGCCGGGCCCTTGGGCATGGTGGATATTTTCACGGCTTTTTATTTTCACATCCTTCATCATAATCCCAAAAAACCGGATTGGCCGGATCGCGATCGTTTAATTCTTTCTAACGGCCACATGGCGCGTGCCGGTTATTTTCCGAAATCGTGGTTAAAGACCTTGCGTAAATTTGGAAGCCCGCTTCAAGGTCATCCGGAACGCAAACGTTTGCCCGGTGTGGAGACAACTTCCGGCCCCTTGGGATCAGGATTGGGACAAGCGGCGGGTTTGGCGTACGCCGCCAGAATGGATGGAAAAAAATGGCGGACGTATTGTTTGATGTCGGACGGAGAACAGGAAGCCGGCATCACTTGGGAAGCGGCGCTTTTTGCCGGACGCAATAAACTTTCCAATTTGACCGGCGTCATTGATCGCAACAACATCCAGATTGACGGAATGACGGAAGACATCATGCCGCTCGAACCGCTTCGTGAAAAATATGAAGCGTTCGGCTGGCACGTTTTAGAGGTTGGCGGACACAACATTGGCCAGTTTGTGGAAGCGGTGGAAGAGTCCAAATCAATTTTTGAAAAACCAACGGTCATCATTGCCCACACCATTCCCGGCCGCGGCGTTTCTTTTATGGAAAAGCGTTTTGAGTGGCACGGCAATCCCCCGGGAACAATTTCCCCATCCAACAATCCGCCGCCGGACGAGCAGACACGGATTGCCTTGCACGATCTGCGCACGCTCGACGGAAAAATTATCAGCGAACATCAATAAAAATAACATAAAACATAGAACATAGAACATAGAACATAGAACATAAAAAACAAATTATGCTATCTCTATTCTTGATTGGACGAATACTCTTTGGCGGATATTTTATAAAATCAGCGCTGGCGCATTTTATGAAACACCAAATGATGGCGGGCTATGCGGCATCGCGCGGCGTGCCGATGACCGGATTCCTTATTCCCTTTTCCGGTCTCTTAATTTTGCTTGGTGGACTTTCCATTCTTCTTGGCGCTTATGTGAAAATCGGCGTTCTGCTGATTGCGCTATTTTTGATACCGGTTACTTTTTGGATGCATCCTTATTGGAAAGACGCAGACCCCAACATGAAAATGGCCAACACCGTGAACTTCTGGAAAAATCTCTGCTTGCTTGGCGCCGCGCTCATGCTCTTGGCGATTCCCGAGCCGTGGGTGTGGAGTGTTTTATTTTAGAAGTGGCGCCTTTGAGAGTGACACCTATACTATATGATCGAAAAACCAACGCGCGATGGCTACGGCCAAGGTTTAATTGAGGCCGGTCGCGCCAACCCAAAGGTGGTGGTGCTTTGCGCGGATTTGACGGAATCCACGCGCTCGCTTGGTTTCAAAAAAGAATTCCCGGATCGCTTTGTGCAAATTGGCGTTTCCGAACAGAGCATGGCCGTGATTGCCGCCGGCATGGCGCTGGCCGGAAAAATTCCCTTCATTTCTTCTTACGCCGTTTTTTCTCCGGGACGCAACTGGGAACAAATTCGCACCAACATCGCGCTGAACGACGTCAATGTAAAAATTGCCGGCGCCCATGCCGGTGTTTCCGTGGGGCCGGATGGCGCCACCCATCAGGCGCTTGAGGATCTGGCCACGATGCGCGTGCTTTCCAATATGGTCGTGCTTTATCCTTGCGATATGCATGAAGCCCGAAAAGCAACTTTAGCCGCCGCGCAATTTCAGGGACCGGTCTACTTGCGGTTCGCCCGAGAAAAATCACCAATTTTCACCACACCGGAAATGCCGTTTAAAATTGGCCGAGCGGAAATTTTATTTGACTCGGGCCGCCGCGGACGGCCGGACGTGGCGCTCGTTGCTTGCGGGCCTTTGCTTTATGAGGCCTTGCTCGCCGCGGAAATTCTCCGCCAAAAAAAAATCACGGCTCGCGTCATCAACAATCACACAGTGAAGCCAATGGATGAAAAAACCATCCTGACCGCCGCCCACGATTGCGGCGCCATCGTGACCGTTGAAGAACACCAAGTGCAAGGCGGTATGGGATCACGAGTGGCGGAAATTTTGGCGGCGCATAAGCCAACACCGATGGAATTTGTCGGGATGCCGGATCGTTACGGCGAATCCGGCGAACCGCGGGAATTATTGGAGGCCTTTCACCTGACCGCGCCGTGGATTGTCAAGGCGGCCGTCAAAGTTATTAAGAGAAAATATGTTTGATTTGGTTTCCATCGGTGACTCCACCATTGACACTCTGCTCTCCATTGACGACGCGGAGGTGAATTGTTCCATTCGCAAAGACCGCTGTCTTTTCTGCGTCAATTACGCTGACAAAATCGCCGTCAATTCCCTTCATCGTTCCGTCGCCGGAAACGCCGCCAACAACGCTATCGGCTCATCGCGCCTCGGAATGAAAACCGCGCTTTATACAATCGTGGGAAAAGACGAAGCCGGTGACTGGATCGTGTCCAAACTTAAACAAGAACGCGTTTCCACCCATTACGTCCATCGCGATGAGCACACCAACGCCTCCACGGTCATCAACTTTCACGGCGAGCGAACCATTCTGGTCTACCACGCCCCGCGCCAATATAATCTGCCAAATTTAGACGGCGTCAAATGGATTTATTACAGCTCCGTCGGAAAAAATCATACTCGCATCAACAAACAACTGATGGCGTTTTTGAAAAAACATCCCAAAGTTAAATTGGGATACAATCCCGGAACATGGCAACTTAAAGCCGGAATAGACGCCATGCGGCCGGTGCTGGAACGGACTTACATTGTCTTTGTGAACAAAGAAGAGGCGGCGCGGATTGTCGGCCCCCAGCATGATGAACGCCATTATCTTTTAGAACTGCATAAACTCGGACCAAAAATCTGCGTCATCACTGATGGACCAAACGGCTCCTACACTTTTGACGGCGAACATTTTCTCAAAATGGGAATTCTTCCGACACCGGTGGTGGAGCGCACCGGCGCCGGCGACTCTTTTGCCACCGCTTTCATCAGCGCCCTGCATTTTGGCAAACCGATCAAAACGGCCATGTGCTGGGGAACGGTGAACAGCGCCTCGGTGATTATGAAAATCGGCCCGATCGCCGGACTTTTAACGCGCGCCGGCTTGGACGCCATGCACAAAAAATACGGCTGTCGGCATCCGGTAGTATTTTAGAATATGCTCGTTCCCTCCGCTCCCCTCCTCATCCGCGCCCGCAAAAACGGTTACGCCGTGCCGGCGTTCAACATCAATAATCTGGAAATCGCCCAAGCCGTTTTGGAAACTGCGGCGGAAATGCGCTCACCGGTCATTCTGCAAACATCAGAAGGCGCGATTGACTACGCCGGTATGGATTATTTGGCGGCCATCGCACACACCGGCAGCCGACTCTTAAAAATTCCGGTGGCTTTTCACCTTGATCACGGAACAAATGTCGCGCTCGTGGAAAAAGCGATTGCGTCCGGACTTTACACCAGTGTCATGATTGACGGTTCGCGATTGCCGTTGGCGGAAAATATAAAACTCACCCGCCGGATTGTGGAGCTGGCGCACCGCCAAAAAATTTCCGTGGAAGCGGAACTCGGAGCCATTCCCGGCGTTGAAGATAAACTTTCCGTGACGGAACGGGAAGCGTATTTCACAGACCCGGAACAAGCGGAAAAATTTGTGCAGGAGACAAAATGCGACGCGCTCGCCATTGCCGTCGGCACGGCTCATGGCGCTTACAAATCAACCGGCGCCGCCATTTTGGATTTGGCGCGGCTTAAAAAAATTGCCGCTCTCGTCAAAATTCCGTTGGTGCTTCACGGCGCGTCCGGCGTTTCTCAAAAAATTCTGGACACCGCCCATCAGGGTTGTGAGCGGTTGGGCGATTGTGAACGATTGGAAGGCGCGACCGGCATCCCGAACAATCAAATCAAAGCGGCCGTCAAAAACGGCATCGCCAAAATAAACATTGACACGGATTTGCGGATCGCTTTCACGGCCGGCATCCGCGCCGCGCTGATTAAAGACCGTCACGTTTTTGATCCCAGAAAAATTTTAGGCCCGGCTAAGGAGTTGATGAAAAAAGTCGTCAAAGAAAAAATCGCGCTTTTTGGCGCGAAAGAAAAAGTTTAAAAAAAGTAGCCGACAAATGTCGTGTTTCTTAGAACAAGAACGACATTTACCGGCTACTTTTTTTTATCGCTCTTGACCGGATTAGATTAAAATCGCGTTATACTTCCTCTGATTCCGTATCCGTTTCTTCCGCATTTAATTCACTCCAACGCGCCGACAAGACGTCTTTAAGCTGGATCAAATCATCATCCTCATCCAACTCACCGTAAGTAATGGCGTCATTCAGCCGCTCTTCCACCGCTTCCGTATAGGCCTCCAAAGACGGAAACGGCTCCTCCTTGTGCAGAACTTTTAAATCCTCAAAAAATTTATTTTCCGGCGAAGCAAAAAATTCAGCCATAGTGCCCATCAGTATAAACAAAGGCGCGATTCTTGACAAACGGCGAGAATCCGCATAGGATATTATCATCGCGTACCTTTTTTTCGGGGTAGAGAGACGCGACGGAGGATGCGGAAAACACGGATTAGGAACCGAGCTGTGTTTTTTGCAAACTTTGGGGCGGATGAGATATTGCCGGAATGGTTCCGGACATCGCGGTTGTTACAGTTCCTCAAGGAGTTTAACCGCGTTTGCTCTCATCCGCCCTTTTTTAATCCAGATCTTTCAAAGAATTTAAAAAATCTCTACGGGATCGTCAAAAATAAGTTATCCCCCTTTTTCCCCTCCCTACCGAAGCGCCACTAAAAGCGCCGCGTTCATAATCATAATCCAGCCGGACCAAATAAGATACGGCATCAAAAGCCAAGCCGCGATCTCCGATGTCTTTCTGGCAGTTAGTATCATGGCCGTGACGGACACGAGCAACATCAAAGAAACAATAAAGGCAATAAACAATTCTTTGAAACCGAAGAAAACAATGACCCAGGCCAAAGCCATGGCGCCATTAACCAAAAAAGGGCCGATGTCCACAACATCCTTGAAATCCTGAAGTACCAGCGCCGCGGCAATGGCGAATAGGACTATAACAAAAGTCCAGCCCCAGCCAAAGCTCATGGGTGTAATTGTGAATCCGGTATGAACCAGCCGTTCATACCAACTTAGATTGGCCTTGGTTACGAGGGTAATAAAAAGTCCCAAGAGCGCCGTGGATAATATAAAAAGCAGAAGCGAGGCGTCTTTTTGTGATTTATAAATGAGTTTGGCCATATAAAGAACAATTAGTTTAAAATAGTATAACACAGAAATGCGTCGTCAACAACAACCTGTGGATTGTTTTTCGCCGTTGAGATAAGATTGGCTCATATGCCTTGGACAATTCGTTGCGGCCGGACACTGCTCACGATTGTTGTTTTTACTCCGCTTCTTTGGATTCCCTGGATTTTTCCATCATATGTGATGCCGCGGACGTGGCTCATGTTTTTTCTGATTGATCTGGCTCTGCTCCTCGCCTTGGCGGGAGCGCGCCGTTTTGAAACTATCCGACTTAAGATCCTGCCTACCATTTTCATAGCTTTCGCCGGTTTCATGACCTTGAGCACGATTTGGAGCGGCCAGACATGGCGCGGCTTGACTGGATCCATAGATCGGATGGATGGCGCTTTGCTCTGGCTCCACGCCGCCCTTTTTCTGATTGCTCTAATTCTCCTTTTTGTCAATGATCGTGAACGTCTCCTTGGCGCCACCACCATTGCCGCTACCCTCGTCGCCATCATTGGTCTTGCCCAATTTTTGCCAAAAATCGGTGCGGCGCTGAACGCTTCCTTCTTTGCGCCCGGTGATCGTTTATCAAGCACGATTGGCAACCCCGTCCTCGTCGCCGGATATCTTTTGCCGCATTTATTTTTTGCCGCGCTCCTCGGCCGTCAGACCACCGGCCGCAAAAGAATTTTTTGGATCATTTGCGCCTTGCTTTTATTGGCGGCGCTCTACTTCTCCGGCACCCGCGGAGCGTGGGCCGGTTTAATCGTGACGGCTGTTTATCTTTTGACCGTGAATTGGCTGAACATCCGCCGCCCTATACGAATTGCGCTTTTAGGATTCATCTTTCTGGCGCTCTCCGTCTTGGCTTGGAACATTCTGAACACCAACAAGGCGGAACATTTACTCCAGCAAACCACGGTGAGCACGCGCCTCATCAACACCACCATTGCTCTAAACGCCTTGACGGCCAAACCGATTTTAGGTTGGGGGCACGGCAGTTACGAAACCGTTTTTGATAAATTGTATGACCAGCGACTGCTCGCCTTCTCGGTGGCGGAAACCGTTTTTGATAAAACGCACAATCAATTTTTGGAATTTTTGGTGACCGGCGGGTTGATTGGATTCGTACTCTTCCTTCTGCTCTTTGTGAAGAGTGTGACCGCGCTCACCAAACCGCCCCGCCACCTTGATAAACAAATTTTTTCTGCGGCCATTTTGGCCTATGGCATCTTTCTGCTTTTTGGTTTTGAAACCACGGCCGGCATTATTCCCTTTGTGCTGATTCTTGGCGTTTCGGATGAACTGGCCGGAACTTGGCGCACTTTCACACTTAAACCACGCTCGGCTTTAGCAATAAAAACTCTGGCGCTCATCTTACTGTTCGGCCTCACGGTCTTGACGGCGGTTGTCGGCGCCAGAACTTTGCAAGCGCTTTTGGCTCTGCGCCCGGGAATACACAAAATCGCGATTGATTCTACCGGTCAAGAAAAAATCAATCGCGCTTTGGCCGTGCGCACACCATACCGTGATGATCTCGTTTGGAAAATCGCGATCTTCTGGTTAGGAAAAGCAAGACAGTTGGACAGAGGAACATCTGGACAGTTAGACAACAGGACAGGTGCAATGGGAAAACAAATTTTAGATGAATTGATGCTGATTCCCAATAAAAACCGGCGGCTGTATTCCGTGACCGGACAAGTGGCGCAAATGTTGGCCGCTTTGACGCCGGAGGAAACGGAAACCGAGCGTCTGCTTAAAATCGCCGGCGACAATTTTCATTCCGCGTGGCTCGTGAATCCCAATCGCCAGTACGCGGCCTACGCGCTGGCGGTTGTTATGGCCCAACAAAAAAGATTTCCAGAAGCGTTGAACACAATTCTGCAAGTTGATCCAAAATTAATGTATCCGGACACACATTGGTTTGCCGGAATCGTGCTTAAAATGGCTGGAGAAGATAAACAAGCGGAGAAAGCATTTACGGCGGCGCGAGAGGCGGGATTTATGCCGCCGCCGGGAGCCGTCGCGCCCTGATGTATACTGGCCCTATGGAAAACGAAATGGAAAATGAACGGGTGGTGGAGACGGCCGCAGATCAAGGAGACGTGGTCTTGGAGACATCTTTACGTCCGTCATTGCTGAATGAATTCATCGGACAGGATCATCTCAAAGAAAATTTGGGAATTTTTATGGCCGCGGCGCGTGGGCGCGGTGAACCGCTGGATCATGTGCTTCTTCATGGCAATCCGGGTTTGGGGAAAACAACGCTCGCCCATATCATTGCCAATGAAATGGGCGGACATCTAACCGTTACCTCCGGCCCGGCCATTGAACGTGTTGGGGATTTGGCCGCGATTCTCTCCAATCTGGAAACCGGGGATGTTTTGTTCATTGATGAGGTGCATCGTTTGCATCGCGCCGTTGAAGAAGTTTTGTATCCGGCGCTGGAGGATTTTGCGCTGGACATTGTTTTGGGGAAAGGCCCGGGCGCCCGCACGGTGCGCATGCCTTTGAACCGTTTCACTTTGATTGGCGCCACCACCAAAATTTCTCTGCTCTCCGCGCCTCTGCGCGATCGCTTCGGCAACATTCTGCACTTGGATTTTTATGAGCATGAAGACATTGGCCGCATCATTGAACGCAGTAGCCGTATTTTGGAAGTTATTATGGAGAATGACGCCCGCGCGATTATTGCCGGCCGC
The DNA here is from genome assembly GCA_015661005.1 of Candidatus Magasanikiibacteriota bacterium. GTDB lineage: Bacteria > Patescibacteriota > Patescibacteriia > Magasanikbacterales > JACTTX01 > JACTTX01. Next base: position 31,898 of record JACTTX010000006.1, read on the forward strand.
TCGCGCCGCACCCCGCGCGTCGCCAATCGTTTGCTCAAACGCGTGCGCGACGTTGCCCAAATCCGCGGGAACGGCACGATCACTTCCGCTATCGCCGAAGAAGCGTTACAATTATTGCATGTGGACGAGTGCGGGTTGGATCGCGTTGACCGAATGATTTTGGAAACGCTGATCAACAAGTTCAACGGCGGCCCGGTCGGATTGAACACGCTCTCCGCGGCCACGGCCGAGGAAATGGAAACGATTGAAACGGTCTATGAACCGTTTCTGATTCAACTCGGTTTTCTTGACCGCACGCCGCGCGGCCGCGTGGTGACACCCCGCGGTTATGAACATTTGGGGCTCGCGGCGCCACGCGCGCTCATCTAAAAGTATGACCATCTCTTTAATCTGGTTCCTTTATCTCTTCTTCGCTTTCCTATTGGTCTTCGGACTTTTTTTCTTGTTCAATCTGTATTTGATTTTCTCCACCGGAACGCTTACCATTGTCAGTTTCCTGGTTACTTTTTTAATGTTCGTCGGCACGATTCTCATTTTATACGGCGCCTGGTTTTTTCTCCGTGAGGTTGACTGGACGCAAACCCTGACGATATTGCAAAATTATGCACCTTGATGAACTTCTCCATCTAAAATCATACGAAAAAATTGAAGCGGTTTTGCGCCGCCATCCGATCACGTTTCTGCCGATTGTCGGTTTATACTTGGCGCTCGCGGCCTTGCCGCTTGGCCTTTATTTTATTCTCCGCTCCACGGCCGGATTTATTTTCGCGAGCGCCTTTCTTTTTCCCATCGTGATTTTGGCGGCCGCCGTCTATTACCTCTCAATTCTTCTTTTTTTCTTCTCGCAATTTATTGATTATTATCTGGACATTCTGGTCATCACCAATGATCGCATTATTGACGTTGACCAAAAAGGGCTTTTTGCCCGCACCGTTTCCGAATTGGATTTGTACAAAGTGCAAGATGTCACGTCAGAAACCAAAGGTTTTTTTGCCACGATGTTCAACTACGGAAACGTTTACATTCAATCCGCCGCCGCCACGGAACGCTTCACCGCGGAAGACATTGCCAGTCCGGCAAAAGTCAGAAAAATGATCGTTGATTTGTCAGAAGCTGATAAGCCGTACCATTTGGGGACATAGAGACAACCTACTCATACACCTTTTTGAGCTCCGTCCCGGGATAATAGTATTTCAAAAGCGCGTCGTAACTTAATCCTTCCGTGTCGGCGCGGTAAGCGGCATCGCGCGCGCTCATGCCAACGCCGTGTCCCAATTTTGTTTTGCCGGCATCATAATTTGTGGTCACCACCTGAATCCACAGCTTGTCTTTTCCGCCCCAAACCGTTGACCACAGCCGCGTCTTTCCGTCCGAACGCGCAAAGTACGGCGTCACCACCACTTCCCCGTTATACGCCACCATCATTCCGCGAGTAGCATCCAAACTGGCGGCAATTTTTGGCCGATGCGACTCCGCCACATATCCTTTGTAAACCTGATCCCAAGCGGCATCAACGTCAAACTGGCGGTCGGCATGTTTGCGCGTTTGGACCATCGTGTAATAAGCGTAAGTGCGCGCCGCCGTCATCAGCGCTTTTTGATATTCCGGCGGCGAAGAATCCGACGCTTCAATCAAACCTTTGAGATAAACTTCCATCGGCAGTGAATTCACCACCCAAAGTTTCTGATTTTTTTCCGACCACTGCAAATAAATTTGTCCGCGGAAACGGTTGTAGTTCACGCTTTTATTCCAACTCGGCCGGTCTTCACGATTCGTCAGCGCGGCGACGTTTATAATATCATCCGGTTGAAGAACAAGCGGCGCGGGGTCAGTCACCGTCTGTCCGTTAAAAGCGGCGCTGTATTTTTTTGCCGCCGCATCATAAGTCAAAGTCACGGCGGCGCCGGAAGGAATATCAAGAACCGGAAACCCGTTACCGTCTAAAATACGGTAACTACCTTGTGTCAGAACCGGCACGGCCGCGTCTGTTTTGAAAAGCCCGACGCGGATTAAGGGCTCCGGAATAATATCAACGACGCCCGGACCGGCGGCGAAGGCGGAGGGATTAAGCGGCGCAAGAACGGCAGTGGGCGCATTAGCATCAGATGGAGTGGGCGCATCTTCCGTAATCGTAACCGTAACCGGAATGGAAAAATCACCGCCCGCAATCGGCTCTTCATCAACCAACAACTGAAAATCAGCGGTGTAAGTTCCGGCTGTTTTTGGCGCGGTGTAAAAAAAATCTAAAAACTCAACTTGTCCGGGACTGATCATCCCCGAGGTCTGCCGCACGAGCGGTGAAGAAACGTCCGTTGTTCCTCTGCTGGTCGCGCCGTCTGCGCCATCGCCAAGTGAGGCCATGCGTAAATCGCGGGACAAAATGGCGCGCGTAATCCACGATTGTCCGCCGCTGTTTTTGAAAGCCACTCTGATCGGCACTTTGACGCCACCCGCAACAGTGATGCTCGCCGCGCTTTTAAGGAGGAGCATCGCTTCTTTTTTGGCGCGTGCTGGCGACGGCACGGCCGGGGCGTTTGTCCGCACAACGTCACCACTTTCTTTTTTCACAACAACAGTGATGATGAATTTTGTCCCAGCCACCCAAGCGCGATCTTCCGCGGCAATCTGAAACGTATCCGTGTAAGTACCAAGTTTTTTTGGCGCGCGAATTTTAAATTGGAAAATTCCGACACTCCCGGACGCCACCGATTTTTCACTGATCAAAACCGGATGAGACACGCTTATCCATGACGAATCGCTAAAAACACTTTTATGATAATTTGGTTCGCGCGTATAAACGGAAACAAATTGCTCACCGTTCCGCTTCCACGCCTTAAGCCCGCGGTTTTTAAAACTTATTGTAAAATCTCTAACTTCCCCGGGCATCAAAATAAAGGTCTCGTTTGATCGTGAAATAAATTGCCCGCTGTATTCTTCTTCACGAGTGGAGGCTGAAACGGGTGAACCCAATAGCAATGATAAAAAAGCAAATCCGCAGAATAAGGCCAAAGTTTTGACAGCTAATCTTCTCATAAAATATCTCGCCGCTCATTCATTATGCCGCCGTTACCGTCTTTCGTCAATGCAAATTAAATGCTAACATAACGCATATGTCGCTTGTTCGCGCTGTTGCCAAAAATACCGGCATCCAAATCCTCGGCAAAGGAATTTCCACGCTCTTGGGCATCATTATTGTCGGGATTTTTGCGCGATACTTGGGCGCCGCCGGCTTTGGTATTTACACCACGGTCATAACTTTTCTCACTTTCTTCGGAATCATCGTGGATTTTGGCTTGACGCTCACCACGGTGCAGATGATAAGTGAACCGGCCGCGGACGAACAAAAAATCGTTTCCAATCTTTTCACTTTGCGCACCGTGAGCGCCGTAATCTTTTTGGCGCTGGCGCCAATCATTGCTTTCTTCACGCCCTATTCCCCGGAAATAAAATTCGGCATCATCATTGCCACGGCCTCGTTTTTTTTCATTGCCTTGAACCAAGTGCTGACCGGTATTTTTCAAAAACATTTGGCGATGACGCGGGTGATGATCGCGGAAAATGTTGGCCGCCTGATTTTACTGATTTTTTCGGTTCTCATTGTCAAAACCGGCGGCGGACTATCGCTTCTTCTTGCCGCCATTGTCCTTGGCGCCATAGGAAATTTTTTGACCCTGTGGTTTTCAGCGCGTCCGCTGGTCAAAATAAAATTGGAAATTGACTGGCCAATCTGGCGGAAAATTTTCTCCCGCAGTTGGCCGATGGCCGTCTCCATTATTTTTAATCTGATTTATCTGCGCGCTGATACGCTCATCATGTCCCTCACGCGCTCGGCCACCGAGGTCGGTTTGTACGGCGCGGCGTATCGCGTGATTGACATTGCGCTGATGATTCCGGTGATGATGATGGGGATTATTGTTCCGCTTCTGACCGCGGCCTGGGCCGCCAATCAGCACGATATTTTCCGTTCAAGAGTCGCCCGCACCTTTGACGCCTTCATTATTATTATTCTCCCGATTGTCGCCGGCGGCGTCCTGCTCGCCGAACCGATTATGGCGCTTGTTGGCGGGCCGGAATTTTTTGCCGCCGACACGGCCTTGCGCATTTTGCTCATCGCGCTTTTTGGCGCCTTCATTTCCACCCTCTTCGGCCACACTATTGTTGCCCTGAAACTCCAGCGCGCCGTCATCTGGATCTACGGCCTTGATGCCGCCATCTCGCTCACCGCTTACCTGCTTTTAATTCCCCGCTTCGGCATTCCGGCCGGCGCCTGGGTCACGGTTTTTTCGGAATGGTTTGCGGCCATAATTTTAGGCGCGATCGTCTGGCGCGCCAGCCATCTCCATTTACGTTTTGGCGTTGCCTTCAAATCCTTGGGTGCGGTCATACTTATGTCCGCGATTTTATTTTTTGCCCGCGCCTGGCCGGTTTGGATTTTAATTCCACTTGGCGCCGCCATTTACGCCGCCTTGATTATTGGTTTTCGCGCCGTGCCCAAAGAAACGCTTCGGCAAATTTTTCAAACACCGCTGGCGTCGGATCGCCTGCCGGATTAACATTCTCTCCCCTCTCACTTATGTTCCCACTTCGCACCTAATATGATCCTTCTCGCCTAATATGCTGATCTGGCTCTCCCTAATCTTCACTCTTCTTTTTGCTTGCTTCGTCTGGCGCTCGCCGGAACGCGGACTGGCTTTCTTGCTTGCCCTTTTGCCAACGTATCTCATCCGTTTCAAAATTTTTAATCTCTCGACCACTCTTTTGGAGCTTCTGATTCTAACCTTCATCATTGTCACCGTCTCTTTCCAAATTTGGAAAAATGAATTCTCATTCAAAAAACTTTGGACTTCAGCGGCGCCTTTTAACATTTGGGCCGCCGTTCTTCTCATCGCCAGCGCAATAGCCATTTTTGTGGCGCCGGATTTAAAAGGCGGCGTCGGAATTTGGAAGGCCTATTTTCTGGAACCGATCGCGCTATTTTTTTTGATGAGCCCAATGCTCCGTAATCCGGAAACGCGGCGCCGCGCCGTTCTGGGGCTGGCCGCCGCCGTCATCATCATCTCCGTTTTTGCCATTTACCAAAAATTCACCGGCGCTTTTATTTTTACGGAAAGCTGGCGCGCGGAAGCAACGCGCCGCCCAACGAGCGTTTATGGTTATCCCAACGCTCTGGCTCTTTTTACGGCGCCGCTCTTGCCACTTTTCATTCTTTTCTTTTTCAAACAGCGCCGCTTTTCTTTGCTGGAACGCATAAAATCATGGTTCACCAGAAAAAATCCGCGTCGGCGAGCAATAATTGATCAGGGCGTGCTGACTCTCGCCGCACTGACCGGACTCACGGCCATTTTTTTTGCCAAAACTTCCGGCGCGATTCTCGCCCTTACTGTCTCCGCCGCTTTTGTCGGCTTGATGATCAGACGGGCAAGAATCTGGACGATCGCCATCGCGATTATTTTTATTATAGTCATTTTTGTAACGCCGTGGCGCGCCAGATTTGTTGAGCAATACACGTTGTCCGGATTTTCCGGCGGCTTGCGCTTGAGCCAATGGAGTGAAACGCAGGCCATGCTCCGCGATCATCCATTTTTTGGCGCCGGACTCAATGCTTATCGAACGGTCATTATTCCCTATCACAAGCGGCCAATGGAAATTTTCCAATACCCGCACAATGAATTTCTAAATTTTTGGAGCGAGACCGGATTTATGGGACTCATTGCTTATGTCGCCATTCTTTTCATCATCAGCCGATACGCCTTTACTTACCATCAAACGGGAAACATGGAAATGTTGGCCGCCGCGGCGGCGTTTGTTGTGCTTGTCGTGCATGGATTTGTGGACGTGCCATATTTCAAAAATGATTTGGCGGTGGAATTTTGGTTTTTAACGGCGTTTCTTGCTGGCATTGAAAATAAGCAACGGACGTGATATTTTTTAGAGGTCCGGAGGGGTCGCATAGTGGTCTAGTGCGGTCGCCTCGAAAGCGACTGTCGGTGAAAGCCGACCGTGGGTTCGAATCCCACCCCCTCCGCCAAAATTCGGAATTCGGAGAAACAAAATGGTGCATAGCACCGTAAAATATGAAGTTTTTGACTTCATATATTAACATATGTTAATATAGGCAAATGAAAACTGATTTTGTCTCCACTTCAGAGGCTGCAAGAATCCTGGGGGTAAGCAGGATAACGATTTTTAATAATATTAAAAAATCTAAAATTCCGGCCATAAAAGTGGGACGAAATTTTGTGATAAAAAAAGATGACGTATTAAAAGCAGCGGGCGAATTATTGACCAGTAAACAAAAAATAAATATAGACAAAGCTGTTGCGAAGGCAACCAAGCAATACGGCGAAGTTTTTAAGCGTCTTGGAAAAGAATGAAAACGAAACCCGTATCAATAAATGAGGTCGAATATACTGCCCACAGCCTCGCGGTAGAATTTATGACATGGAATGAACCGATACCTCCTTTCGGTTCTCGTTTCCCCAATATCTTGGAAAGTTGTCTTAAGGTTCCCTTCCAAACTTTTCATAGAAAGCATTTGTACCACCATCTTACAGGAAAAGCGGCCATCCTATTTTTTCTGATGGTTAAAATCATCCTTTTCAGAATGGCAACAAGAGAATGGCTGTTATGACGCTATTTTTATTTTTATACAAAAATAAAAAATGGTTGAACATAGGCAACGAACAATTATATCGTCTTGCCATCGACGTTGCTAAAAGCAAAATAAAATCCCGCGATGGTATTATTCACTGGCTGGAAAAAACACTTACCAAACATCTTATTAACTATCGTAATTAAAGTAGACCCATGTCCCCACTCTCTTCAAAAATAATTTTTCAAGGCAAACTCTTCACCATTAAAGAAGAAGTATCCCCTCGGCAGGACGGCAGAATGGTTACTTATGAACGCGCTTTGGAAATGTCTTTGACCGGAGAATTGGAAGAGGAATTGATGGCGCTCGCCATCATTCGCCTGCATCACCAAAAGACAGATGCATCGTTGATGTAGCATCGTTGATTTACGAAAACACCATTTTTGGTTATACTATTGTCCGTTGTTTGTTATATGTTGTCCGTTGTCTAACTATGCCCATCCGCAAAGCCATCATCCCGGTTGCCGGGCTCGGCACCAGATTTCTTCCGGCCGCCAAAGCCCAGCCCAAAGAAATGCTCGCCATCGTGGATAAACCAACCATCCAATACATTGTGGAAGAAGCCGTGGCCGCCGGCATCACCCAAATTATTTTTGTTACTTCGCAAAATAAACGCGCCATTGAAGATCACTTTGACCGCAACTTTGAACTGGAATATCGCCTGCGGCAAAAAAAGAAGAAAAAAGAACTCGGACAAATTTTGGATCTGACGGACTTGGCGCAATTCGTCTATGTCCGCCAGCGTTCGCCCAAAGGAGACGGCCACGCCATTTTAACGGCGCGGGAAATTGTGGGCAATGAACCTTGCGCAGTTTTTTTTGGCGATGACGTGATGGACGGAAAAATACCGGCCATTAAAGAAGTAATTGACACTTATGAACGTTATAATGATCCGGTCATTGGCGTTTATCCGATTTTGAAAAAAAACATCAGCCGCTACGGCGCGGTGGGCGGCCCGTGCATTACGGAAAAGGAACTGGAAATTAAGGAGTTAGTGGAAAAACCATCGCCGGAAAAAGCTCCGTCTAATCTGGCGGTGATTGGCCGGTATGTTATCACGCCGGAATTTTTTGACGTTCTCGCCCGCACCAAACCGGACGCCAGCGGAGAAATCCGTCTGGCCAATGCCGCTCGCGATTACATCAAGAACCGTTCAATGTATGCGCGAATATTATCCGGAACGTGGTATGATACGGGAAGTAAACTTGGATTTTTGAAAGCGCAGGTGGCCTTTGGACTCAAACATCCGGATGTCGCCGGAGAGTTCCGTAAATATATTAAAGAATATAAAATGTAGAATGTGATAAGTTTGCGGGTGTGCATCTCCACTATGAAACGTTCCGTTCTTTCTCTCTTGTCCATTGCGCTTATTCTGCCGCTCCTCGGCGTCTCCTGCGCCAAAGCGCCATCCGCCTCTCTCTCCGCTCGCGCCCAACCAATCACCCTTACTTGGTGGCGTCCCTTTGATGAGCCCGGTGATTTCTCCGCCATCATCAAAAACTACCAAGCCCTCCATCCCAACGTAAACATCGTGGTACGCACGCTCCGGCCTGAAGAATACGAAAAACTTTTGGTGAACGCCTTGGCTGAAGACCGGGGCCCTGATCTTTTTTCCATTCACAACACTTGGATGGACGCTTACGAACCAAAAATCCTCCCCATGCCGCCCGTGGTAGACGTGATTTTTATCACGCAAAGCGGTGGCATCTCCCAAGAAACAACCATTGAAAGCAAAAAAATTCCCACTTTGAATTTGCGTCAACTCAAAGATCGCTTTTTGCCGGTAGTGGAAACGGATGTGGTTAGAGATGTGGCTGATGCCACTACCCGTCAAGTAAAACCAACCATTTTGGGCTTGCCGCTTTCCGTGGACACGTTGGCCATGTTTTACAACAAAGATTTGCTGGCGCAAAATAAAATCGTGTCGCCGCCAGTCAAATGGGATGAATTCCAGACCGATGCCAAAGCCATTACCAGATTGGATCAAGCTGACAACATTGTGCAATCTGGCGCGGCCTTGGGCAGCGCCAAAAATATATCGCGCAGTCCGGATTTAGTGTCATTGCTCATGATGCAAAACGGGGCGGTGATGAGCGCGGCCAATGGCGCCGCGGCTTTTGATCAAACACCGGATAATTTCAGCGGACCGGTGCCGCCGGGAATTGGCGCTCTGCGCTTCTATACGGATTTCGCCCGCGCCAATAAAGAAGTGTACTCGTGGAATGAAAATCAGGTGGATTCATTGGATGCTTTTGCCGCCGGAAAAGTTGGTTTCTATTTTGGTTATGCCTACCATTTGCCAATGCTAAAAGCCAAGGCGCCAAAATTGAACTTTGACATTGCCCCGCATCCGCAATTGGATCCCGAGCATCCGGTTACTTTTGCCAATTATTGGATTGAAACCGTTTCCAAACGCACGAAATTCTCAAACGAGGCCTGGGACTTTCTGATTTTCGCCACCGGTCAAGATCAAGTGAAGACATTTTTGGACAGCACGCGTAAACCAACGGCCCTGCGCGCCCTCGTCAGCAGTCAGCTTGATGATTTGGAACTCGGCGCCTTTGCGCAAGGACTCATCAACGCTCGTTCGTGGTATCGCGGCAAGGATTCCGCGGCTATGGACGGAATTTTCCGCGATATGATCACGGAAGCGCTCACCAATGCGGCCACTGATGAAGACAAGGCCTTTGAAGAGGCGCTGAAACGAGCGGTCAGCAGGGTGAATCAGACGTTGTAAAATAGAAGCTGGTGACTGGCGAATGAAAGGGTGCAAATGTCGTGTTCTCCAATCAAGAACGCCATTTGCACCCTTTCATTCGCCAGTCACTGTAGCGTTCTTGTTCTTAAGAAACACGACATTTGCCGGTAACTATTCAACTCCGACTTCCAGTCTCCAGCTTTCAGCTTCATTCCCCAACCTCTATGCCACTTACTGAAAAACAAAACAATCTCCACCGCGGCGCTTTCATCGCGCTTTGCTTTCTTGCTTTCACCTTTTCCCTCCTGCCCTCTTCCACCTCCGCCGCCGGACTTCTGCCAACACCCACCGGCCGTTGCCGTGAGGATTATGCGAGCGCCAATCCAACGGCCAACACCTGCAAAGCCGGAAAATGCGCTGACGGCAAGGATTGCGATTATGCCTTGAACGATTTCAAATCATTGATCGCGGTGATTGGAAATTATATCCTTGGCATTTCCGGTTCCATTGTGCTTTTGATGTTTATTTATGGCGGACTGACGTGGTTGCTATCCGCGGGCTCGGCGGAAAAAATTGGCAAAGGAAAAAAAATCATCTTTGGATCAAGCATTGGGCTCATTCTGATTTTTGGCGCCGTTACCTTGATCCGCGTTGTACTGCAATCAGTGGGCGCGCCGGAAGAATTTCAACAACAGGTGATTGGCGGCGGAGCGGGCGCCAAACCCGCGGCGCCAACACCAACGTTTGCCTGTTGCGTTACGAAAAATAAAATTACGGAATTGACCGGCAATCAGGCCTGCACCGGCGGAAAAAAATACAATGATCTCCACTGCGATGGTATTGTCTGTTGTCGTCCGCCGTCAGGCCCGCCGGAAGTCATTCCTGAAAATGAATGCGCGATTGAAGGATCTACAAAAACCGACTTTGACGGATCGCCGGCTTTCGTACAAAATTGCAAATAAATCTACGCGGATCTGGTATAATGTGAGAAACATCTCTACGCTTCAGTGAAATATGATGAAACATTCTTTAGCCATAATCGCATTTTTCTTTGGCATTGCCCTGTTATTGCCGTTATCTTATGCCGAAGCCGGGTGCTGTCTTAATATCAACGACACAACCTGCGAGACGTCTGTTGAGAGTGTTTGCAAGTCAAAAGGTTTTAATTTTCTTTACAACGCTAACACATGTGAAGAGGCAGCTTGGACAATTGTGAAAAACAATTATGTCTGTCCGACGTCATCTCCACCCCCACCACCAACTTCACCACCACCCCCACCACCAACTTCACCACCAACTCCAAAACCCACTGGTGGCGGTTCGTCCGGGGGAGGCACCAGCGCCAGCGGCGCTGTCACGCTGACCGACCCTTTAAATCTTGGAGACACACCAATCCCAACACTTGTCGGCCGCGTCATTAAAGCATTGCTTGGCGTCATTGGCGCGCTCGCGCTTCTGATGTTTGTCTATGGCGGCTTCCTGTGGATGACATCTTTCGGTAATAATGAGAAAATAAAGGAGGGGAAAAACATTGTCATCTGGACAACCATTGGCATCACCACCATCTTTGCGAGCTATGCCTTGGTTTCATTTGTGATTGAAGGATTGACCACCAAGTAGATTCATTAATTTACTAACTATGCACATTAAAACACGAAAGGAGGTGAGAATATGAACGCATTAACTCTTAAAAAGTTTGGCGCGGTGGCCGCTTCAACTGCCGTTTTGGCTTTGGGCGTAATCACTCCGGCCTTGGCGCAGGTTGGCGGAACCACAGATGAACAGGGCTCGCTCGGACTCGGGACAATTCAAACCGAAGCCGGCTTTGGCCAAAAAAATCTTTACGCCACCGTCGGCTCGCTGATCAGAGTGGCGCTGTCTCTTCTGCGATGCCAAGAAACTCTTGATCGCCGGTGTCATTGGTATGCTGATCATTCTCTCGGCCTTTGCCATCACCACGTTCGTTCTTGGGTCTTTGCAAAAAGCTACAGGCGCGGGCTTCACCGTTCCTGGCGCATAATGACGAGGCCTCGTCACTATGGTATACTAACAAGCAGGTTAATCCCCTGCTTGTTTAATTCTAGGACTGATGCGTTTGGCGAACTGCTTCGTCAAAATCTGTGCTACTCGCTCTGTGTATTCCAAATACACGTCGCTCCGTTGCTCGGTTTTTCCTCGCATTTCATCCAAACGCATCAGTCCTAAAATACTATGAAACTTTTAAGGTGGCTATTCGCAATCACTTTTGGCCTGCAAATTTTGACAGCCATTCCGGTATTGGCGGCTGATGCGGCCAATGATTATGGTTTGGGAACAGCCGCCGCCGGGGCCGGCATTATAAAAAATAAAGAGGATGCCACCAAAGGCGGCGCGGGATTGGCGGAGCTTTCCGGCCGGGTGATTCGCGCCGCTCTCACCATCATTGGCGTCGTGTTTCTTTTGCTTATGGTCTATGGCGGATTTATCTGGATGATCGCGCGGGGAGATAAAGAAAAAGTTAAAGAAGGCCGCGATACCATTGTGAACGCCACTATTGGATTGGTACTGGTTTTGGCCGCTTACGCCATCACCCAGTTCATCTTCACTTCATTTGTTGCCAACGTAGTGAGCGGCGGCCCGGCCGCGCCGTAATATGGCTGATCCTCTTGCTCAAGCGACGCCGGGCGCCTACCAAGCGTCCGCAGAAAATCTTAAAACCGCGGGCAACTTTATTTTTGGAACCGAAGCGACTAAACTTGACTTGGCGACCCTTGTGGGTAACTTGATTCGCGCGGCTCTGCTCCTTCTTGGTATAATCTTTTTGGGGTTGATTGTTTACGCCGGATATCTCTGGATGACCGCCGCCGGCCAAGAAGAAAAAATCACGGAAGCTAAAAAGACCCTGATTCGCGCGAGCATTGGCATGGCCATTGTGCTCGGTTCCTACGCCATAACTAACTTTGTCATTAGCGGCCTCATTGAGGCCACAATTAAATAAACAATTCTATGAAACTAAGTCACACGATTATTAAATGGGGATCGGTCATTGGCGTGGGAGGAATGATGTTGTTGTCTGGAATTACGGCGCATGCGCAGACGCTGGAAGCTGACATCACAGGTCAGCTCGGGGCAGTCCAATCAAAGACCGGGCTTGGCGATACACCTCTGGCAGAGACAATCGGCTCCATCATTAGAGCCGCTTTGACGCTTCTTGGCGTTATTCTCATTGTTCTTATTGTTTACGCCGGTTTTCTTTGGATGACGGCCGCCGGGGAATCGGAAAAAATTGAATCGGCAAAAAAAATACTGAAAGGCGCCATTATTGGCATGGCCATTACCCTTTCGGCCTACGCGCTTACAAACTTCGTGGTTACCAACCTCGTGAAAGCAACAGCTTAATACACAATAATATGAATGAAGAAACGGCCTATTTGGGTCGTTTCTTTTTTTTGTTTTTGGAGCACAGAACCGTATCTCCCTGATTTCTATTCATCGCGCTAATTTCTTTTTGAAATAATCAACCCACTTGGTCCCAACCGGATCAATTTTATGAAGAGCCGCCAGATATAAACTCACAAATTCACCGGCTACCAAGGCATAGGCCGCGCTCTCTACCCGGCTCTTTCCCGGAAAGATTACGGTCTTGGTGGCATAACCCTCTTTTTCCGCCACCTCACGCGTGAGTTTGATCCTTTGGGAAATGGGCGCGGCCGGAACTTCTGATGTTACAAAAACAATTCCCAGATCTTTGGGCGCTGATTTTGGAAATCCCAAGCCCTCCAAAAGATGATGATTGAGCTCCGGCAAACGGAACATTACGGCAAAATGCTTGGCGCTTTCATTGATCTGGTTCACCGTGGCGTGCACAACGCCGGATAAAGACTTTCGCGTTACAAAAATTCCGGCGCGATTTTCCAAAAACACGGCTAATTGTTTAGCCGGATTTTTGGCCAAGGGAACGGCGGGATTATAAAGTTTGTAAGCGGAGCGCAAAGAGTTTATAAATTTTTTCATCTCGGCGTTGCCAATATCCAGAATGCCGGTGCGGGAGAGGATGGCAGTTGTGGCCGCCAAACCATAACCAACAGCCATTCGCGGCACGCCAGCGGGATTAAATATTGGGGTGAAACGATAAACCGGCTGGCCTTCCGCTTCTATAACATCCGCCAACGGGCCGCCAGTTGCAATCAGGACGCGTTTTTTTGTTTTCTTGCCGACCTCTCGGGCGGCGCTGATTGTTTCCTCCGTGGATCCAGAGTAAGAAACCAAAAGTACCAGCGTATCCTCATTGACCCAAGCGGGCGTGAAATAGTCATTCCAAATTTCTACCGGCTTTTTAAGAGCGCTCGCAAAAGTGGAGAGAGCAATGTGCGGCCCGAGCCCGGAGCCGCCCATACCGGCAATCAGCGCGTTTTTGCATTTTTTGTAAGACGCCGGAATTTTGATGGCGCCGGCTTCTTTCCATGCTTGCTCGCATTGATTGGGGAGTTCTTGAATGGAGCCAAGCATCTTCAGAAGCCCGCCGCCGCGGAAAGTTTGCGGTTGGTCAAGGAGGTTCATGGAGACAGTATAACATGGAAGCTGGAGACTGGAATCTGGTGATCGGCGAATGGAAGGGCGCAAATATCGTTCTTGATTGGAGAACACGATATTTGTACCCTTCCATTCGCCGATCACTGTGATGTTCTTGTTCTAAGCAACACGACATTTGCCGTTCACTGTTCTCTTTTCTTTCATCGCTCTTCCCCCATTTTTATGCATTCTCAATTCTGTATTCTATGTTATACTCCCCTATATGTGGCACATCCCTCGTGAACTTCCGCATCCCAAGGATCGCTTAGGGCTTATCGCGATTGACTCAAGAACCGCCAAATTTTACATTGCCAATGAGGACGTGATTGAAGAGATAAGCGAACTCAACTACACCGAACCGGAAAAACACGGTCGGCAAGGTTTTTTTATGGCGCGCGCCAGCGGGATTGTGATGAGAAGCGGCACGCTGGATGATTATCGTTCGGAAAAAGAGCGGCGCCGTTTTTTCTTTCATCAAGTCGCTGACGATCTTTTGAAACGGCGAACGCGCGGAGAATTTGACGGCCTCGTAATTTTTGTTGCCAAAGAATACAAAAAACTTTTTGATGAAGCGCTGAACCCGGCAGTGCGGCAGACAATCGTGAAACAAGTGGTGGGAGATTTTGTGCACACCCATCCCTGTGATCTGCTCAAAAAAATCAAAACCGGACAGGCGGCCGGCGGAGCTTATAAAAAGAAGTAACGAATACAAAGATCCCGTGTATATTCTATATGAAAGCGTGCCAAGTGAGGTCGACATTTGGCGTAAATAAACACCCATAAACACATACATATATGAAAAAATTTGCACCAGCATTGATTACGGCTCTGGCCTTGATGACGGCCGCGCCGGCTTTGGCGGTTGAGGACGGATCAGCCGTTAGCGCCGTGAAAGTGGAGGCGTCGTCAGCGGAAGTAACCGCCGCCGCGCAAAATCTTGACGCCTTGCGCGCCAAAAGAAAAGATCTTCTGAATCAGCTTGAAGCGCTCAACAAAGAAATCCGCCGTGCGGAAATCGGTCATGTTGAAGCCAAGATGAAAGACCGCGTGGAAAAAGCGCGTAAAAATCTTCTGAAACGGGAAGCCGTTCAGAAGGCGCAGGTTGAATATCTGAAGGCCAAAGAAGCGGCTCGTCAGACCTACTTGAAAGAAATGAAAGATGCGCGCGTGGCCTTTGATAAAGCGCAGACCGACGCCAAAACGGCTTATGACACTGCGGCCAAAGCGGCTCGCGATGCCAAAGATGAAGCGGCAATGAAAGCCGCCAAGGACGTTTTGAATGCCGCTCGTGAAAAAGCGCGCGACGCTTTTGAAGCGGCCAAGAAAGCGGCTCAAGACAAATTTGAAGCGGCTAAGAACGCCGCCAAAGACGCTTTTGAAGCGGCTAAAGAAGCGGCCAAAAATGTGATTCCGGCGCCAGCTCCGGCACCGGTTCCCGCTCCGGCAACAACTACGCCAAGCGCGCAGTAAAATTGCCGTGGGCAAAAAACAAACCAGACCCTTTGGGGTCTGATTTGTTTTTGGGGTGGCCAGAGAGAATCGAACTCTCGACAACGGGACCACAACCCGCTGTTTTACCACTAAACTATGGCCACCATATTCGGGGAACGCGGACA
This sequence comes from Candidatus Magasanikiibacteriota bacterium, assembly GCA_015661005.1. Taxonomy (GTDB): domain Bacteria; phylum Patescibacteriota; class Patescibacteriia; order Magasanikbacterales; family JACTTX01; genus JACTTX01. Next base: position 47,415 of record JACTTX010000006.1, read on the forward strand.
ATTGACCCCGCTCAAAGCTATCACCATGGCTAAACAGGCGAAACAATTGTGCCGGAAAAAAATACCGCTGTCAATCGCGCTCATGGAGACCGTTCTAAAACTGAATCCCCCGTTTTAGAACGGTCACTTCACACCATTATGCCAATGCCGGTTGGCGCCCATATCAACGAGGGCCAAAAAAATCACCACGATGAGCGGCCCATAAAGGATCCCCAAAATGCCAAAAAGTTTCAAACCGCCGAGAATGCTCAACAACACCAACAAGGGGTGGACGTTTATTTTGGAGCCAATCAATTTTGGTTTGATAAAATTATCAACCGTTGAGGTAATCAAAATGTTGTAAAGCAAAAATCCCAAAATTAACGCGATTGGTTTCCCGACGGCAATCATATATATCGTCGCTGGCAGGAAAATCAAATATGGACCCAGGAGCGGAATCAACGCCAAAAATCCCATCACCGTTCCCCAGAGAACCGGCGAGCCGACACCGAACATCAAAAAGCCGAGACCGCCGATCACCCCTTGGCTCAAAGCCGACACCAGATTACCAATGAAGACGGCTTTCCCGGCCGATTTAAAGGTCTCAAAAATATGAATTTCGTCGCTCGTTTTAAGCGGACTCAAAGCCAAGAGGAATTTCCCCAAAGCGCGGCCATCGCGCAAAAGATAAAACAGCGTCACGGCCATGATGAAAAATTTGAAAAAGAAATTAAGGATATTGGAGAGGATGTTTCCAATCTGATGCGAGATATAGAGCCCAATATTTTTGGCGGCCGGCACAATATACGCCTGCAAAAAAGTGTCAGCATCAAAATTTTTCTCTCCAATGACGGCGCGAATTCCTCGGGCTACGACGTTATTGCTCTGAAGGAAAGACGCAACTTGTTCCGTGTTCAATTCATCGCGGGTCTTGGCAAAGAGCACGCCCGCTTCATTCAATAGCGAATTCATCAAAAAAATGAACGGCAAGACAATAAAAACAATTGTCGCCAAAACAACGGTCAAGGCCGCCAAATTCCGACGACCGCGAAAAATTTTCACAATATGCTCGTAAAGCGGCGCGCCGATGGCGGCGAGGACAGCGGCAATGACGAGCGGCGTCACAAATCCAAAAAGCAAGGCCATGACCAGAAATAAAAATATGACCATCATTCCTGTCAAAAATTGCGGGCCGTATTTTGAAGTGCTAAAGGACATATTTTGAGCAGTGGCGTCTGTCTGTTCAACACGGGTCCCGCGCCCTGTTTCACAGTCACATTAAGGTGGCGCCAACCCATGTTTCACAGACAGACGCCACTGCTCTTGATACTACATCGCCTGCAAAGTTCCGTCCGCCAGACGCACTTGCGGATATTTAATTTCCGATTCCGCGCCGGTCACGTCCGGCCCGTCAATGTAGTTTAGTTTAGATACGACGACAAACTTCCATTGCAAATTATTGGCGTTGAACACGCTCACACTCGTGATATATCTCCGCAAGCCGGACTCAAGATAATAGGCCGCGGAGTTGGCCTTACTTTGAATCACGGTTCCGTCCGGATGGACATTCATCACGGCGTCCGCGCCATAGGTATAGTCAGCCAAAAACGTCTCATCAAATTCACGCACCAAACTTCCCCATTTAGAACCGTACAAATTCTTAGCCGTGTCTTCATCAAGAATCCAGCGCAAAACGCCGCCCGGTTCCACGGCGTAGACCTTGGGATCAGTTTGGAATTTAATCAGATATGTGCCGGGGCGCATCGTGACAATTTGTCCTAAAGGCACGGCGGACAGTTGCGTGTCCTTCACTTTTTTGACACTCTTGAAGTTTGGATACCAGGAAAAAAACACATGCACGTTGGGAAAAGGATGCCGCAAACCGTCAAAACCGTAATAGTAAACCGTCGGCCCGCTTCCTTTAATCAGCGCACCGGTAGAAATACCGGGAATGGAGACCGGCGTCACTTTCAAAGTAACGCTGTCCGAAACAACATTGGAGACAACTCCGGCGGCGGTGCGAAACTGCGCATAAACGGTTTTACTCCCGTTTCCAGAATTCAAAATCCATGATTTGCTCGTCTGATAAGTTTCCCAATTTGCGCCCAAAAAGTCAGCGCGATTGGAAATAATCATTTGGGAAGCGCCGCCGACCGAGAGTGTGAGATTCACTTGCGGCTGATTCACGGTGGAGGCGCCGCCGGAAATCGTGACAGCGGGATTTGACGGCGCGCCCGGCGGATTTGGTGAGGTCTGCAAAATGATACTGTCACAGTAGGGCGCGGAAATGGCGCCGATGGAGGACTCAAACTGCACACAAACGGTTTTGGGGCCGTCCCCGCCCGGAAGCACCCAGGCCTTTTGCGTGTTGTAACCTTCAAAACCCAAACCTGTAAAATCCGACGAATTGCTCAAGCGCATGTAAGTAGCCGCTCCTGAATAGAGCGACACCACCACGTTGGCGCTATTGGAATAAATATCGCCGCCGTTAATACTGATCGCGCCGGACGGCGGTTCCGCGGAATAAGTGAAGGAATAAGAAGGAAGCGGACCTGATTGACCATTGGAGGCGGAGTTAAATCCGGAAAGAGTAATGGTATAAGTCACGCCGGTGGCAAAAGGCGCAGGGTGGCTAACTTGCACTTGCGTACCGACATAAGAGAGTGAGAGCGTTCCGACAGACGGCGTGACGCTGACGGATCCGCCGGTTACCACTTCTGAAAACGTGATGCGCAATGGATCATATTGCGACGGCGCGTTGCTCACATAATTCACGCCAGAGGAAGGAGAGGTGTAAAGCACGGTTGGCGGCGCGTTATCCGTCACCGCCACGGAACTTCCGTAGACCAACTTGGCGGCGCCCGCCGAATCGGAAAGTGTTGAACCATAATAAGTGAGCACAACACTCGCGCCGACCGTGCCGGTTAAGTAGCCAGCGGCGCCAACGTCCAGTGTCAAAACGGAACCGGAAATCGTGGCGCCGTTCACACTCCACGAGGCAAACGAATTCGTTATCAACCACTCTCCTGACTTGAAAGAATACTGAATCGGCCTGTCAAAGTTCACCAAAATTTTATCAACGCGCCCATCATTATTGGTATCACTATATTGCGCGCCGGTCATCACCGGCGGCGGACCAACCGGTGCGGCTGGCGTGGCTGGAGCCGGATTGTTCACGCTGAAACTCGCCGCCGAGGCGGTAGTGGCCGCCGTCACTTTTAAATAATCAGTGCCGGTTCCATATTCTGTTGGTGATGCTAATTTCACTTTGAGGCCGGTCAGGGTTATTGAGTCATTGGTTTTACAGGCGCCGGAAGAAACCGGAATGGTAATATTTGTGGCGCCATACTGCGCCTGTCCGGTTGTCCACGATGTCCCGACTTTGGTGATTTGCGGCAAAGAAGCCGTATCAAAGTAAACCGTTGGGCCGGAAATTTTTTCCAGCGTAAAAAGAACGCCGGTGGCATTCATGGAACTGTCGGTCAAGCATTTGACGACAAGCGGTGACAAAGTAACGCTGGTTGAACCGGAGAGAGCCGAGGCCGTTGTTCCGCCGGTGACGGATAGAGAGGCCGCTTGCGCCGGCGGAAAATTGCTGACCGGAATATTGCTACCCGTTGCCGTAACGCCGTTGGCGGCCGTGAACTTAAGTTTTGATGAGCCGGCGCCGTATTCCGCGGGTGTGGTAACTTTCACCTTAATGTTTGAAAGCGAAAGATTTTCATTGGCTTTACAGCCGGCAATAATCGGCACACTGATCTGACTCGCGTTCACGATTGGCGTTCCGGCAAGAAGCGAGGTGCCGGAGATTCCGATTTGCGGTTGTGAAGTTGGATCAAATGAAAGCGATGGACCTTCGGTTTTTTGAATCGTAACCGTGAGCGTTGAAGGATTCACGGAATTATCACTTCCGCAAGTGACGGTGGCCGGATCCAGAAGCACGGAGGTTGTGCCAGAAACTGATTGCCCCGCGCCGCCACCAAAAACGGTGATGGAAGGCGGCGCTGGGTTGTTCACGTTGAAAGAAGAACCGGTGGCTGTGCCGCCGTTTGTCGTGGCCAGTAATCGCGCAGTGCCGACGCCGTAACCAGTGGCTGAAGTCAAAAGAACACGCAGGCCGGAAATTTGAATGTAATCATTCCTCTTGCAGGTTAGATTGATAGGAATGGTGAGCGAAGTATCCGAGATTTGCGCCGTGTCGGCAACGACGGAACCAAAAGCTGTGATCGTTGGCAAAGGCAAGGTGGCAAATTTAAGCGTGGGTACGGAGGCGTCTTTTTGAATGGTCACCACCAAACCGGTGCGGCCGGCTTGAATATCGCCATCAACATTACAGCGCACCGCGAAGGTGTCAAGATTGGCGAGAGTTGTGGCTGTGATGATGTTGGCCGATCCTCCGCCTTCGGCCGAAGTGAAGGCCAAGGTCGGGGCCGTGATGAGTAAGGTGCTGAATGAGGCAATGACTAAAATGAGGTGTCGCATAGATTGTAAATAGGTTGTAAATTACCGCTTTCAGTATACCACGATTTTTATGCCCGCCATAACCAGCGAGAATTGGAAGCTGGAAAGTGGTGGGGGGTGTCAAAAAGTGAGTTGTAAATAGCGTTCTTGATTGGAGAACACGATATTTACAACTCACTTTTTGACAACAATTTGCCATTCACCATTTCTGCATTTGTGGACCCGGCGGGATTTGCACCAGCTTCGCCAGGTGTCGACGCTGGCATGCTGACTAATTGCACCACGGGCCCGTGTCCGTAAATACAATAAAAACCCGGCTCGAAAGTCACGGGTTTATTTTGGACAACCAGCGAATGGCCCTTTTAGTGTAGCCATCCCAGCGTTTGATTTGACTATAATACGCGCCAAAAATCTTGTCAAATTTTTTTTAATCGGCGTTTGGTGTCCCCGGTTGGATTCGGACCAACGATCTACTGCTTAGAAGGCAGTCGCTTTATCCAGCTAAGCTACGGGGACGTGGAATCTTATTCCTAAAAATCGCGTCCGTCAATTATACACCGCGAGCTGTACAGCCCTTGACTTTCACCGGCGGCTGTGATTGAATGTCAAGTTCCGTGTTAGACGGGATAGTTTGGGGCGAAGGCCTCACCGGCGGAAGGGACGATTGGCATATTGTTTTCTAAACGAAGTTGCTGATGTCCCTTCCGCCCTTCCACAGAGTCCACACTTTTGTGCGGATTCTGTGGAGGGACGTGAACTGTCTTGTTACTGCAAGACGAATGTTGGCGTGTCCCTCACAATTTTGCCACGATTTGAGTGCTGTCCCATAAAGACGACACTGTGGGTGTGGCATTAGGGCTTGCGGACGATGGGCGGATTGTTCCTAACGTGGAATGTGGTGTCCGCAAGCCCCCTTCCTTTCAGTTCCGATGATCTTTATCGGGATTGAAAGGAGGACGAAGATGCGGCTGTCTGGGACGTCAAAAAATTTGTCCTCCTCATGAATTAACGTTGGCCAGCGCAACGAAGAGGGTGGTGTGTTTAGCACGATCAAACTTTTGTTGCGCTGGCCGCCTTCCTTTTGTTCCGAAATTTTCGGCACAGCAGGAAGGCGCGTAATGGAGCTTGTTGAATGACGTAGAAGGTGTTGCGCCTTCAAACCCGGCTTGCGGACACCTCAATGCACGTTAGGAACAGGACATGCATCGTCCGCAAGCCGCCTTCCTTTTGTGTCCAACATTTTGTTTGATTCAGAAGGAAGGTGCGATCATGGCGGTGTCCAACAAAAGGACGACGAATATCGTGCACCTTCATTTGTCCCTTTATTGGGACGCAATCACAACCTGTCCCGAGAATATCGGGACGCAACGCAAGGAGGAGCCAATGGTACGTTTCATCGGAATCAGACATCGGGTGAAGAAGCTTTCCGATGGCGACTCCAGCCCGACGCAGGTCTGCGTCATTGTGGACGGCACGGTCAGAACCTATGACCTGGACACCGAGACCGACGAGCTTGACTGGGTGCTCGGTTATTACCCCACGAGCTGGCGGCTGGCCGTGAACGGCGAAGACGACGCGCTCCTGAACGAGCTCAAGAACGGCCGACATCGGCATCACCTTCGCTTTCGCAAGGTAAAGAAAAACGAGGATGCGGCCAAACTCTCCAACACGCACGTCGTGAAGGAGCTGGATGGCAAGCCGCACGTTCTGGAAATCCCGGCCTCATACGACGGCTTCAAGCCGGACGACGTCGTCGGTATGGCGCTTGGCGGATCGGGCGACCGGCTGGCTTTTGCGCTGTCCCGTCGGGCCGAGGAGCTCTCCGGACAGACGGCTGTCATGCGCATTCGGTCGGCCAAGCTCAAGGCATGGCGCGAGGATCACTTCAAGCGAGAGAAGGACGAGGACGCCAAAACCTTGGCCGAGCTCGTGCGGGACAACGAGGCCGATTTCTTTCCGACGACAGGTCGGGATCGCGTTCAAATCCGGTTGGTGGAGACCTGGCGCAACCGCGTGGACGCGATGAAGGCGCGGATTGGCGGCGAACAGCGCCTGCGCTCGCGCCTCATCGGCCTGATCTTCTGCTCCGAGGAAGGCAAGTATCCGGAGGGTGAGATTGAGGTCGCGTACGAGAAAGCACGCGCGAACGATCACATCATCCAGGCCTTGATTAAGGAGGAGGCCGCAAGGAACCGCGAGATTGAGAAGATCCTGCGTGACCTTCCGGTCTATGAGCAAATCTTCAAACCGGTCAGGGGGATCGGCCCCATGATCGCCGCCCGACTCATTGTGGCGATCGGCGACATCCGTCGGTTTGAGACGGACGCCAAGCTCAAGGCGTTCTTGGGCGTTCACGTCATGGAGGGCGGTCGCTTTGGCCAGCGCGAGACGGGCAAGCAGTTCGTTCGTCGGCGGCAGGGCGAGGTTGCCAACTGGCACCCTGATGGTCGGCAGGCGCTGTTTCTGCTGACCGATCAGTTCAACCGCAACCCCAACTCCCCGTGGGGGCAGAAGTTGCTCGAGTACAAGGCCAAGTTCCGGACCAAGCACCCGTCTGTGGAGTGCGCCGCCTGTGGTGTGCCGTTGGAAGAGTGCCAGAAGGACAGCGGCAAGCTGACCGCGGTTAAAACGAGCACCGATCAGGGGGCCGAAGGGCTTCAGGATGGCTCCGACAAGAACGGCCGCCACGTCCGCCGCTACATGGACGGACACATCCACAAGATGGCTTTGTGGCGCACGGTCACGAAGTTCGTGGAGTGGCTCTGGCGCGAGTGGTGGCGGCTTGAGCGTGAGATGACCGCTGGCCATTCGGCCAAAGCGGCCTAAAGTACGAGCGGGAGAGACGATGAGCCATTTGTTCTTCGGAACGAGGAGGTCAGTGTCTCCCCGCTCGGCAACATCAGTAAAACACGGATTCATGAGACGAAAGCAATGGTGTCCTTAGGACGTGTGCAGATGTGTCTCATGAACGGCAGGCGTGTGAAATTAACAAAGAGACGATCAATTTGCTGTCGAAAGACGTGCAATCGGATGTCTCTTTTCTTGGAGGGTGATCCTGCCTCACCCTCCTTTTTTTATTGCTGTGTTCGGCGCTGATGAGTCCTACTGACAGATACTAACAGGACGACAAGACAAATGTGCCCGGCCGTTAAATAACCAATGTGCGCGCCTGCCAGCCGCCGCGCCAAACGGACAATCGCCGACGAACGAGCGTCTTCAACCACCGCAGTTCAAATTGTGCTCGGGCGCCGCTCTGCCGACGTAAGCGCAAGAGATTCAATGGCGCTCGCAAAAGATACTTCCCTATTGCCAACCAATCTCGCGGCTCTAAAAAAATCCAATAGCGCTTCAAACGATAATTTTGATCAATGGAAAAATCGTGACGCTTAAGAAGAGTTGGCCAGACACGAGCGCGAGCAACCCAGCGATCCAGTGTCTCCGGCGTCCAGCGAAATTCGGCGTGGTAGACGCGGGCCAACGATGCGCTGGCCACGCGGCCTGCACTCCAAACACGCAAAGACAAATCAACATCCTCAAAAGTGTAAAGCGATTCATCAAAACCATTTAGACGTTCAAAAATTTCCCGGCGGATGGCGAAATTACCGCCCATTGATTTTCGCGCCTCCGGATTGTCAATGATGCATTCATCATATTCAACAGACGCGTTTTCCTCTTTGTATATGATGGCGCCAAAAGCGGCCAGAATTTCCGGCGCTTCAAACGGGCGCACCAATCCCGTCAGCCAATCCGGCGCGGCCGCACAATCATCGTCAATAAACGCCAAAATTTCTCCGCGGGCAATGGCGACGCCGGAATTCCGGGCCGCCGCCGGTCCGCGATTTTGTTTATGATGAACGACGCGCAATTCTCCGGCCTTTTCCCGCCCCCGTAAATAATCGGCCGTGCCGTCAGTTGAACCGTCATCAACAACAATCATCTCAAACTCACCGGCGCCGCGCTGTAAAAAAACACTGGTCAAACATTTTTCCAAAAGTGCGCGACGCTCAAAAGTCGGAATAATAACGGAAAGCATACCACATAGAATTCTATGTAGAATTAGAACTGTCCCCTTTTAAACCGCGATCCTTGCCATGAAACCGCTGATGCACATCGCGCAAACCCTTATCCGTGATGTGGGTATAAATTTGCGTGGTGGTGATGGAAGAATGCCCGAGCATTGATTGCACCGAACGAATATCCGCGCCGTTTCTCAATAAGTCCGTGGCAAAAGAATGGCGCATCACGTGCGGTGTCACTCGTTTGATTATTCCGGCGTGACGCGCATATTTTTCAATCGCCCGCTGAATGGAACGCGGCGTGAGCCCCTCCTCCTTCTCCTTCATGGTGGCGCGTTTGACGCCGGCCCGATCGTGATTCACAAATAAAAACGGGCTCATATCCTTCCGCGTTTCCAAATATTTTTTCAGCCAATACTTGGCCTGCTCGGAAAGAAACACCACCCGCCGCTTGCGCCCCTTCCCCAGCACCGTGAACTCATCGCGATTCAAATTCACGTCTTCCTTTTTAAGTCCCGCCAATTCGGAGACGCGCAAACCGGTGCTGAAAAGCAGTTCCAAAATTGCTTTGTCACGGAGTTGAACCAAACGCCGCCGGGCGGCAACGGCGGCAATATTTTTTTCCGTAACAGCGTCGGAAACTTCCGGCGTCTGCATTGGCGCTTCCAACAATCGCTCCAACTCCGCCGACTCCAAAATATCAATGTGCCGATCCGGCATTTTGGCCAGTTCAATTTTTTCCGACGCCAAACTTTTTATATCGCGCTTGGCCAAGTATTTCAAAAACGAACGCAGGGCAATCAGATGATAATTTTGCGTAGAGGCGGCCAGCAATACCCCGGAGCGATCCGTCTGCCGATGCAACCACAAACGAAAATCGCGAACCGCGTCCAACGTAATTTGCGCCGGATCGGCGAGCCGCGCCACGGTCAAAAACCGCCGCAGATAATAATCGTAATTCCCGCGCGTCAAAACAGAACGATTTTTTTCCACTTCTAAATGATCCAAAAAATCTTTGACCAGCCGCTCAAGTTTGGTGGCCGTTGGCCGCGCTTTCTGAACCGGCGCTAGTTTTTTAATTTTGATTATTCGCGCCATAATCCAGCTTCTTCTATATTGTACGACACTCGCGCCAAAAAAGAAATCCACAGCTCAATTTGCGCGCCAAACTCTAAACTGGTATCATATTCACAAAATAACTAACTAAAAATTATGGATGACACAATCGGCAAGGTTCAAAATAAAGCGGCCACCATCGGTCTCATCGTTGGCGGTGTGCTAATCGTGGCTGTAGCTGTGGTGGCGCTGGTCATGGGTCAGTTTAATAAGAAAAAGGTGATATCATCCACCTCTCCTGCGGCGCCTGCCACTCTTCAGAATTTTGATGGCGGAGAAAAACTTGGATATATTGTCGGCCATCCTTTAGATTGGGAAGTTCAACAGCCCAATGACAGCGCCGTGATCATGGGAAAATACAGTGGAGATGATTACACCACTTTGGCCATTCAAAACATCAACACAACAGACAACGGCGGAAGTTTTGCCACGCTGGATGAACTTGTGCAGGAGTATCAAAGCCAAATTAGGGCGGCTGATCCCAAAGCCACCTTTTCTGACGTCAATGATTTTCCCAGTTTGAAAAACCAATACGGCGTTGATCTTCAGGCCAAAATTTATGATG